>JASGFT010000011.1:0-42607 GCA_047605425.1 Burkholderiaceae bacterium | reverse complement strand
TCGAGCAGCAGAACCGTCATACCCGGCCGAAGCCGTCGAGGTGCCGGGGGTTGGACGCCAGATCCGGCGGGCCTCCTTCGAAGCAACCGACCAGCTCACCAGCCTGGTCGAGCGCTGACACGAACGATTCCGCACCATCGGCCGGGCGCGCGACATAGGCGGCCAGCGCACGACGCACCAGCTCGGACTTGCTCAGTCGGGCATGCCGCGCCGCCTCCAGCAACTTCTGCTCCAGGGCGGGCGAGATCTTGACAGTCAGCGTATTCATCACAAGCGTATTACCGGTTGCCGATCGATAATACTCGCGGTGCCGCCGTGCTGGCAACTGGCGGCACAGAACAGCGGCCCGGGGGCCAGGGGCACACGCGGCAAGGTACCCGATGGCCTCCTGCGCCTGCCGCGCGATCAGTGGCTGATCTGCCAGGGCCTGCGCCCCGGAAAGCTCCTGGCCCCGGACGGGCTCGTCAGCGCGCCGCTCGCGCGCCGCCCGCCGCCGCAGCAGCCGCAGCCGGCGCCGTGGCGCGCCTTGTATTCGACCGACGAGACCGGCGCGTGGCGCGCCTTCTCGTTGGTCGCCATCGCCAGCCGCCGGCCCGGGTCCATGCCGGCGTACATCGGCGCGCTGATCAGCACGCGCACGGCCGCCGTGCCGCAACGCGGGCACGAGCAGGGTTCGTCGCGCCGCGACATCGGCCGCATCACCGGAAAATCGCCGCAATCGGCGCATCGGAAGTCATAAGTGGGCATGGGATTCGCGCGAGTCGTCACTTGTCGGGCGAGATCGGCATCTGCACCGAGCCGTCGAGGAACTTCACCGGTCCGTCGGCGTTCGGCTTGATGTCGAAGTCGAAGATGTCGGTCGGCAGCCACAGCGTCGCGCAGGCGTTCGGGATGTCGACGACGCCGCTGATGTGGCCCTGCACCGGCGCGGTGCCCAGGATCGAGTACGCCTGCGCACCCGAGTAGCCGAACTTCTTCAGGTACTCGATCGCGTTCAGGCAGGCCTGGCGATAAGCGACGTGCACGTCCAGGTAGTGCTGCCTGCCCTGCTCGTCGACCGAGATGCCTTCGAAGATCAGGTAGTCGTCGTATTTCGGCGTGATCGGGCTCGGCTTGAAGATCGGGTTCTTGATGCCGTACTTGGCCATGCCGTCCTTGATCAGCCCGACCTTCATGTGCACCCAGCCGGCCATCTCGATCGCGCCGCAGAACGTGATCTCGCCGTCGCCCTGGCTGAAGTGCAGGTCGCCGACCGACAGGCCCGCGCCGTCGACGTACACCGGGAAGTAGATCTTCGCGCCGCGCGACAGGTCCTTGATGTCGCAGTTGCCGCCGTGCTCGCGCGGCGGCACCGTGCGCGCGCCCTCGGCGGCGGCCTTGTCGCGCGCGTCGCCCTTCAGCGCCCCCATGTGCGCGGTCGCGGCGAACGGCGAATTGGCCAGCGGCGGCACGCGGGCCGGATCGGTGGCGATGAAATCGACCTCGCGCTGGTTCCAGGCCTCGAGCAACTTGCGATCGGGCAGGCAGCCGATGAGCCCCGGATGGATCAGGCCCGCGTAGCGCACGCCCGGCACGTGGCGCGAATCGGTGAACATGCCGTGGAAGTCCCAGATCGACTTCTGCGCGAGCGGGAAGTGCTCGGTCAGGAAGCCGCCGCCATTCTGCTTCGAGAAGAAGCCGTTGAAGCCCCACAGGCTGTCGGGCTTGGCGCCGATGTCCAGCAGGTCGACGACCAGCAGGTCGCCGGGCTCGGCGCCGTGGACGCCGACCGGCCCCGACAGGAAGTGCACGGTCGTCAGGTCGACGTCGCGCACGTCGTCGGCCGAGTCGTCGTTCTTGATGTAGCCGCCGGTCCAGTCATAAGTCTCGAGCACGAAATCGTCGCCGGGTTTGACCCAGGTCGCCATCGGCACGTCAGGGTGCCAGCGGTTGTGGACCTTCTCGTTGTCGTACGGCGATTGTTTCAGATCGACCTTGATCAGTGTTTCGGCCATCGCTCAGCTCTCCTTAGTCATTCTCGGGTTGGGGCGTACTGGAACCATTGCCGGCCGCGCATCGATGCGCTCAGACCGACAGGTACTGCTTGATCCGCGCGGCGTCGATCCGGTCGCGCGGGCTTTCGTGCACGAAGCGCCCGCCCTCGATCACGATCAGCCGGTCGGCGACGTCCATCGCGAAACTGAGGATCTGCTCGGACACGATGATCGTGATCTGTCGCATCTTGCGGATCTCGTTCAGCGCGCGGGCGATGTCCTTGATGATCGACGGCTGGATCCCCTCGGTCGGCTCGTCGAGCAGCAGCACCTTCGGATCGGTCACCAGCGCCCGCGCGATCGCCAGTTGCTGCTGCTGTCCGCCCGACAGGTTGCCGCCCTTGCGCTTCCTCATCTCGTGGAGCACCGGAAACAGCGCGTAGATCTCGTCCGGTATCCGCTTGCCGGCCGACTTCTCCATCCCGGTCTCGATGTTCTCCTGCACGGTCAGCGTCGGAAAGATCATGCGCCCCTGCGGCACGTAGCCGATCCCCGCCCGCGAGCGCTGGAAGCTCTCCGCGCGGCTCAGGTCGCGTCCGTCGAGCTCGATCCGTCCGGACGTCATCTGCAGCGCGCCGATCAGCGACTTGAACAGCGTCGTCTTGCCCATCCCGTTGCGCCCCATCACGGCCAGCGCCTCGTTGCGGCCGGTCTCGAAGCTCAGCCCGTGCAGCGCCTCGCTCTGCCCATAACCAACATGCAGGTCCGTCACCTTCAGCATCGCCTTGCGCTCCCTTTGCGTGGTTGCCGGATCACCCACCCGCGCTCAGTGACCGAGGTAGACATCGATCACCTTCGGATCGGCCTGCACCTTCTCCATCGGCCCTTCGGCCAGGATCCGGCCCTGGTGCATCACCGTTACCTTGTGCGCGATCCGCGCGACGAACTCCATGTCGTGCTCGATGACGATCATCGACCGGTTCTGGCAGATCTTCGTCAGCAGCTCGGCCGTCAGCTCGCGCTCGCGCACGCTCATCCCGGCGATCGGCTCGTCCAGCATCAGCAACTCGGGCTCCTGCATCAGCAGCATGCCGATCTCGAGCCACTGCTTCTGGCCGTGCGACAGCAGCCCCGACTCGGTCCGGAGCTGCTCGTGCAGCCCGATCTCGCGCGCCACCGAATCGATCCGCTCGATCACGTCGGCGGTCGTCCTGAACGCCAGCGCGCCGAACACGCCGCGCCCGCGCGGATACGAGACCTTGAGGTTGTCGAACACGCTCAGGTTCTCGTAGATCGACGGCGTCTGGAACTTGCGTCCGATCCCGGCGCGCACGATCTCGTACTCGCGCAGCCGGGTCATCTGCTGATCGCCGAAGGTCACCTTGCCGCTGCTGGCCTTGGTCTTGCCGCAGATCAGGTCCAGCAGCGTCGTCTTGCCCGCGCCGTTCGGCCCGATGATGACCCTCAGCTCGCCCTTCTCCACGTACAGGTTGATGTCGTCGACGGCCTTGAACCCGTCGAACGAGACCGTCAGCCCCTCGACCGCCAGCACGATCGGTGTGTTGCCCGCCATTGCTCAGGCTCCTTGTCCGTGGACCCTGGGCCCACCGTTGCCCACGGCGCCATTACCCAGAGCGCCCCCGCCGGCCGCGCCTTTCCCCTCAGCGCCGCTTCCTCCAGCACCAACACCCCCGGCACCATTACCCGCTGCACCACTACCCCCGGTAGCGATGCTCGTCGCGCCAGCCGGCCTGCCGGCGTCGACCGTCCCGCTCTCGTCGGCCGCCGCCGCCGCCGTCGCTGCCGCCCCCACTGCCGCCGTCGTCGCCCGGCCCGCCTTGCGGCCGAACAGCCTCGGCGCGACGTACTTCTGGTACACGCCGGCCAGCCCATCGGGGAACGCCAGCACCACGCCGATGAACAGCGCCGCCATCAGGAACAGCCACAGATCGGGGAACGATTCCGAGAAGTACGTCTTGCCGAAGTTCACGAGCAGCGTGCCGTACACGGCCCCGACCAGCGACATCCGGCCGCCGACGGCCGCGAAGATCACCATCTCGATCGACGGCACGATGCCGACGAACGACGGCGACATGAAGCCGACCTGCAGCGTGAACATCGCGCCGCCGATCCCGGCCAACCCGGCCGCCAGGCAGAACGCGAAGATCTGGAACATGCCGACGTCGTAACCGGAGAACCTGACCCGGTTCTCCTTGTCGCGCATCGCCAGCAGCAGCGTGCCCAGCTTGCTGGACTGCACCCACCAGCACAGCGCGATCGAGACCAGCAGCAGCGCCGCGTTGACGAAATACAGCACGTACTTGGCCGAATCGGTGCGGATGTCCCAGCCCAGCAGCGTCTTCAGATCGGTGATGCCGTTGACGCCGCCGGTATAACCCTGCTGCCCGATGATCAGCACGGTCAGGATCAGCGCCACCGCCTGCGTGATGATCGCGAAGTACACGCCGCTGACCCGCCGCTTGAACATCGCGAAGCCGATGACGAAGGCCAGCGCCACCGGCACCGCCACCACCGCGATCAGCGCGAACGGCAGGTGCTTGAACGGCACCCACCAGGCCGGCAGCTCGGTCAACTGGTTCCAGTCCATGAAGTCCGGAATCCCCGGCGTCGACTGGATCTTCGTCGCCTCCGGGTCCGAGGCCTCGAGCTTCAGGAACATCGCCATCGCATAGCCGCCGAGCCCGAAGAAGATCCCCTGGCCCAGGCTGAGGATCCCGCCCCAGCCCCACAGCATCACGAGTCCGATCGCGACGAACGCGTAGGTCAGGTACTTGCCGACCATGTTCAGCCGGAAGATGTCCAGCGTGGCCGGAAACACCACCAGGATCACCAGCGCCAGCAGCGCCAGGCCGCCGATCGCTCCGTTGCGCTTACCCCCGTTCATCAGGCCTTCCTCACTTTGCTGGCGAACAAGCCCTGCGGACGCAGCATCAGGATCACCACCACGATCAGCAGCGTCAGCACCCGTGCCATCGATCCGGTCAGGAAGAACTCGCTGATCGACTGCGTCTGCGCGATGCCGAACGCCGAGGCCACGGTGCCCAGCAGGCTCGCCGCGCCGCCGAAGGTCACGACCAGGAACGCGTCGACGATGTACAGCGACCCGCTGGTCGGGCCCGTCGAGCCGATCGTCGTGAACGCCGCGCCGGCGATTCCGGCCACGCCGCAGCCGATCGCGAAGGTCAGCCGGTCGGTCCGGCGCGTGTCGATGCCGATCGCGTTCGCCATCATCCGGTTCGACACCGTCGCCCGGACCCTGAGCCCCCAGCGCGACCGGTACATCGCCAGCATCACCAGCGCCGTCACCAGCAGCGTTAGGCCCATCACGAACAGGCCGTTGATCGGGATGTCGACCCCTTCGACCGGCACCCACGAGCCCATCAGCCAATCGGGCAGCGTCGGACTGACCTCCTTGGGCCCGAACGTCGAGCGGAACACCTGCTGCATCCCCAGCGACAGCCCCCAGGTCGCCAGCAGCGTGTCCAGCGGCCGCTTGTACAGGTGCCGGATCAATGCCCACTCGGCGAGCCAGCCCAGCGCGAACGCCAGCCCGAACGCGACCGCGATCGCGAACGGGAAGTACGACTGCTGCAGACCCGGCGCGTAGCCGTCGACCAGCGTCGAGGCCATGTAGATCGTGTACGCGCCGACCGTCATGAACTCGCCATGCGCCATGTTGATCACGCCCATCTGCCCGAAGATGATCGCCAGGCCCAGCCCCATCAGCAGCAGCACGCTGAACAGGCTCAGGCCCGCGAATCCCTGCATCAGGCCGATGTTGAACATGTCGTTCACGGTCATCGGGGTTGCTCCCTCGGCGGCGTCGCCGCGCTCATTGATAGCCTTTGGGGAACGGATCAGGCTTGATCAGCTCGGGCGACTCGGCCACGACCTTGAACTGGCCGTCGAGCTGCGCCTGGCCGATGCGCGCCTTCGACCACAGGTGGTGGTTGGCGTCGATCTTCACGTAGCCCTCGGGCGCTTCCTTGAACTCGATGCCGGTCGATCCCTCGGCGATCTTGTCCACGTCGAAGCTGCCGACCTTCTCGACGGTCGCCTTCCACAGCCACGGACCGAGGTAAGCGGCCTGCGTCACGTCGCCGATCACGGCCTTCGGGCCGTACTTGGCCTTGAACGCCTCGACGAACTTCTTGTTGTTGGCGTTGTCCAGCGACTGGAAGTACTTCATGCACGCGTAGAAGCCGGCTATGTTCTCGCCGCCGATGCCCAACACCTCGTCCTCGGTCACCGAGATCGTCAGCAGCTTCTGCTTGTCCGCCGTGATGCCGGCGGCCTTCAACTGCTTGTAGAACGACACGTTCGAGCCGCCGACCACCGCGCAGTAGATGACGTCGGGCTTGGCGATCTTGATCTTGTTGATCAGCGAGTTGAAGTTCGTGTGGCCCAGCGGGTAATACTCCTCGCCGACGACCTTGCTGCCCTGCAGGTGCTGCTCGATGTGCTTGCGCGCGATCTTCATCGACGTGCGCGGCCAGATGTAGTCCGATCCGACCAGGAAGTAGGTCTTGGCGGCCTTCTCCTTCGACACCCAGTCCAGGCCCCACAGGATCTGCTGCGTCGCCTCCTGGCCGGTATAGATCACGTTCTTGCTCTGCTCCAGGCCTTCGTAGAAGGTCGGGTAATAGAGCATTCCGTTCTCCTTCTCGAAGATCGGCAGCACGGCCTTGCGCGAGGCCGACGTCCAGCAGCCGAACACCGCGGCGACGCGATCGTTGACCAGCAGCTTCTTCGATTTCTCGGCGAAGGTCGGCCAGTCCGACGCGCCGTCCTCCTTGATGACCTTGATCTTTCGGCCCAGCACGCCGCCCATCGCGTTGATCTGGTCGATCGCGAGCTGCTCGGCCTGGATCGAACCGGTCTCGGAAATCGCCATCGTGCCGGTCGCCGAATGCAGTTGGCCGACGGTCACTTCGGTGTCGGTGATCGCCAGCTTGGTCGTGTTGATCTTCGCGGTCGGGAACTGCTGCGCCAGCGCCAGCCCGGGCACGCCGATCAGCGGCAGCGCGCCTAGCCCCTGCACGAGACGGCGGCGGTTCGCGGACAACGGATCACGAGAATCGGTCATGTTCGATCACACTCCTGTTGGAAGAGAGGCCGGCCAACCAAACGGGTGCGGCGTCATGGCTCGCATCTTCAAGGGAGCGCCGGCCACGCCGGAATACGTCAATTGACGTATCGCGGATCCGCCGGCGATCGGGCAAGGTAAGCGCCAGAAAGGCACGAACCTTGCTTGAACCGATGTGGACATGCCGACTCCTCCCACCGTCCGCGATGCCCGCCCCGTCCAGAAGATCATCAAGATTCGTCGCGACTACAACCGCTTGGTCGCCGACGAGACGCTCGAGGACTACGCGCTGCGTTTCACGCCGCGGCACTTTCGCAAATGGAGCATGCTGCGCGTGGCGAACACCGCATGGGGCGCGGTGTCGTTCCTCGCGCTCGAGGCGATCGGCGCGTCGATCACGCTCAGCTACGGCTTGTCCAGCGCGATGTCGGCGATCGCCGTGGTCAGCGTGCTGCTGTTCCTGACCGGCCTGCCGATCGCTTACCAGGCCGCGCGCAACGGGCTGGACATGGACCTGGTCGCCCGCGGCGCCGGCTTCGGTTACCTCGGCTCGACGATCACCTCGCTGATCTACGCCGGCTTCACGTTCATCTTCCTGGCGCTGGAGTCGGCGATCATGGCGCAGGCGCTCGAGCTGTGGTTCGGCCTGCCGCGCTGGCTCGGCTACCTGATCAGCGTCGTCGTCATCATTCCGCTGGTCACGCACGGCGTGACGCTGCTGTCGCGGCTGCAGTTGTGGACGCAGCCGATATGGCTGATGCTGGGCCTGGCGCCGTTCATCGCGATCGCGATCAAGGATCCGCAGGCCTTCCATTCGCTCGGTTCGCTGCGCGGCGGCGGCGCCGACGGCGACGCGTTCTCGTGGGCGGCGTTCGGCGCCGCCGCCACCGTCATCGCCGCGCTGATCGGACAGATCGGCGAGCAGGTCGACTTCCTGCGCTTCATGCCCGAGCGCACGCGCGAGAACCGCGTCCGCTGGTGGCTGGCCGTCGTCGCCGCCGGCCCCGGCTGGATCGTGCCCGGCGCGATCAAGATGGTGGCCGGCGCGTTCCTCGCGTCGCTGGCGATCCGGCACGGCGCCACGGCCGCGCAGGCCGTCGAGCCCACGCACATGTACCGGGTCGGCTTCGAGTACGTGGTCGGCCCCGGCGGCCTGGCCGTGCTGCTGACCGGCGTGTTCGTCGTCGTCTCGCAGATCAAGATCAACGTCACCAACGCGTACGCCGGATCGCTGGCCTGGTCCAACTTTTTCGCGCGCCTGACGCGCAGCCATCCGGGCCGCGTCGTCTGGCTGTTCTTCAACGTCGTCATCGCCGTGCTGCTGATGACGCTCGGCGTGTTCGAGGCGCTCGAGCGCGTGCTCGGCCTGTATTCGCACCTGGCCGTCGCCTGGGTCGGCGCGCTGGTCGGCGACCTCGTCGTCAGCAAGCCGCTCGGCTGGTCGCCGCGTCGCATCGAGTTCAAGCGCGCGCACCTGCACGACATCAATCCGTCGGGATTCGGCGCGATGTGCATCGCCTCGCTGTCGTCGATCGCCGCGTACTCCGGCGTGTTCGGCGACGGGGCGCGCAGCGCGTCGTCGGCGATCGCGCTGGGCGTCTCGTTCGCCTGCGCGCCGCTGATCGCGCTCGCCACGCGCGGCCGCTACGCGATCGCGCGCGAGCCGGTCGACTTCGGCCCGCGCCACCGCACGCTGCGCTGCGTCGTCTGCCGCAACCGCTTCGAGGCCGACGACATGGCCGCCTGCCCGGCCTACAACGGCGCGATCTGCTCGCTGTGCTGCACGCTCGAAGCGCGTTGCAACGACCGCTGCAAGCCGGGCAAGCGCCCGCACGAGCAACTCGTCGACCTGCTGCAGCGCTGGCTTCCGCACCGCCTGGCGCCCGCGACCGTCCAGCGTTCGCTGCAGCAGTGCCTGCTGCTGGCCGGCATGATGCTCGTGTTCGGCGCGCTGCTGTGGCTGCTGTACACGCAGGAGACCTATCGCGGCGACGCCTTCGTCGAGCAGTCGCCGTCCGCGCTGCGCTTCCTGTTCCTCAAGATCTTCCTGGCGCTGGGCCTGCTCGCCGCGATCGCGTCGTGGTGGCTCGTGCTGACCAACGAGAGCCGCCAGATCGCGCAACAGGAGTCCGAACGGCAGAACCAGTTGTTGCAGAAGGAGATCGATGCCCACCGCCGGACCGACGCGCTGCTGCAGCGCGCCAAGGAGCATGCCGAGAACGCCAGCCTGGCCAAGAGCCGCTTCGTCACCGGCATGAGCCACGAGTTGCGCTCGCCGCTGAACAGCATCCTCGGCTATTCGCAGATCCTGCTGCGCGACCGTTCGCTGTCGACGCCGCAGCGCGACGCGGTCGGCACGATCCGGCGCAACGGCGAGCACTTGACCGGTCTCGTCGACGGCCTGCTCGAGCTGTCGCGCATCGAGGCCGGCAAGCTGCGCCTCGAGCGCGAACCGATCGAGCTGCCCGAGTTCCTCGACCAGATCGTGCGGATGTTCGAGCCGCTGGCCACCGACAAGGGCCTGCGGTTCCGCGCCGAGATCGATGCCCACCTGCCCCGGCAGGTCCACGCCGATCCGAAGCGGCTGCGCCAGATCCTGATCAACCTGCTGAGCAACGCGATCAAGTTCACCGCCGCCGGCTCGGTCACGCTGCGCGTGCGCCATCTGCGCGAGATCGCCCACATCCAGGTCGAGGACACCGGCATCGGCATCGCCGAGGCGGACATCGAGCGGATCTTCCTGCCGTTCGAGCGGGCCGAGGGCGCGGCGATGGCCGAAGGCACGGGCCTGGGTCTGACGATCACCCGCATGCTGGTCGACCTGATGGGCGGCGACGTCAAGCTGCGCAGCACGCCGGGCGTTGGCAGCAGCTTCATGGTGCGCGCCTACCTGCCGGCGCTGCGCGAAGCCGGCGAGCGGATCGCGCCGCAGGCATTGAGCGGCTATCTCGGCCCCCGCCGCACGATCCTGGTCGTCGACGACCAGCCGTCGCACCGCGCGGTGCTGCGCGGCCTGCTGGAGCCGCTCGGATTCGCGATCGTCGAGGCCGGCACCGCGGCCGACGGCCTCGCGGCCTTCGATGCCGCTCGGCCCGATCTGGTCCTGCTCGACATCAACCTGCCCGACGCGACCGGCTGGACCGTCTGCCGGACATTGCGCGCGCGCGGGCACACGGACCTGCCGGTGGTGATGACCTCGGCCAACGCGTACGAGAACAATGCCGATACCTGGCTGCGCTACGGCTGCGATGGATTCGTCTGCAAGCCGGTCGGCGATACCGAGCTGTTCTCGGTGCTGAGGCGGCTGCTCAAGCTGACCTGGACCGACGAGGTCGCCGCCCGCCCCGGCAGCGAGGACCTGCGCGAGCTGCTCGAGCTGGCCAGCGGCGCTTACCCGCGGGCGCTGCGCGCGCGGATCGCCGAGCTGCGGGCCGAGCAGCCGTCGCTGGCGACCTGGCTCGATGCGCTGGCGGCGATGCTCGACGGGCCGAACGACGCGCTGTGCCGGCATCTGGCCACGGCCTTGCAGGAACGGGACGAAGATGCCGCGCGATCGATCTGACGACACGCCGTCCGGCCCGCCTCCCGCCGGCGAGGGTCGCGTCGATGGCGACGGTCGCGGCGATGGCAGCGGTCGTGGCGGCGGAGGCGGCAGTGACGGCGGTGGCGACAGCGGCGCGCCAGCGCCGATCGCCGCCGAGGCGATGACCGTGCTGATCGTCGACGACCACGCCGATTCGCGCGCGTTCCTGCAGCACGAGCTCGAGCGCGCCGGCTTCATCGTCCGCACCGCCGGCAGCGGCGAGCAGGCGCTGGCGGCGATCGCGTCCGCCCGCCCCGATGCCGTGCTGCTCGACGTGGTGATGCCCGGCATCGACGGTTTCGAGACCTGCGTGCGGATCCGCCGCCGCGATCGCGACCTGCCGATCCTGTTCATGACCGGCCTGGGCGAGACCGAGCACATCCTCGAGGGCTTCCGGTCCGGCGGCAACGACTACGTGCCCAAGCCGGTCCGCGCGTCCGAGCTGGCCGCGCGGCTGGGCGCGCACACGCGCACCGCCCGCCTCGTCCGCGCCACCCGCGACGCGATCGATTCGAGCGAGCAGATGATGCTGGCGATCGATGCGCGCGGCGTGCTGCTATGGGCGAACACGCGGATGATCGGGCTCGCCGACGGTCTCGGCCCCGGCTACGCGCTCGCCGAGCTCGGACCGCTGCCGTCGTGGCTGTCGCCGATCGAGGCGCTGCTGCAGGACCCGTCGATGCTGAGCATCAAGGCCGGCCCGATGACGCTGCACGCGCAACGCCTGGACGAGCCGAACCCCTCGGTCTGCGTGGTGCGGCTCGACGCGGCGCCGCACGAGGCCGACGGCGTCCGTCCGCCCAGGCCGATCGACCGGATGACCGCGCGCGAGAGCGAAGTGCTGCTGTGGGTGACGCGCGGCAAGACCAACCGCGACATCGCCGAGATCATCGGCATCAGCCCGCGCACCGTCAACAAGCACCTCGAGCACATCTTCGAGAAGCTCGGCGTCGAGACGCGCACCGCCGCGGCGGCGATCGCCAGCAAGATGGACCTGGGCAAGGGGTAAGGCCGCCCGGCGGCGACGGACGGGCGGCGACGGACGGGCGGCGACAGGCGAGTGCCGCCGGGCGCGAACCGGCGGCCGACGAACGGCGACGAACGGTCGATTCCTCGCGGCATCGCGATCGCCGCGCCCCCCGCTTCGGCGTGACTTAGTTCCGCTTGACGCCGGCGATCGGCCGGCGACCGACCGCTGATCGCCGGTACGCCGCCAGCCGCTCGTGCATTCGTTGAATCAGCGCCCCTTTTTCCGTCAAATGCGTGCATACAACACGCAGAACACCGGACCGCCAGGGAACTTTGCGAAAGCAAATTCCCATGTCCAAGCCGATCAAACGACTGCTGCAGTCCCTGGCCCTGGTCGCCGCCTGCACGTTCCCTTCCGCTCACGCCCAAGCCCTGAACGACGAACTGGCCGCCGATACCGTCGCGCTGGTCAATCTCGTTCGCCAGCGCCTGGATACCTGCCGCGAAACCGGCGGCATCACGAAATCCGACCTGCGGAACGCGGCGATCGTCGCCAACGACCGCCCTTCGCTCGCGTGGAACCCCAAGCTGGCGGCCATCGCCGCCCGGCATGCGGCCAACATGGCCGACAACGGCTTCTTCGATCACGTCGACCCGCAGGGCCGCACGATCGGCAAGCGCACCACGGCCGGCGGCTACAAATGGAAGATCGTCGGCGAGAACATCGCCTCGGGCCAGGCCGACCTCGCCGAAGCGATGCGCGGCTGGCTGCAATCGGCCGCCCACTGCCGCAACCTGATCGATGCCCGCTTCACCGAGATCGGCCTGGCCAAGGTGGCCAGCAATGACGAGTACGGCACCTACTGGGTCATGGTGCTCGGCCGGCCGCAGGCCGGCGAGCAGGCGCCGGCCCCGCTGCGGCTGATCGCCGCCAACGCGTCGGCCGCCGCATCGCGACTGATGGCCGCGCTGAACTGAGAACCGAGGACCGAGAGGCTGAGAGTCTTTCGTCCATGCCCGCGCGGCGCGCCGGAGCCGACGCCGGCCACGACCAGCGACAACGCCCGCCGCGGATGGCGCAGACCGAAATGCCGCGTCGCGAACGCCCCCCGATCGCGCAAACGCGGATGCGTCGCCGTCCTACAACGAACAGGCCGCTCGGCCGCTGAACGCCGCGGCGATCCGCCCCTACCATCGGCAGCATCGATGCGATCGCGCCACCGCGTTCCGCTCGCCCCGTCCACCCATCCGTCAACCCGGGAATAGCCGCCATGGTCCGCCTCGAGTGCCTGATCCAGCTCCAGTACGACGCGCTGTCCCCCAGCACGTTCATCCTCAACGTCGAACCGGCCGCGTCGCCGCAACAAAGGATCGTGGCCGAGGACCTGCAGCTCGACGGCGACGTCGGCCCGGTCGAGCGCCACGTCACGGCCGAAGGCACGCGGCTGCTGCGCTTCGCCGCGACCGGGCCGGTGGTGATCCGCTCGCGCTTCACCGTCGACATCCGCCACCACAGGCAGCCGGCCCACGATCTGCACGAGGTGCCGCCGCAGGAACTGCCGCTCGAGGTGCTGCCCTATCTGCTGCCGAGCCGCTACGCCGAATCGGACAAGCTGATGGACGACGCCAAGCGCCTGTTCGGCGTGATGGCGCCCGGCTACGGCCGCATCCGCGCGATCGCCGAGTGGGTGCGCGAGACCGTCGCCTTTCGCGTCGGCACGACCCGCTGGGACACGTCGGCGGCCGACATCCTCGAGCAGCGCCAGGGAGTCTGCCGCGACTTCGCGCACCTGATGATCGCCGTATGCCGGTCGCTGAACGTGCCGGCCCGCTTCGTCACCGGCGTCGACTACGGGGCCGACCCCGCGCTCGGCCCGGTCGACTTCCATGCGTACGTCGAAGTCTTCCTCGGCGACCGCTGGTACCTGTTCGATCCGACCGGCATCTCGCCGACGACCGGCCTGCTGCGCCTGGGCACCGGCCGCGACGCGTCGGACGTCGCGTTCGCCACGATCTTCGGCAACGTCTCGTGCTGGGCGCCGTACCTGGAGATCGCGGCGATCGATCGGCCCGACGCGGGCATCGTCCTGCCCGAGCGTACCAGCGATCCGGTGTCGACCGCCGACGCCAGATGCGTGCGGCCGATCACCCCCGCTCCGTCGCGCGGCGATGCGCGCGACCCGGCGCGCGCTTCCGAATCCGTCCTGCATTGATTCGCGGTCCGGCCCGGCCGACGCTAGACTAGGCCCCCCTGACTCGCCGGACTCGCCGGCCCCGCCGCGCGGCGGCCACGCCATGTCCCTGACGCTCGGCCAGTGGGCCGGATTCCTCGTCTGCACGTTCATCGCCGGCTACGTGCAGAACATCACCGGCTTCGCGCTGTCGCTGCTGCTGCTCGGGCTGTGCCAGATGTTCGACATCGCCTCGGTCACGCACGTGTCCAACGCCACCGCGGTGCTGTCGGTCGTCAACTTCGTCACCGTGCTGAAGTCCTCGCCGATGCACATCGAGCGCAGCGTGCTGAAGCCGACGATGAGCGGCATGAGCTTCGGCGTCTTCGCCGGCGCGCTGCTGCTGCACTGGCTCAGCGCGAACGCGATCGGCGTGCTGCACCTGCTGCTCGGCATCACGATCGTCGGCTGCGCGCTGACGCTGGTGTCGAACCGGACCGCCGCCGCGGCCACGTCGTCACCGCTCGCGCACGCGGCGTTCGGCCTGACCTCGGGCGTGCTGGGGGGGCTGTTCTCGACCGCGGGTCCGCCGCTGGTGTTCCATTTCTACCGGCAACCGTGGCCGATCGCGACGATCCGCGACACGCTGCTGCTGATGTTCGGCCTGAGCTCTTCGTTGCGCTGCGCGATCATGATCGCGACCGGCGCGTTCGACCTGCCATCGGTGCTGCTGTCCGCCACGGCCGTGCCGCTGATCATCGCGCAGAGCATCCGGATGCGGCGCCGCCCGCCGGCCTGGCCCGTCCATCAGGTGCGGCGCCTGGCGGCGATCCTGCTGTGCGTGTCGGGCGGCACGATCCTGCTGCGGGGCCTGGCCGCCGGTTAGCGGGCCGGCCGGGCCGTCCCGCCCGTACCGTGCTAGACCCGCTCGTACAGCGTCACCACGCAGGCGCCGCCCAGGCCGAGGTTGTGCTGCAAAGCCAGGCGCGCATCGGGCACCTGCCGCGCGTCGGCCGTGCCGCGCAACTGCTGGACCAGCTCGGTGCACTGCGCGAGGCCGGTCGCGCCCAGCGGATGCCCCTTGGACAGCAGGCCGCCCGACGGGTTGGTCACGACCTGGCCGCCATAGGTGTTGTCGCCGTCGACGATGAACTTCTCGGCGCCGCCCAGCGGGCACAGGCCCAGCGCCTCGTAGCTGATCAGCTCGTTCTGCGCGAAGCAATCGTGCAGCTCGACGACGTCGATGTCCCGCGGCCCAACGCCGGCCGCCTCGTAGACCTGGTCGGCCGCGGCCCGCGCCATGCTGAAGCCGACGACCTCGCGCATGTCGCCGGCCTCGAAGGTCGTCGGCACGTCGGTCGTCATCGCCTGCGCGCGGATCCGCACACCCGAATCGATGCCATGCTTGCGCGCGAACGCCTCCGAGCACAACACGGCCGCCGCCGCGCCGCAGGTCGGCGGACAGGCCATCAGCCGCGTCATCACCCCTGGCCACATCTCGGGCGAGGCCAGCACCTCGTCCTCGTCGACGACGTTGCGCAGCAGCGCCAGCGGATTGTTGGCCGCGTGCCGGCTGGCCTTCGCGCGGATCTTCGCGAACGTCGACAGCTTGGTGCCGTACTGCTGCATGTGCGCGAGCCCCGCGCCGCCGAAGTAGCGCAGCGCCAGCGGGATCTCGCCGTGGCCGACGAGCTGCTGCGTCGCCTCGTCGAAGCGGTCGAACGGGCTGGGCCGATCCTTGAACACGGCGCCCAGCGCGCCCGGGTTCATCTGCTCGAATCCCAGCGCCAGCGCGCAATCGACGGCGCCGCTCTGCACGGCCTGGCGGGCCAGGAACAGCGCGGTCGAGCCGGTCGAGCAGTTGTTGTTGACGTTGACGATCGGGATGCCGGTCATGCCGACCTCGTACAACGCCCGCTGGCCGGCCGTCGAATCGCCGTAGACGTAGCCGACGTACGCCTGTTTCACCAGGTCATAAGCGACGCCGGCATCGGCCAGCGCGGCGCGGGTCGCCTGCGCGGCCATGTCGTAGTACGGCGCGTGCTTGCCGGGCTTGGCGAACGGGATCATGCCGACGCCGGCAACGAGAACGGTGGTCATCAGGAACTCCTTGTGAATCGTATCGCTCGTCGTCGATCGCGGATCAATCGCGATCCGATCCGGCGGGCCGGTCGCCGAACGACGGCGCGCGCTTGTCGATGAAGGCCTGCACGCCCTCGGCCGCGTCCGCCGAAGCGGCCCGGCGCAGCAACTGCTCGCGTTCGAGATCC
This sequence comes from Burkholderiaceae bacterium, assembly GCA_047605425.1. Lineage (GTDB taxonomy): Bacteria > Pseudomonadota > Gammaproteobacteria > Burkholderiales > Burkholderiaceae_E > JAKPAM01. The sequence continues at coordinate 26,534 of JASGFT010000011.1, read as the reverse complement.
AGGTGCGCGGCCAGGCCGTGATCGCCGGCGCCGTCGCACAGCCGCTTGATGCCGCTCAGCGACGCGCGCGCGCCCGCCGCCAGCTCGCGGGCCAGCGTCGCGGCCGCCGCCTCCAGCGCGTCGGGTTCGTGCAGCTCGTCGACGAGCCCCCATTGCAGGCAGGTCTGCGCCGGAATCGCGCGATTGGTCATCAGCACGTACTTGGCGCGGGCCGCGCCGGCGCGGCGGGCCAGGTAGTACGAGGTACCCAGGTCCGGGCTCAGCCCGATCGCCGAATACCCGCCGCGCAGCTTCATCGCCGTCGACGCGAGCACGATGTCCGCGCAAAGGGCCAGCCCGATCCCCGCGCCGCCGACGGCGCCCTGCACGGCGCTGACGACCGGGCAGCGCAGCCCGGCCAGCCGCCGCATCGCCGGGTGCAGCGCGGCGAGCATCTCGGCCACCAGCGCGTCCAGCCGTTCGCGATGGGCGACGAACTCGCCGATGTCGCCGCCCGCGCAGAACTGGCGGCCCGTCGACGAGATCAGCACGGCGCCCACGTCGGCGATGGCGATCCGGTCGACCGCCTCGGCCAGCGCCACGCCGGTGCGCAGGTCCAGCGCGTTCGCGGCGCCGGGACGGTTCATCACGAGGTGGCCGACGCCGTGCTCGACGTGCCAGCGCACCGGCGATTCGTCGTCGGACAACGGCGCGCCCGGCGACGAAGATCGATCGCGTGCGGAATTCATTTCAGGCGACTCCTCTGTCCCGGTCCTGCCAGAAGCGCTGGCGAAGGCTCGTCTTGAGCACCTTGCCGGCGCCCGACAACGGCAACTCGTCGATGAACTCGATCCGGCGCGGGCACTTGTAGTTGGCGATCAGCGTGCGGCAATGCGCGATCAGCGCTTCGGCTTCGGTCCGCGCGCGCGGCTTGCGCACGACGAAGGCCATCACCAGCTCGCCCCACTGGCCATCGGGAATGCCGATCACCGCGCAGGCCGCGACGTCCGGATGCGTGGACAACGCGCTCTCGACCTCGACACTATAGACGTTCTCCCCGCCGGTGACGATCATGTCCTTGATCCGATCGACGATATAGACGTAGCCGTCGTCGTCCATCCGCGCGCCGTCGCCGGTATGCATCCAGCCGCCGCGCAGCGCGGCCGCGGTCTCGGCCGGCTTGTTCCAGTAGCCGAGCATCACGCCGGGCCCGCGCACCGCGACCTCGCCGACCGTGTTGCGCGGCACCTCGTTGCCCAGCGGATCGACGATGCGCACCTCGTTGCCGATCGCCGCGCGCCCCGCCGACAAATGACGTCCCTTCGCGCGCCCTTCGCCGCGGTGCATCGCCTGCGTCAGCACCGTCGCCATCGGCGACAGCTCGGTCATCCCGTACAACTGCGTGAAACCGGCCGACGGAAACGCCGCCATCGCCCGGTCGAGCAGGCCTTCGCCGATCGGCGACGCGCCGTACAGCACGTTGCGGAAATGCTCGAGCCGGTAGCGGCCGACGTCCGGGTGATCGACGAGCATCCGCAGCATCGTCGGCACCAGCAGCGCCTCGGTCACCTTCTCGTTCTGCATCGCCTCGAGCACCGCGGTCGGCTCGAAGCGCGGCACGATCACGTGGCAGCCGCCGCACGCGAACATCGCGTTCATGAAGCAGCCGTCGGCCAGGTGAAACATCGGCGCCGCATGCAGTCCGACGCAGCCGTGCTGGACCGCGCCCTCGGCGACGACCGCGATCGAGTTCGTGTACAGGCCGCGATGCGGCAGCATGACGCCCTTGGGCGCGCCGGTGGTCCCGCCGGTGTAGAACACGCCGGCCAGGTCCTCGCCGCCGCGCAATGCGTCCTCGACCGGATCGGTGTCGGCGAGCAGCGCTTCATAACCGGGCAGCCCGTCCGGCGGCGGCCCGTCGCCGACGTGCACGACCGATCGCAGGCTCGGGCAGCGCTCGCGCAGCGCCGGCACCATCGACACGAACGCATCGTCGACCAGCAGCACGCGCGTCTGGCAGTCCTCGATCGAATAAGCGATCTCGGCCACGCTCCAGCGCGTATTGATCGGGTTGACGGCGCCGCCGGCCCAGTACACGCCCGGGTAATACTCGAGATACCAGTCGGAATTGAGCGCGAGCATGCCGACGCGGTCGCCGGGCTCGACGCCCAGCGCCCGCAGCACGCCGGCGAGCCGGGCCACGCGGTCGATCATCTGCGCGAACGTGCGCCGTCGCCCCTGGAAGATCGAGGCGATGGCGTTCGGCGTCTGCTGCGCGGCGCGGCGCAGCCCCTGCGTCAGGTACATGGTCGTCTCCTCGGAGTCAGAGGCTGAGAGTTTTTCGGCCGTGCCCGAAAGGCGCGTCCAAGCGCCCCGGATCTAGGCGCAAAGCGCAGCCATAGCTCGGGCTATGGCGAGCATTTGCAACGACGAGCCGGGGCGTTTGGGCGTGCAAGGCGGGCATGGACGAAAGACTCTCAGCCTCTCAGTCGGTCACTGCCGTTCGAGCGAGCGCGCGATGATCTCGCGCATGATCTCGCTGGTGCCGCCGTAGATCCGCTGCACGCGGGCATCGGCGTACAGCCGGGCGATCGGATATTCGAGCATGTAGCCGTAGCCGCCGAACAACTGCAGGCACTCGTCGACCGCTCGTCCCAGCGTTTCGGTCGTCCACAGCTTGGCGATCGCCGCGGTATCCGCGTCCATCGTGCCGTCGATCACGCGCTGCACGCAAGCGTCGACGAAGCAGCGTCCGACGGTCGCCTGGCTCTTGACCTCGGCCAGCTTGAAACGCGTGTTCTGCAGCGCGAACAGGGGCTGGCCGAACGCGCGCCGCTCGCGCGTGTAGTCGAGCGTCAGCGCCAGCGCCGCCTCGGTCGACGAGATCGCGCCGAGCGCGCACAGCGTCCGTTCATAAGGCAGCTCGGTCATCAGTTGCGCGAAGCCTCGTCCCTCGACGCCACCCAGCAAATTGTCGGCCGGCACGCGCACGTCGTCGAAGAACAGCTCGCTGGTATCGGCGGACTTCTGCCCGAGCTTGTCCAGCACGCGCCCGACCGTGAACCCCCTGGCATCGCGGGTCTCGAGCAACAGCAGCGAGATGCCCTTGCCGCCGGCCTCGGGCTCGGTCTTGGCGACGACGATCACCAGACCGGCCATCGAGCCGTTCGAGATGAAGGTCTTGCTGCCGCTGATCCGGTACTCGTCGCCGTCGCGGTCGGCCCGCGTCCGGATCCGCTGCAGGTCCGATCCGGCGCCCGGCTCGGTCATCGCGATCGCGCCGATCATCTCGCCGCGCGCCATCGCCGGCAGGTAGCGCCGCTTCTGCGCCTCGGTCCCCTGGCGCAGCAGGTAGTGCGCGCAGATCTGATGCACGGCCAGGCCGAATCCATAATCGCCCGCATAAGCGAGCTCCTCGGCCAGCACTGCGACGTGCGCGAAGCTTCCGCCGCCGCCGCCGTACTCGGCGGGCACGTCGGCCAGCAGCAGCCCCAGCTCGCCGGCCCGCGTCCACACTTCGCGGTCGACGTGCTGCTGCCGCTCGAAGCGCTCGCGGTGCGGCGTGATCATCTCGGCGATGAAGCGCCGGACCGTCTCGCGGTACAGGTCCAGCTCGGCGTCGCGCCAGGACGCGGTGGACGGCGCGGGCGCCGATATCGAATCGATCGTCGTCATCGTGGTTTCTCCTCGACCGGCGCGTACTCCTCGACGAGCCGGAACTTCTGCACCTTGCCGGTCGGCGTGCGCGGCAACGCGTCGTCGCGAACCAGCACGCGCTTGGGCGTCTTGAAGCCGGCCAGCGACGCGCGGCAATGCGCGATCACCTCGGCCTCGCTGACGGTCCGGCCGTCGTGCGGCACGACGATCGCCGTCACCATCTCGCCCCACAGCGGGTCGGGCAGGCCGACGACCGCGCAGTCGGCGACGCCGGCGCAGCCGAGGATCGCCTCCTCGACCTCGCCGGCGTGCACGTTCTGCCCGCCGGTGACGATCACGTCCTTCAGCCGTCCGTTGATGTAGAGGTAACCCTCTTCGTCGAGCCGGCCGAGATCGCCGGTGTGCAGCCAGCCATCCCGGAAGGTCTCGGCGGTCTTTTCGGGGTTGTTGAAGTAGCCGGCGACGGTGCCCGGGGAACGGCCGATCACCGCGCCGGTCTGCCCGAGCGGCACGTCGCGGCCGGCGTCGTCGACGACGCGCAGCTCGGCGAACAGGATCGGGCGGCCCACCGAATCAGGACGTCGCACGCGGTCGCGCGGCGTGCTGACGACCAACGTGCTGGTCTCCTGCATGCCGTAGTACTCGTAGATCTGCGGACAGACCCGCGCCTGGATCCCTTCGCGCACCGGCGCCGGCAGCAGCGAACCGGCGAACACGATCCCGCGCAGCGAATGCAGGTCGCTGCGCGCGAGCGCCGGGCTGGCCAGCAGCATCGCCCCCATCGTCGGCACCAGGTTGACCATCGTCACCTGCTCGGCCTCGATCAGCCGCAGCGCTTCGCCGACGTCGAAGTTCGTCAGCACGTTGCGGTTACCCCAGATCAGTCCGCAGGCGACCCACGCGAAGCCGACGCGGCCGTACATCGGGAACACCGTCATCAGCACGTCGCGCTCGTCGACGTGCATCGCCTGGAACATCGGCACGAACGACGCCGCGTTGTAGTGCGAGATCAGGTAGCACTTGGGCAGCCCGGTCGTGCCCGAGGTCAGGTTGAAGTAGTACGGGTCGTGCTCGTCGATGTCGATTCCCGGATCATCGCTGCCGGCGTCCGCGCACAGTTCGTCGTAGTCGAGGATCGAACCGTCACCGTCGGCCGTCGCGCCGCCCGGCTCCACGCCGCTTACCGGCTCGCCCAGCGCGATCACCCGCCGCTCGCCGGACAGGCCTTCGCGCACCAGCGGCACCGCGTCCGCGAAGCGGCGCTCGACGATCAGCGCGCAGGCGCCGACCTCGCCGACCAGCGCGCGCATCTCGACCGGCGCCAGCCGATAGTTGAGCGGCAGGCCGACCAGGCCCGCGCGCGCGATCGCCAGGTAGATGTCGACGACCTCGATGCGATTGGTGCTGAGGAAGGCGACGCGCTCGCCCTTGCGCAGGCCGAGCGCGAGCAGCGCGTTGGCCAGCCGGTTCACGCGCTCGTCGAGCTGCCGGAACGTGAAGCGCCGGCCGGTCGGCGCGCAGTAGAACGCCTGCTGTCCGCCGTAACGGATCGCTGCCGTCGTCAGCAGGTTGCCGACGCGCATGTGGCCCAGCGCGCGACTGCTATCGCTCATCGCTTACCCTCCTTCAGCCGCGTCCGCCGCCGTCGCGCGCGCGCGACTTGGCGGCGAAGGCTTCGATCGCCTGCTTGTGGAACGCATCGGAGAAGCACTCCTTCTCCAGCGCCAGCGAGGTGTCGAGCACCAGGTTGACCGAATCGCGCAGGTGCTTGTTCAGCGACGCCTTGGTCGAGCGGATCGCCATCCGCGACCCGTTGGCCAGGCGCTGCGCCATCGCCTGCGCCTGCGACAGCAGCTCGGCCGCCGGCACGACGTGATTGACGAGCCCGATCCGGTCGGCCTCGCGGGCCGTCAGCGCGTCGCCGGTCATCAGCAGCTCCTTGGCGCGCGACAGGCTGGTCAGCAGCGGCCAGATCGCCGCGCCGCCGTCGCCGGCCGTCACGCCGATCCGCACGTGCGGGTCGGCGATCTTCGCGTCGTCGGCCATGTAGATGACGTCGCAGAACAGCGCCAGCGTCGCGCCCAGCCCGGCCGCGACGCCGTTGACCGCGGCGATGATCGGCTGCGGCACCTCGATCATGTCGACGATGATCTTGCGCGCCTCGATGAACAGCGCGTCGAGCTGCGCCGGCGTGATGTGGCGAAACCACTCGATGTCGCCGCCGGCCGAGAACGCCCGGCCTTCGCCGGTCAGCACCACGGCCTCGACCTGCGGGTCGGCGGCGATCAGCGGAAACACCTGCGACAGTTCATTGTGCAGCATCGCGTCGACGGCGTTCAAGGCCTGCGGGCGATCGAAGCGGACCGTCAGGACCTTGCCGTCGCGGTCGAATCGCAAGGTCTCGAATTGTTCATAAGCGTTCTTCAGCAAGGCGGTCACGATGACTCCTGGGAATGAATGAAGGTCGAAACGGTTGGCCGGCGCTCAGCCGGCGGTCACGCCGCCGTCGACCGGAAAGGACGCGCCGGTCACGTACGAGGCGCGCGGCGAGCACAGCCAGGCGACCATGTCGGCGACCTCCTGCGGCGCCGCGAGCCGGCGTATCGCCGCGCGCGCCAGGCCGGCCTCCAGCTTGCGCCCGGTGAAGATCGTGTCGGGGCCGGTCGTCATCGGCGTGTCGATGTAGCCCGGGCAGACCGCGTTGACGCGGATGCCGTCGCGCCCGCCCTCGAACGCCGCGACCTTGGTCAGGCCGATGACGCCGTGCTTGGACGCGCAGTACGCGGACCCGCCATAGGCGCCGCGCAGACCCATGATCGACGCGGCATTGACGATCGCGCCACCGCCCGAGCGCTTGAGCGCCGGCATCTCGACGCGCAGGCAGTTGAAGACGCCGGTCAGGTTCACGTCGAGCACGCGCCGCCACTGCGCCAGGCTGTGCTCGGTCGTCAGCAACGGATAGCCGGGAACGCCGGCGTTGTTGAAGGCCGCGTCCAGGCGCCCCCATCGCTCGCAGGCGGCCGCGACCATCGCCGCGCAGTCGTCCTCGTCGGCGACGTCGGCGCGCACGGCGATCGCCCGTTCACCGCTCGCGTCGATGTCGGCGGCGCAAGCCCGCGCCGCATCCTCGTCCAGGTCGGCCGCCACGACGCGAAAACCGTCGCGGGCCAGCGCCAGCGCCGCCGCCCGGCCGATGCCCGAGCCCGCGCCGGTGACGACCGCCACCCGCGCCTCGGCGTTCGCGTTCGGATTCGCGTCCATCACGTCCCCTTGCCCAGCAGCGGACACGACGACGCCGAGACCGGGCGCCAGCTCTGCTCGGGCGGCACGGTCTGCAGGATCTTGTACAGGTCCCATTCGCCGGTCGATTCGGCCGGGGTCTTGACCTGCGCGATGTAGGTCGGCCGCATGACCCGTCCGTCCTCGCGGATCCGCACGTCTTTCGAATAGAAGTCGTTGATCGGGATCTCGCGCATCTTCACGCGGATGACGTCCGGATCCTTGGTGCCCGCCGCCTTGACGGTCTTCAGGTAATGCGCGACCGCGCTGTAGGTGCCCGCGTGCGCCTCGACCGGCATCGCCTTGTTGCGCGCGTAGAAGCGCTTGGCGAACGCCCGGGTCTCGTCGTTCAGGTCCCAATAGAACACGCTCGCGAAGGTCGTACCCTGCGCGGTCAGCAGGCCCAGCGCCCGCACGTCGTTGGTCAGCAGCGTCAGCGCCACCAGCTTCTGGCCCGAGGCGCCCATCTGGAACTCGCGCCACTGCTTGATCGAGTTCGTCGTATCGGTGATCGCGTTGGCCAGGGCGACGACCTTGGCCTTCGAGCCCGAGGCCTGCATCAGGAACGACGAGAAATCGGTGTTGTTCGACGGATGCTTGACGGCGCCGACCACCTTGCCGCCCGCGTTCTTGATCGCCTGCCGCGCATCGGCTTCCAGCGCCTGACCGAACGCGAAATCGGCGGTCACGAAGAACCAGGTGTCGTCGCCCGCGCGGGTCAGCATCGCCGGCACGCTGCTGGCGAACATGTAGGTGTCCTGGCTCCACTGCGTGCCGTACGGCGAGCACGCCTTGTCGGTGAAGACCGAGCTGGACGCGCCGACGAAGAACACCAGCTTCTTCTGCGTGCGCGCCAGCTCCTGCACGCCGAGGCCGACCGCGGAGTTGCCGATGTCGGCGACCACGTCGACGCCTTCGCTGTCGAACCATTTGCGGGTGGTGGCCAGGCCGACGTCGGGCTTGCTCATGTGATCGGCGAACACCAGCTCGATCTTGCGGCCCAGCACCTCGCCGCCGAAATCCTCGATCGCCATCCGCGCGGCGTCGACCGACCCCTCGCCCAGCGATGAGGACAGGAAGCCCGTCATGTCGGTCAGCACGCCGATCTTGACCGGACCGTCGCCAGCCGCATGCGCGGAGCCGGCCAGCAGCGCGAACGCCAGCGGCCAGGCCGCGACTCGCTTGTTCATCGACATGTCTCCTCGTCGTCTTTTCGTGATGACCGCGGCGCGCCGGATGTCCGGCCCTTCGCCATGCGAAGGAGTCGGCGCCCGCCTCGTCGTGATCGTCGCGCCGGCGGGCCGAGGCGGCCTCGTTCGAAAGGACGATTTTCGAGCGGCGAATCGGCAGCGGCGAGCGGCGAATCAGCCTATCAGGCCGCGCTCGCGAGCCAGCGCCACCGCGTGCGTGCGGCTGTGCGCGCCGAGCTTGCTGTTGATGCTGCGCAGATGCGCCTTGACGGTCGTCTCCGACACGAACAGCCGGTCGGCGATCGCGCGATTGCGGTGTCCGCGGGCCAGCAGCTCCAGCACCTGCCGTTCGCGCTCGGATAGCAGGCTGTCGGCCGGCGCGGCCGGCCCGGGCGCCGCGATCGCCGCGACCGGCGCCGGAGATTCGGCGTCGGATCGCGCGCCCGGCGCCAGCAGACGGTCGGCGAACGCGGCCAGCGCGGCGGTCTCGCGGGTCTCGGCCAGCGTCGGCCGCAACTCGGCCACGCGCGCCAGCAAGGCCGGCCCCTCGTCGACGAAGCAGCGCACGAAGCCCTCGGCGGCGGCGGCGCGCAAGGTCTCGTGCAGCCGGCGCGCGCCGGCGCCGGCCTGGCCGGCCGCCCACAGCGCCTCGGCCAGCAGCGCGTTCAGCTTCAGCGCCCGTCGATGCCGATGCAGCGCCCGCGCCTGCGCGAGCAAGGCCTTCAATGGCGCGACGACAGCCTCGGCCTGCCCGGCCCGCAGGCGCCAGCGCAGCATCGCCACCCGCGGGTCTTCGCATTCGTTGGCCTGCGTGACCAGCCCTTCGAAAGGCTGCCAGACCGACGCGTCGGACGCCGCCGCGATCTGGTCGCGCGCCGCCGGCGCGTCGCCGGACAGCAGCGCGATCCGCGCGCGTTCGAGCCGCGCGGTCGCGACCATCCTGGGCAAGGACTCGCGATGCCCGACCAGCTCCATCGCGGTCAGCCAGCGCGTCGCGCGCCCACCGTCGCCGTTGGCGAACGCGATCCGCGCCGACACCGCGTAGGCGGTCATCAACTGGTCGGGCGCCGCCGCCTCCTCGAGCATCGGCAGGTACAGCCGCAGCAGGCGCTCGGCCTCGTCCAGCTCGTCGCCTTCGTACAGCGCCTCGGCCAGGAACGCCGCGGCGACCGTGCGGCTGGCGGCGGGCGCCGAGAACGCCGGATCGCGCCCGGCGAGCGCGGCCCGGAAGCGCGCGACCGCGTTCAGCCGGCGCCCCTGCGCCATGTCGATCGCTCCCTCGAGGCACGACGCCATCGGCGGAATGAACGACTCGCCGACCGGTTCGACGATCCGGCGCGCCTGCGCGAGAAACCGCCCGGCCTCGTCGAAACGATGGTGCGCGAGCAGGCAGAAACCGTACGAGGCGCCGAGCATCGCCCGCGAGAACGATCGCGACGACGCCTCGTCGAGCAGGCATTGCCGCCAAAGCGCCGACGAGGCCTTGACGGCGTCGCTCATCGCCAGCATGAACGCGCGAACCGCCCGCGTATCGGCGGCCAGGCTGCCCGGCCTCGGCGGCTCGCCGGCCGCGGGTCCGACCCGATCGGCTCCGTCGACCTCACTGGTGCCGGCGGTCTCACCTGTGCCTGCGGCCTCACCGATGCCAGCGGCCTCACCGGTCTCGCCGGCCTCGCGCGCGTCGATCGCATCGAGCAGCCGCCGGCTTTCGCGATAGTGATGGTTCAAGGTCAGCGCCCACGCGAAGACCAGCGCCAGCGCCGGAAAATCCAGCAGCCCCGCCGCGCCGTCCGTCCCCGCCCCCTCTCCCGCCGGCCCGCCGCCTGGCCCCGGTCCCGGCCCCGGTCCCGGCTGCCCACGATCGGCCTGCTCGGCCGACCACGGCCGCACGCTCGCGTACCAGCGCGCCAGCGTGCGCGCGCGGCCCTGCCACAGCAGCGTCTCGGCGTGCTCGGCCAGCATCGGCAACAGGTCCAGCGTCTGGCCGGCCTGCAGCAGATGCTCGATCGCCGGCGTCGGCCTGCGCTGCGCGAGCCACCAGTCGGCCGCGCGACGGCACAGGCGCACGAACGCCGCCGGATCCGACTGCCGCAACTGGCTGCGCAGGAAGTCGGCGAACAGCGGGTGATAGCGCCACCACTGCGCGTCCCCGTCCTGCGGCACGAGGAACAGGTGCGCGCGCTCGATCGCCGCCAGCATCCGCTGCGAATCGTCGCGTTCGAGCACCGCGTCGCACAGCGGCGCGCTGAACGACTGCAGCACGCTGCTGTGCAGCAGGAAGCGCCGGATCGATGCGTCCTGTTTCGCCAGCACGTCCTCGATCAGGTAGTCGGTGATCGACGCGTGCGCGCCGTCGAAGGTCCGCACGAAGGCCTGCGGATCGTCGCACCCCTGCAGCGCCAGCGACACCAGCCACAACGCGGCCGGCCAGCCCTCGGTGCGCCGGTGCAGCAGGCCGATGTCGGCGTCGCGAAGCGCGAACCCCTTCTGCTGGCGCAGGAACGACGCGGCCTCCTCGGCCGAAAAGCGCAGCCGCGCCGCGGGGATCTCGATCAGGCGGCCATGCGCGCGCAGCCGGCCCAGGCCGATGTCCGGAACCGTTCGCGAGCCGATCACCAGTTGCCCGCACGCCGGCAGGTAGTCGATGATCTGGCGGACCAGCGCGCTGCCCAGCGGACTTTCGATCAATTCGAAATCGTCGAGGAACAACGCGAACGGGCGCGCGATCGACGACAGCCGCGACGCGACGTCGAGCAGCGTGCCGGCGTCGGGCGCGTCGCCGGATGCCGGCGCCAACGCGTCGTCGATCGCCCGCAGCGCCTCGCCCAGGTAGCGCAGCAGTCGCGACAGATCGTTGTCGGCGCGGTCCAGCGTCAGCCAGCCGGTCGCCACGCCGCGGTCGCGCGATTGCGCGTAGTACTGCAGCATCGCCGTGGTCTTGCCGAAACCGGCCGGCCCGTGCACGAGCAGCAGCGCCGCGCCGGGCGCCGCGTGCATCTGCTCGAGCAGCGAGGTGCGCGGCACCGGCCGCGGCGAACTGAGCCGCGGCGTCAACTTGGCGGTGGCGATCGGCTTCATCGTCAGCGGCGATCGGGGATCGATGTCGGGGTAGCGCGTCGCGTTCCGTTTTCTGTAATGGACAGGGGGTTCGCACCCCGGATCTCGCGTCGGCAAGCCGTCGAAGCCTAGCACGCCCGACGGCGCGAACCCGCGCGAGCCGGCCGCGGCCGACGACGCCCCCTTTCCCACGCGAAACGGGCGCTGGCATGATGACGAAAGACCGCCGCTCGACGGACAACACGCAGACGGAGACTCCCATGCCCACGACCCTCGGCATCACCCCGCAAGACGGCCTGTCGCACGTCGCCGGCCCCACCGACATTCCGCTGTCGACCGCAACGATCGCCGGCCTGCTCGACGACACCGTCGCGCGCTGGCCCGATCGCCCCGCGGTCGTCTTCCGCGAAAGCGGTACGCGCTGGACCTGGGCGGCGTTTCGCGACCAGGTCGATCATCTGGCGGCCGGACTGCAATCGCTGGGCATCAAGCCCGGCGACCGGCTGGGCATCTGGGCGCCGAACCGCGCCGAATGGCTGCTCGCGCAGTTCGCCACCGCGCGCATCGGCGTGATCCTCGTCAACATCAATCCCGCCTACCGGCAGGCCGAGCTCGAATACGCGCTGAACCTCTCGGGCTGCGTGGCGCTCATCACCGCCGAGCGCCTGAAGACCTCGGACTACCTGGCGATGCTGCAGGCGCTCGCGCCCGAGCTGGCCGACGCCGACCCCGGCCGGCTGCGGGCGGCGCGCCTGCCGCATCTGCGCTTCGTGATCCGGATGGGCGAAGCCCGCACGCCGGGCATGCTCAACGTCTCCGACGTGCTGGCCGCCGGCCGCAACACGGTGCTGCGCCCGCCGGTGCTCGACTGTCACGACGCGATCAACATCCAGTTCACCAGCGGCACGACCGGCAACCCCAAGGGCGCCACGCTCACGCATCACAACGTCGTCAACAACGGCCGCTTCATCGCGCGCGCGATGCGGCTGACCGAGCGGGACTCGCTGTGCATCCCGGTGCCGCTGTACCACTGCTTCGGCATGGTGCTCGCCGTGCTCGCCTGCGTGTCGGTCGGCGCCAACATGGTCTTCCCCGGCGAATCCTTCGACCCGGTCGCCACGCTGACCACCGTCGCCGACGAACGCTGCACCGCGCTGCACGGCGTGCCGACGATGTTCATCGCCGAGCTCGACCATCCGGACTTCTCGCGCTACGACCTGCGCTCGCTGCGCACCGGCATCATGGCCGGATCCCCGTGCCCGATCGAAACGATGAAGCGCGTCGTCAGCGAGATGCACATGAGCGAGGTGACGATCGCTTATGGCATGACCGAGACCAGCCCGGTCTCGTTCCAGAGCTCGACCGACGATCCGCTGGACCGGCGCGTCACCACCGTCGGCCGCGTGCAGCCGCACCTCGAAGTCAAGCTCGTCGACGCCGAAGGCCGCACGGTGCCGGTCGGCGAGCGCGGCGAGCTGTGCACCAAAGGCTACTCGGTGATGAAGGGTTACTGGGGCGACGAGGCGCGCACCCGCGAGGCCGTGCGCGACGGCTGGATGTACACCGGCGACCTGGCGATCCTCGACGCCGACGGTTATTGCAACATCGTCGGCCGCGTCAAGGACATGGTGATCCGCGGCGGCGAGAACATCTACCCGCGCGAGATCGAGGAGTTCCTGTTCCGGATGCCGCAGGTGCAGTCGGTGCAGGTGTTCGGCGTGCCCGACCCGAAATACGTCGAGGAGCTGTGCGCGTGGATCGTCGTCAAGCCCGGCCAGACCTGCACCGAGCAGCAGGTGCGCGACTTCTGCCGCGACCAGATCGCGCACTACAAGGTGCCGCGCTACATCCGCTTCGTCGACGAGATGCCGATGACGATCACCGGCAAGGTGCAGAAGTTCGCGATGCGCGAGCGGATGATCGATGAGCTGAAGATCGACGTCGGGCGGACCGCTTAGTATCGGGCGGACCACCTGGCGCCGAGTCGACTATCCTGGCGCCGCGCCGCCGGCCCCTCCGGGCCGTTCGCGAACCGCACGTCGCCGGCGACCGGACTCGTCAGCCCGCCGGTCACCCCGCCGAGATGCCGCCGTCGATGCTGTAGCACGCGCCGGTGATGAACCGGCTTTCGTCGCTCAGCAGGAACAGCGCCAGTTGCGCGACCTCCTGCGGCGTGCCGTAGCGCCCGGCCGGAATCGACGACGTGAAGCGTTCCTTCGCGCGGTCGCCGGCGCCCGGTGCCGCGCCTTCCTCGATCGAGCGCATCATCCGCGTCTCGATCGGCGACGGATGGATCGTATTGACGCGCACGCCGCTGGCCGCCACCTCCTTGGCCGCCGTGCGCATCAGCCCGACCACCGCGTGCTTGCTGGTCGAGTACGCCGACAGGCCCGGCGAGCCGCGGAACCCGGCGACCGACGAGGTGATCGCGATGCCGCCGCCGCCGGTGCGCTGCATGACCGGAATCGCGTACTTGAGCCCCAGGAAGACGCCTCGCACGTTGACGGCGAACACGCGATCGAACAGATCGGTCGGATACTCGGTCAGCGGCGCGACGCGCCCCTCGATGCCCGCGTTGGCGAAGAACGCGTCGAGCCGCCCGTGCCGGGCGACGACCGCCGCCACCACCTCGCGCATCTGCGCATCGTCGGACACGTCCGCGGCCAGCGAGGTCACGGCCGGGTGGTCGATCTCGCGCAGCGCGGCCTCGAGCGCCGCATCGTCGAGATCGGCGATCACCACCTTCGCGCCCTCGTCGGCGAACAGCCGCGCGGCCGCCGCGCCGATGCCGCCGGCGCCGCCGGTGATCAGCGCCACCTTGTCCTTCATTCGATCCATGTCCGTCTCCTGTTGACATGCCGGGTCCGATCACCCGCCTCCCCGGCGATCCGGACCAGCGGGCGGGGCGCCAGCATACCTCGACGGCGCACGGAGCGAGCCCCTCTTCTACCCGAGCTTCTTCCGGAACTCCTCGCGAAGCTGGTACTTCAGCACCTTGCCGACACCGGACAGCGGCAGCGATTCGCGAAACTCGATGCTGCGCGGACATTTGTAGCCGGCGATACGTTCACGGCAGTGCGCCTGCACCGACTCCAGCGTGGTCGTCTGGCCGGGCTTGAGCACGATGATCGCGTGAACGGCCTCGCCCCACTTTTCGTGCGGGATGCCGATCACCGCCGACTGCGCGACGGCCGGATGGCTGGACAGCGCGTTCTCGACCTCGGCCGAATAGACGTTTTCGCCGCCGCTGATGATCATGTCCTTCAAGCGATCGACGAGGAATACGTAGCCCTCGTCGTCCATGTAGCCGCCGTCCCCGGTATGCATCCAGCCGTTGCGGATGGCCTCGGCGGTGGCCTCGGGCTTGTTCCAGTAGCCGAGCATCACGTTGGGGCCTCGCACCGCGATCTCGCCGGGGGTGCCGCGCGGCAATTCCCGGCCCTCGGGATCGACGATGCGCACCTCGACCGTGGGCGCCGCCCGTCCGACCGAGCTGATGCGGCCGTTCTCGACGAACGCCTGCATATGCTGCTCGGGCAGCAACTGCGTGGCGACCGGCGACAGCTCGGTCATCCCGTACGCCTGCATGAAGCGGATGGCCGGAAACACCTCGCGCAGACGCGCCATCAGCGCCGGGGTCATCGGCGATGCGCCGTAGGTCAGCATCTTCAGCGACGACAAATCGAAAGCCGCGGTCTCTTCAGGATGCTGATCCATCCATCCGAGCAGCATGTGGATGATCGTCGGCGCGAGCATGATGTCGGTGATCCGCTCTTCCGAAACCAAGCGCAGAATGGCCTCGAGATCGACCCCCGGTATCACCACGTGCCGGCCGCCCGACACCGTCAAGGCCACGAAGCAGGCGAAATCGGCGAGATGGAACATCGGCATCGCATGCAGGTACCGCGCATCGCTGCCGAGCCCGACCATCAGCGAACTGCTCGCCGACCACAACAGGTTCACGTGGCTCAGCATCACGCCCTTCGGAAAGCCGGTGGTGCCGCCGGTGTAGAACACGCCCGCCAGATCGTCGCCCTGCCGATAGGCGTCCTCGACCGGCGCGTGCTCGGCGATCAGCGTCTCGTAGTTCAGCATCCCCTGCGGCGTGTCGCCATCGCCGGCGTAGATCACATGGCGCAGTGAGCCCGATGCCGCCGCGACCTTCGCGCCCGCCTCCTTGAACGTGTCGTCGACGATCATCACGACCGTCTCGGAATCGTCGAACGAATACAGAACCTCGGCCGCGCTCCAGCGGGTGTTGACGGGATTCAGCACGGCGCCGGCCCACGGCACGGCCAGGAAGTATTCGAGATAGCGCGCCGAGTTCAGCGAGTACATCGCCACGCGATCCCCGGCGCCCACCCCGAGCGCCCGCAGCGCTCCGGCCAGCCGGGCCACACGTTCGCCGTACTCGGCGAAGGTCAGCCCCTTGCCCTGGAAGCGCACCGCGATTTCATTCGGACGCTGCTGCAACGAACGGTGCAAACCCTGTGTCAGATACATGCGATGTCTCCTTGGTATGTACGTCGGATTGCCGATCTATACGATCATCAGCGAAAAGCCCTTCGCTCCCGCCTCGCCGATCCTGGCAATGCCCCTCCGATGCCGGACATCTTTCAGTCGACGCTCACCCACTTCTTGCCATCGAACTTCTGCAATTGCAATGCCCTGAACGCGGCGAAGTCGTCGGGCGTGGTCTTCAACGCGACCTTCGGAAGATGCAGCGGCAGGTGCACGTCATGGATGTTCGCGACCTGCTTCATCAGGTTCTTGCGCGTCAGGTCGTCACCACAGGCTTCCAGCACCTTTTTCAGCATATTGGCATTGACGTAGGAGACGGCCGCGTAGAAATCGAGCGGGCTGTCCTGCTGGTTCCATTTCTTCATGAAATCGTAATAGGCGCGCACGTCCTCGTCGCCGTCGGTCGCCGGATCGCCGATCGATTTCAGGAAACCGGCCGTCATCACGCCGACCGAATTGTCGACCCCCGCCGGAATCATCACGTTGGCGATCGAGCTGGACGCGTTGGCGACGAACTGCATCGGCTGCCAGTTCAGATCATGCACCTTGCGGATCGCTTGCGCCGCGAACTTGGGTGTCGTCCCGCTGATCAACACGTCGGCGCCGGAACTCCTGAGCTTGAGGATCAACGAATCGACGGTCGCGTCGGTCGTCTCGTAGGGCTCGGCGGCCACGATCGCCGCCTTGCTGCCCGGGTGCGCGGCGAGTGCGGCCTTCACGCCGTTCAGATGATCCTTGCCGTAGTCGTCGTTCGCGTACAGAACGGCGATCTTCGCGTCCGGTTTCACCTTCAGGATGTAGTCGACGTAGGTCCTCTGCTCCAACTCGTACGACGGCCAGAACGGCATCGTCCACGGAAACGCCTTCGGATCGTTGAAGCGCGAGGCGCCGGTCGCGATCAGGATCTGCGGCACGCCGAGGTTATTCAGGTATTTCTGGGTCGCCGCATTCGTCGGCGAGCCGGAGACGCCGAAGATCGCCAGCACGCCGTCGCTTTCGACCAGGCGCCGCGTCTGCTCCAGCGCCTTCGGCGGGCTGTAGCCGTCGTCGAGCGAAATGATCGTGACCTTCCGGCCCTTGATCCCGCCGGTGTCGTTGACCATGCGAAAGAACGCCTGCAGCGTGCGGCCGGCAACGCCGAAAGCGGAAACGGGACCGCTGTACGCCGTCGTATGGCCGATCCGGATCTCGCTGTCCGACGCGCCCTGGTCATAGCTCGCCGCCGCCGCCGGCGCCCACACCGATATGCTCGGACTCAGTGCGGCGGCGATCACCACCGCCCGGCGCTTGCCGGACATCGGTTTCATTTTCATCGTCTCCTTCCCCCTGGGGTCTGTTGACGGACCCTCGGCCTCAAACGTTGCCGATGCCTCCGCCGCAGACCAGTACCTGGCCGGTCACGTAGTCCGACTCCGGCACGCAGAACAGATAGACCGCGCCGGCCGCTTCGACGGTCGTCCCCGGCCGGCCGAGCGGGATGAACTTCTTCGACTGCTCCGCCAGCGCCTCGCTGATGCCGACCTTGATCTGGCGGCCCTCGATGGTCACGGTCTTGGACTCCGAGCCGGCCAGCGGCACCGTCAGGCGCGTCTCGATGTGGCCGAACGCGACCGCGTTGACGTTGACCTTCAAGCGCCCCCATTCCTTGGACAGGGTCTTGGTCATGCCGAGGATGCCGGCCTTCGCGACCGAGTAATTGGTCTGGCCCGGATTGCCGCCGGCGGCCGCCGACGAGATGTTGACGATCTTGCGGAACACCTCGCGCCCTTCGGCGGCCTCGGCCTTGGCGGCGGCCGAGATCACCGGGTAAGCGGCGCGCAGGATGCGGAATGGCGCCGTCAGGTGGCAATCCATGATCGCGTACCACTGTTCGTCGGTCATCTTCTGGATGACCGCATCCCAGGTGTAGCCGGCGTTGTTGACGACGATGTCGATGCCTTTGAAATGATCGACGGCGGTCTTGACCAGGCGTTCGGAGAAATCGGACGCCGTCACGGTGCCCACGCACGCGACGGCTTCGCCTCCCTGCGAGCGGATCAGCTCGACCACCTCGTGAGCCGGATCGGCGTCCAGGTCGTTGATCACGACGCGCGCGCCTTCGGACGCCAGTTTCAGCGCCACCTCGCGTCCGATGCCGCGGCCGGAACCGGTCACGATCGCGGACTTGCCTGCCAGTTTGCTCATGTCGTCTCCATTTCCTTGCAATGCGATGGGTTGTCGTGCCGGCGCTCAGCTCAGAGGCTGAGAGTTTTTCGGCCGTGCCCGAAAGACTCTCAGCCTCTCAGCGCCACCGTGGCTTCGCCCAGCAGCTTGTCGATGCCGTACTGGTTCGCGCACCGGAGCGCCACCTTGACGCGCTTCTCGCCGTCGGCCTCGAACTTCTCGACGATCTCGCCGGTGCAAGTCGGCTGGTTGCCGAGATGGGTAATGCCGGTGAAGCGAATCGACAGGTTGCGCAGCGCGGCCTGCGGCACCCAGCCGGTCAGCAGACGGCCCAGATAAGCGGCCGACAGCATGCCATGCGCGAACACGTCCGGCATGCCGGATTTGCGGGCGAAGTCGATGTCGACGTGGATCGGGTTGTGATCGCCGGACGCGCCGCAGTACAGCGCGAGCGTCGTGCGGTTGATCACCGGCAAGGTCAGCGCGGGCAATCTGTCGCCGACCTTCAGGTCGTCGTAGCGAGGAATCTTCGTCATGTCCATCCGTCTCCCTAGCGGCGTTCGACCAGCGTGCTGCTCAGGTCCGCGACGTGCTCGCCCCGCTGGTTGGTCACCCGGGTCTGCTGAACGACGAAGTGCAGCGCACCGCCCTTCTTGTCGTAGACGTCGGCGACCTTCGTCTCGAAGTGCAGCGTGTCGCCCGCGTAAGCCATCCGGTGATAGTCGAACGCCTGCTCGGCATGCAGGATGCGACCGAGATCGACCTGCAACACCTTCAGCGATTCGACCAGATCGCCGACCTCGGTGTTCAGGCACATCAGGAAGGTCGGCGGAACCGGTAGGGTCGGGTGACCGGCGTCACGAGCGGCCGCCTCGTCGACGTACACCGGATCGGTCTCGCCGATCGCCTTCGCGAAGAAGCGCAGGCGCCCCTTCTCCACATCGACCGCGCCTTGCGACATTCGGCGGCCGATCAAGCTCTTGTCTGCCATGGGTAGATGTCTCGTCGATGGTGCGGCGCCGCTCGCGGGCGCCGCGATCACGCTCAGCCGCGGCCGTACAACGTCACCACGCAGGCGCCGCCCAGACCGAGGTTGTGCTGCAACGCGAGGTCCACGCCGTCGACCTGCGTCGCTTCGGCGGTGCCGCGCATCTGCCGGGTCAGCTCATAGCATTGCGCCAGCCCGGTCGCGCCCAGCGGATGTCCCTTGGACAGCAAACCGCCGGACGGATTGGTCACGACCTGGCCGCCGTAGGTGTTGTCCTCGTCCATCACGAACTTCTCGGCGCCGCCTTCCGGGCACAGGCCCAGCGCTTCATAGGTCAGCAGTTCGTTGTGGGCGAAGCAATCGTGCAACTCGGCGACCTTGATGTCCGACGGGTCGACCCCGGCCTTTTCGTAGACCTGGCGCGACGCTTCCTTCGCCATGTCGAAGCCGACGACCTCGATCATCGAACGGGTCTCGAAGGGTTTCGGACTGTCGGTGGTCATCGATTGCGCGAGGATGCGCACGTCGGTACGAATGCCATGCTTGTTCGCGAAGGCTTCCGAGCAGAGGATCGCAGCGGCGGCGCCGCAGGTCGGCGGGCAGGCCATCAGCCGGGTCATGACGCCGGGCCAGATGACCTGGTCGCCCATCACGTCCTCGGTCGTCACGACCTTCCGGAAGATCGCCAGCGGATTGTTCGCCGCGTGACGGCTGGCCTTCGCGCGGATCGCCGCGAAGGTCGACATCTTGGTGCCGTACTTCTGCATGTGCTCCTTGCCGGCGCCGCCGAACTGCAGCAGCGCCATCGGCACCCCGGCCGCCGCCGCGTCGGGATTGGCCGCACTGGTGATCTCGAGGAACGGTCCCAGCGGCGCCGGACGATCGTTCCAGTGCGATTTCAATGCGCCGGGCTGCATCTGCTCGAAGCCCAGCGCGATCGCGCATTCGACCGCGCCGCTCTCGACCGCCTGGCGGGCCAGGAACAGCGCCGTCGAACCGGTCGAGCAGTTGTTGGTGACGTTGACGATCGGGATCTGCGACAGCCCGACCGGATACAACGCCGCCTGGCCCGCGCACGAATCGCCGTACACATAGCCGACGTACGCCTGCTGCACGAGATCGTACGAGACGCCGGCGTCGGCCAGCGCCATCCGCGCGGCCTCCGACCCCATCTCGATATAGCTGCCGCTGGACCCGGGCTTCTTGAACGGGATCATGCCGACCCCGGCCACCACCGCATGCTTCGACACCGCAGTCTCCTTCATTCGCATGGGCGCGCGAACCGGACGGGGTTCGCTGCGCGGACAACGCCGGCCATTGTGGATCGACCGCCCGCGCAGGACGATGGCCGCCGATAGTCCGAAAAGACGATTTGGCGGGTTGCCGGTCGGCAGCCGGATCGAAGACGGCCTCGGCCGTCGACGTCCGCCCTTTCCTATCCGATCAGATTTCGCTGGCGCGCCCGCATCACGGCCTCGGTCCGGTTCTTCGTGCCGAGCTTCGCGAAAATGTGGCGCAGATGCGCGCGGACCGTGTTTTCGGACACGAACAGGCTGCGCGCGATGCCGGCATTGGACTTGCCCGTCGCCAGCAGCTTGAGGACGTGAATCTCGCGGAAGGTCAAGGCCGCGCCCCCCTCGCCCCTCTCGCCAAGCTCGCCGGCCGGCGCGGCGCCGTCACGCGGCTCGCCCCCCACCACCGCGACGCAGGCGGCCTCCAGTCGCCTCGCATGCGCCGCCATCCCGGCGTTCTGCGGTTTCTGGCGAGCCGCGGCCGAACCCACCCACGCCAGCACCATCGCCGCGATCGCCGGCCCCTCGTCGGCGAACGGCTGCACGACGCCCTGCGCCGCGACCTCCTCGATCGCCACGCCCAACGCCTCGGCGGCTTCACCGGTCCGGCCGGCGCGCCGCAACGCCTCGATCCGCAGCAGCTCCAGGTGCACGCGCAGGCGGTGGCACTGCTGCTCGCGAGCCGACGCGATCGCGACGACCAGCTCGGACATCGCTTCGGCCAACCCGTCCGCGTCGGCCGCGTGGACCTTCAACCGCCATTGCGCGACCTCGATCGATTCGACATCGTGCAGGGGCACGGCAACGGCGGAGGGGCCGCGACCCTCGATCCTGGCCCGCGCCTGCCGCAGATAGGCGGTGGCCGCTTCGATGTCCCCGCGCAGCACGGCCACGCGCGAACGCTCCAGCTCCGAACTGGCCACCAGCCGCGCGAGATCGTCCCGATGCCCGTGGTACTCGAGCTCGCCCAGCACGCCGAACGCGCGCTCGTATTCACCGCGATGCCAGGCCAGCCGCGACAACATGATGTATCCGCGCACGACGTAGTCGTCGCCCAGGCCGAACTCGCACGCCGCCACCAGATAGATCCTCAGAATCTGCTCGGCCCGTTCGGGCTCACCGGCTTCGTACAGCGCCTCCGCATACTGCACGGCCGCCAACGCGTGACCATCCGCCCGACCCGACTCCTCGGTCGCCATGCGATTCATCGCCCGGCGAAACCGCGCGAGCGCATCCTGCAGGCGACCCTGGCGCAGGCTGATCGCGCCCTCCACGCATTCCGCGATCACCAGGCTGAAAGTGCTGCCGATCTCGAAATGCGAACGCCTGGCCTTTTCCAGCAGCGCGCGGGCGTCATCGTGGCGATTCATGCTCGCGTAGAAGTACGCCAGCGAGTTGGTCAACACGCTGTACGGAAAGCGGTATCTCGGATTCAACGCCGCATGCGAGGCTTCCGCTTGCGCTGGCGTCCAGCCGCCGTCGACCATCCTCAGCAGCAGCATGCGCAATGCGAGCAGGTTCGCCCCCGCTTCGTCTTCCGATGGAGCGCCGCGATCGGACCGGCTCGGCGTCCAGCGATCCAGCAACGCCAGCGCGGCCCGATACCGGCGCGTCATCGTCATCGACCAGAGTTGCGCGAGGCGCAAGCGGGGGTAAGCATCGAGCAACGCGTCGGGCAGACGATCGAGGACGCTCATCAGTGCGCGAAAGCGTCCGACGTCGAGCAGCTTCTGCGCGTGCGATTCGAGCAGGCGAGCCGCCGCGTCCATGTCGTTCGCCAGCATCATGTGCCTGATCGCTGGCATCGGCCTGCCCTGCGCCTGGTACCAGTCGGCCGCGCGCCGGTGCAGCCTGACGACCGCCGCCTTCCCTTTGCCGGCCAGTTGGGTACGCAGGAACTCGGCGAACAGGCTGTGATAGCGATAGTGCCCCGGCTGCTCGAGCGCGACCAGGAACAGATTGGACCGTTCGAGATCACGCAGGACGGCGCCACTATCCTCGCGCTCCAGCACCGCGTCGCAGATCGCCGCATCGAGCCCGCTCAGGATGCTCGTACCGAGCAGGAAATCCTGTACCGCTTCCGGCTGCCGGTACAGCACGTCTTCGGCGAGGAACTCGCTGATGCTCGCCTCGCGGCCCGAGAACCGTCGCAGGTATTCATCCGGTTGCGGCCTGCCCTCCAACGACATCGATGCCAGCCACAGCGCGGTCGCCCACCCTTCGGTGACCCGGTGCAGCCGCTGCAGAACGTTCTCGCTCAGATCCAGGCCACGGCGCTGGCGCATGAACTCGACCACTTCGGCTTCCGAGAAGCGCAGCAGCTCCATGCCGATCTCGCGGACCTGACCCAAGGCCCTCGACCGGCCGAGCGCCAGACTCGGCACGACGCGCGCACCGACCACCAGTTGCCAGCCGCGCGGCATGTGCTCGAGCACCTGGCCGACGAAATCCAGCACCGACGAGCTGCGCAGGCACTCGAAATCGTCGAGGAAGAGCGTGAACGGCCGCGATGACGCGGCAATCCGCTCGATCAGCCCCAACGCGCCGCCTCCGTCCGCGCCCGGACAAGCGGCTGCCGGCGCGGCGCGCGCGACCGCCGCGTCCAGGTGCGCCAGAAAACGGGCCAGATCGTTGTCGGCGTCATCGAGGTTCAGCCAGCCATGGGCCAGGCCAGCGGCCTGCAGGCGCCGGGCGTGCTGGAGCATGACCGTCGTCTTGCCGAATCCGGCCGGCGCGTGGACCACCACCAGCCGCACGTTCGCGCCCACGTCCATGCGCCGCGCGACGAGCAGGCGTTCGAGCTGGCTCGGCGCCAACTGCGGCGCGAGAAGTTTCGAGACCAGGATGTTCGGGGGCGCAGCGTCCATGGACACCTCGACCGACGGTGGACAAACGACGCAACGTTTATCACGTCTTCCGGAAGCGGCAAAACCCGGGCGACCGTCGCATCGGCCGCGGCCCCGGCCAGCCGCGGATGCGAACGAGGCCACTGCGGTACAGTGTTCGCCGAGACAACGGAGACACACTCGATGACGGCCTCTAACCCGACGCTGATTCCGATGGGAGACCTGCCCGCCTGGCATGCGGCGCGCGGCCGTGGACCGGCCGTCACGATCGATGACCGCACGCTGAGCTGGGCCGATCTCGATGCGCGCTCGACGCAGCGGGCTCGCGAGTTCGCCCGTCGCGGCGTCCGCCACGGCGATTTCGTCACGGTGGCGCTGCCGAATGGATTCGGCTTCTACGAGACGACGTTCGCGTTGTGGAAGCTCGGCGCGATACCGAACGTGGTGTCGCCCAAGCTGCCGCCGCCCGAGTTGGCCGCGATCATCGAGCTGGCGCGGCCGTCGCTGGTCGTCGTCGACGAGGTCGTCGTGCCCGATGGCGTGGCCACTTACCGGATATCGGACCAAGGCCATCTTTCGCAGCCGGTCGACCGTTTGCCGTCGGTGGTGTCGCCGAACTGGAAGGCGATGACCAGCGGCGGCAGCACCGGTCGGCCCAAGATCATCGTCGATCACATGCCCGGGGAATACGACCCCTCGGTCGGCTTCCTGCAGCAGCCGGTTCCGGTCACCGCGTTGAATCCGGGGCCGCTGTATCACAATGCGCCGTTCATCACGATGCATCACGCGCTGTTCTGCGGCGGCCACGTGGTCGACATGGTGCGCTTCGACGCGCTGCGCGCGCTGGAGCTGATCGAGCGCCACCGGGTGCAATGGGTCAACCTGGTACCGACGATGATGCACCGGATCTGGCGATTGCCGGCCGAGCAGCGCGAGCGCTTCGATCTGTCGTCGCTGGAGGTCGTATGGCACATGGCGTCGGCGTGTCCGCCGTGGCTCAAGCAGAACTGGATCGACTGGCTGGGTCCGGAACGCATTTATGAACTGTACGGCGGCACCGAGCGGCAGGGGGCGACCGTGCTGACCGGCACCGAGTGGCTGTCGCATCGCGGTTCGGTCGGCAAGGTGCAACCGGGTTCACGGCTGCAGGTGCTGGACGCGAACGGGCAGCCCTGCGCGCCGGGCGAGGTCGGTGAGATCTATTTCCTGCCCGATACCGGCCGCAACTCGACTTACCACTACCTGGGCGCCGAGGCGCGCACCAGCGGTGATTGGGAATCGCTGGGCGATCTCGGCTACCTGGATGCCGACGGCTACCTGTACCTGGTCGATCGCCGCACCGATCTCGTGATCAGTGGGGGCGCCAATATCTATCCGGCCGAGGTCGAGGCGGTGCTGGATGCGCATCCGCGCGTGCTGACCAGCGCGGTGATCGGCTTGCCGGACGACGATCTCGGCCATCGCGTGCATGCGATCGTACAGATCAGCGGCAGCGAGGATGCCGGCTGCAACGCCGAGGTGCTGCGCGAGTTCGTCGGCGAGCGGCTGGCTCGCTACAAGGTGCCGCGGACCTTCGAGCTGGTCGACTATCCGCTGCGCGACGATGCCGGCAAGGCCCGTCGATCGGCGTTGCGCGAAGCGCGGATGCGCTGAGCCCGAGGCCCGTTCACACGAGGATCGAGCCGCGCCGCGGAAACGTTCCTGGCGCCGCGCGGCTCGGTCCCGTCAGCGCCCTCCCTTGACCAGCACCGGCTCGCCGCGATACCGCTCCGGAAACAGGCGCCGCAGGTTCGCCACCTTCGGCAGGTCGTTGATGACGATGTACGGGTGCCGCGGATTCTCGGTCATGAAGTCCTGGTGATAGACCTCCGCCGGAAAGAAGCTCGGCTTGTCCTGCACCTTCGTCACGATCGGCTTGCCGAACCGCTTCGCGGCGTCGAGCTGGGCGATGTAGGCCTGGGCCACCTTGAACTGCTCGGGGTCGGCCGCGAAGATCGCCGATCGGTACTGCGTGCCGACGTCCGGCCCCTGCCGATCGAGCTGGGTCGGATCGTGCACGACCGAGAAGAAGATCCGCAGCAGCTCGCCGTAGCTGACCTGCGCCGGGTCGTAGGTCACCTCGACCGATTCCGCGTGGCCGGTGCGGCCGCTGCTGACCAGTTCGTAGGCGGCCGTCGGCGCCGTGCCGCCGCTGTAGCCCGATACCGCGCGCTGCACGCCCTTGACGTGCTGGAAAACGCCCTGCACGCCCCAGAAGCAGCCGCCGGCGAAGATCGCCTTGCGCGTTCCCTGGCCCATCGGCGGTGGGTCCAGCGCCGGCGGCGGCAGCTCGACGGCGGCCTCGGCGGAACCGGCGATCCGCAACGCGAACGGGCCGGCGCCGAGCAACAGGCCGACGCCGGCCAATCGTTGGAGCGCGAGCCGGCGGCGCGGCGGGCTGGAAGGGGCGAGACGGGCATCCATGGCGCGATCCTGTCGGAATGGGTAGTGAAAAAGGAGTCTCAACCGAACGTGAAGGCGTAGGCCGAGACGGTCGGGTCCAGGAACTCGATGCTGAACGTGCGCTCGACGACGTCGCCGGGCTGGCGGACCAACTGGTAGAGCCGCTGTTCGGTGACCGTGCCCGAACCATCCTCGGCGACGTCCATGCCGCGCGCCGCGCCGGGCGGCCGGCCGTCGATCAGCACCCGAAAGCGCACGGGCCTGCCATCGGCGCCCGGGCCCAGCACCAGGTGCAGGTCGCGCGCCTGGAAACGGTAGACGATGCGCCCGGACGGACCGGCCAGCGTCGCGTGCTCGGCGCCGACGTTCCATCGTCCGTCGAGCCCCCACTGGTTCAGCGCCGGCCGCGCGGGAGCCGTGTAGGCCGTGGCCTGGTCGCGCACGGTCTTCGGCGTGGACGCGAAGTGCTCGCTGCGCGCATAGCCGACATAGGTCTCGGGCGAGCGCACGGCCTCGCTGTCGGCGGCCAGTTGCACGCCGCGGGCATCGACCTCGATCAGGCCCGGCGCCACGCGGGCGGCGCCGGCCTCGTGCAGAAGCTGCTGGATCACGCGTTCGGTCTGCGCGTATTCGCCCTCGCCGAAATGGTGGTAGCGCAGCCGCCCCTGGGCGTCGATCAGGTAGTGCGCGGGCCAGTACTGGTTGCGGAACGCGCGCCAGATCGCGTACTGGTTGTCGACGGCAACCGGGTAGGCGATGCCCAGGCTCTTCATCGCCTTCGTCACGTTGCCGACGTCGCGCTCGAACGCGAACTCCGGCGTGTGCACGCCGACCACCACCAGCCCCTGGTCGTGGTACTTCTCGTGCCAGGCCTTGACGTAGGGCAGCGCGCGCAGGCAGTTGATGCACGAGTAGGTCCAGAAGTCGACGAGCACGACCTTGCCGCGCAATTGCTCGCCGGTCAGCGGCGCCGATGCCAGCCACTGCGTGGCGCCGTCGAACGCGGGCGCCGCGCCTTCGTCGGGCAGCGCCGGAGCCGCGCCCGCCCCCGGCCCGGTCATCCGCATGGCGCCGACCGGCGGTGGCGGCCCGGCGATGATGGCGGCCGGCGACGCCATGC
>JASGFT010000010.1:0-43454 GCA_047605425.1 Burkholderiaceae bacterium | reverse complement strand
GGTCGCGATGAACGCGATGGCCTACAACGTCGGCCGGATGACCGGCCCGGCGATCGCGGCGCTGGTGTTCGCCCGCGTCGGCCCCGCCGGCGGTTTCGTCTGCAGCGCCTGCGCGCTGTCGTTCATGGCCTGGTGCGTGCGGGGCATCCATCCGCGCCAGGAACTGGCCGGCAAATCGGCCGGCGGCATCCGCGCCGCCTTCGCGTTCGCGCGCACCCAGGCGTTCGCCCGGCTGTATCTGCCGGTGCTGATCGGCCTGGCGATCTTCGCCGGTTCGTATCAGACGCTGATCCCGGTGCTGGCCGATCACGAATTCCACCATGTCTCGCACTATACGGGCTTGTTCTTCTCTTGCGCCGGCGGCGGCTCGCTGTGCGCGGCGCTGCTGCTGTCGTCGAAGGCCGCCGCCCCGCTGGTGGCGCGCGGGCTGCGCTGGACGCCGCTGGTCTGCGGCGCCGCGCTCGGCATCGTCGCGCTGGCCGCGCACCCGCTGCCGGCCGGCATCGGCTTCTGGCTGCTCGGCCTGTCGCTGACGTTCACCGCGACGTCGATCAACGTCGGCCTGCAGTCGCGCAGTCCCGACGAGCTGCGCGGCGGCATCATCGGCCTGTACGGCACCGCCTTCGTCGGCATGGTGCCGATCGGGCACCTGATCGCCGGCAGCCTGTCCGAACGCCTGGGCGTGCGCCAGACGCTCGGCCTGAACGCCGTGCTGCTGAGCGCCTGGATCGGCTGGCTGCTGTGGCGGCAGTCCCGGTCGGCGGACCCGGAAGACGAGGATTGACGGACCGGACTCAGCGGGCCGAGCCCCAGCGCTTCTTCAGATCGCCGGGCCCCATGTGGTCGTATTCTTCGAACGGCTGGTGGATCCACGGATTCGTCGGCAGCGACTCGATGTAGAAGTCGGGCTCGGCGATCGACGCGCCCTTGCGCCAGATGACCGCCGAACGCATCTCCTGCAGTTGCGGGTAGCGCGCGCGCAGCGCCGGCAGCACCTCGACCAGCGTCGCGCCCGAATCGACCAGGTCGTCGGCCAGCAGCCAGCGCGGCCCCGGCAGCGACTGCGCGCTGGCGATCGCGTCACCGACCAGCAGGCGGCTCTGCTGGGTGCCGCCCTGCTCGCGGTACGAACTCGTGAACAGCACGCCGAGCGGCTTGCGGAACAGCCGCGACAGCACGTCGCCGACCCGCAGCCCGCCGCGGGCCAGGCAGACGATCGCGTCGAACTCCCAACCCGAATCGTAGACCTGGATCGCCAGCTTCTCGATCAGGCGGTTGTACTCGTCCCAGGAGACGTAGAGGTCCTTCACCTCAGTCTCCGAACGGATGGCGCACGAGGATCGTCTCGTCGCGGTCGGGCCCGGTCGACACCAGGTCGATCGGCGCACCGGTGACCTCGGCGATCCGCTCGACGAAGCGCTTGGCGTTGGCCGGCAGGCCGCTCCATTCGCGCACGCCCACCGTCGACTCGGTCCAGCCGGGCATCTCCTCGTAGACCGGCTCGCAGTGCGCGACCGCGTCGGCGCCGAAAGGCAGCTTGTCGACGAGTTCGCCGTCGATCCGGTAGGCGGTGCACAGCTTGACGGTCGGCAGGCCGTCGAGCACGTCGAGCTTGGTGATGCACAGGCCGCCGACGCCGTTGATCTGGATGCTGCGCTTGAGCAGCGGCGCGTCGAACCAGCCGCAGCGGCGCGGCCGCCCGGTCACCGATCCGAACTCGTTGCCGCGGCGGGCGAGCTGCGCGCCGATCTCGTCGGTCAGCTCGGTCGGGAAGGGGCCGGCGCCGACGCGCGTCGTGTACGCCTTCACGATGCCGAGCACGTAGTGCAGGCTGCCCGGGCCGACACCCGCGCCGGCCGACGCGGCGCCGGCCACGCAGTTGCTGCTGGTCACGTAAGGGTAAGTGCCGTGATCGACGTCGAGCATCGCGCCCTGCGCGCCCTCGAACAGCAGGTGATCGCCGCGCGCCATCGCCTCGGACAGCAGCGTCGGCACGTCGGCCACCATCGGCCGGATCCGGTCGGCCAGCGCGAGGATCTCGTCGGCGACCTCGTGCGCGTCGACCGGCTTGGCCTGCAGATAGTGCTCGAGCATGAAGTTGTGCATGTCCAGCAACTCGGCCAGGCGTCCGCGGAACAGCTCGGGCTCGAACAGGTCGTTGATCCGCAACGCGCGACGCCCGACCTTGTCCTCGTACGCCGGGCCGATCCCGCGCCCGGTCGTGCCGATCTTGGCGTCGCCGCGACGGCCTTCGCGCGCCAGGTCCAGCGCCACGTGCGACGGCAGGATCAGCGGACAGGTCTGGCTGATCTTCAGGCGGTCGCGCACCGACACGCCCGCGGCCTCGAGCTCGTCGATCTCGGCCAGCAGCGCCTGCGGCGAAACGACGACGCCGTTGCCGATGTAGCAGGTGACGTGCGCGCGCAGGATGCCCGACGGAATCAGCCGCAGCACCTGCTTCCTGCCGCCGATGACCAGCGTGTGCCCGGCGTTGTGGCCGCCCTGGAAACGGACGACGCCCTGCGCGCTCTCGGTCAGCCAGTCGACGATCTTGCCCTTGCCTTCGTCGCCCCATTGCGAACCGAAGATGACTACGTTCTTACCCATCAGATTTTCCGTTCAACACGTCATGCGTTTGGATGCCGGCGGCGACCGCGTCGAGCCCGGGCGCCGTCGCGGCCGGCTTGGCGGCCGCCGGACGGCGCCGTCAAGCCAGCGGGCGGACTCCCCATCCGCGAGCCTCGGCGGCCAACTCGCGATCGAACACGAACTCCTGCTGCTCGGACTCGTGCCCGGGCAGCGACTGGATGACGATCTGCCCCTCGGCGCGCAGCTCGGCGATGCGGGCCAGCAGTTGCGGATCGCCGGACCACGGCGCGCGGATCGCGCGCGCCGGTTCGGCGGGCGCCTGCAGCGCCGCCAGCTCGCGCAGCTCCAGCGAGAAACCGGTGGCGGGCCGGGCCCGCCCGAAGACCTCGCCGACGTTGTCGTAGCGCCCGCCGCGCGCGACCGCGTTCGGCAGGCTCGGGACATACGCGGCGAACGTGATGCCGCTGTGGTAACGATAACCGCGCAGGTCGGCCAAGTCGATCGACAGATCGAGTCCGGACAGCCGCCGCAACTGCGGGGATTCGACCAGGCGCTGCAACGCGTCGAGCGCCTGGCCGATGCCGGCCAGCGGCGGCAGCGTCGCGCGCGCCAGCGCGATCACCGACGATGGGCCGGTCGCCGGCCCGTACAGGCTGGTCAGCGCCAGCAGCGCCTCGCCGACCTGGCTGCCCCGGCCGTCGAGCAGCGCGCGCAGGCCGGGGACGTCCTTGGACTGCAGCAGCCCGTAGACCCGCTCGGCATCGAGGCCGCGATCCTGCTCGAGCAGGGCCGGCACGATCCCCATGTGGCACAGGTCGACCCGCACGCGAGCGATGCCGGCCAGCTTGATCGAGCGGACCATCAGATCGAGGATCTCGACGTCGGCCTCGACGCCGTCGTGGCCGTAGATCTCGGCGCCGACGTGGATCGGCTCGCGCGACGCGAACGCGCCCGCGGGCCGCGCATGCAGCACCGACCCGGCGTAGCACAGCCGCGCGACGCCGACCCGGCCGAGCAGGTGCGCGTCGATGCGCGCGACCTGGGGGGTGATGTCGGCGCGCACGCCCATCGTGCGCCCGGACAACTGGTCGACGAGCTTGAACGTGCGCAGGCCCAGCTCGGTTCCGGCGCCGGTCAGCAGCGACTCCAGGTGCTCGATCATCGGCGGCATGACCAGCTCGTATCCGTACGAGCGATACTGATCGAGCAGCAGTCGACGCAATTCCTCGATACGCCGGGCCTCGGACGGCAAGACGTCGGAAATGCTCTCGGGCAACAGCCAGCGGGGCATGAAGAAAACCTGAATCGAATGAGGGCGGCGAGACGCCGTATCAAACCGTGCCTGATCGTTGCCGGTCGCCGGCGCGACGCATCGTCGGATCGCCGAGGATCGAATCGCCTCCAGTCACCTCGAATTGCCGGAAGGCAGCGCGAAGCGGCGCCCGAAACGGCGTCGATCCCCCGATCTCGACCGACGCACGGATCGGCCGGCGAACAAGCAACCCGCTATTGTCCGTCAAATGCGCGGCGAAGTCATCCCGCGCCGAGCGGCCGACCCCGGCCGCGCGCTCGCGGCGACCGGGCGCTGCCCCGCGCGCAGGCGCGGCCGCTACCAGAGCAGCAGCACGACGCCCAGGACCAGCGCGATCAGCCCCATGAACCGGATCTGGCCATCCTTGAGCGTCGCCACGCGCGCCATCGTCTGGCGCCAGGCGGCGGGCGCGGCGAAGGGCAGCAGCCCTTCGATGACGAGCACCAATCCCAGTGCCAGCAGCCAGCTTCGGTCCATCGGCGACGCCGTCCCCTCAGCGACGCCCGTTCGGCACGATCGCCGCCGATCCGCCGCTGCCGGCCCCGCGCAGGTACTTGAAGAAGTCCGCCGACGGATCGACGACCATCAGGTCGCTGCGTTGGCGGAAGCTGGCCCGATAGGCTTCGAGACTGCGGTAGAAGTCGGCGAAATCGGCGTTCTGGCCATAGGCTTCGGCGTAGATCGCCGAGGCCGCGGCATCCCCCTCGCCCTTGACCTTCTGCGCATCCCGGTACGCCTCGGCCAGGATCACCTCGCGTTGGCGATCGGCGTCGGCGCGCACCTTCTCGGACTCGGCCGTGCCGGTCGCGCGGCGCTCGTTGGCGACCCGCTTGCGTTCGGACTGCATCCGGTCGAACACGCGCTCCTGGACCTCGGGCGCGAAGTCGACGCGCTTCAAGCGCACGTCGATCACGCTGACGCCGATCTGGCGCGCGTCCTCGTCGACCTTGGCGCGAACCGTCTCGACGATCGTGTCGCGCTGGTTCGAGATCACGTCGGCGACCGTGCGCTTGGCGATCTCGTTGTTCAACGCATCGCGCAGGCTGCGGGAGATCCGGTCCGCCGCCATCACCTCGCTGCCGTTGACCGAGCGGACGTAGTTGCGCGGATCGGCGATCCGCCATTTGACGAAGGTATCGATCTGGACGTTGAGCTTCTCGGACGTGATGAAGCGATCGATATCGGAATTGTCGATCGTCAGGATCCGGTTATCGAAGTACTGCACGTTCTGGAGCGGCGGGGGCATCTTGACGTAGATGCCCGGCTTGTCGATGACCTGCCTGATCTCGCCCAGCGCATAGACCACCGCGTATTGCCGCTGGTCGACGATGAACAGGCACGACGAGGCCGCGGCGAACAGGATCACCAGGGCGAGCAGGATCGGAATGATTCTTTGCATGAGGGCCCCCGGAGATCAGCGCGAATCGCGGTCACGGCCTGCGCAGCCGTCACCGCGGTTGCGCAGGTCCGATGCGGTGTCGGCGGGCCGCTCCACCGGCGTCGGCATCGGCGTGGCCGCGCCGGCGCGCGGCGCGTCGACGCCCGCCGCGCCCATCAGCTTGTCCAGCGGCAGGTACAGCAGATTGCCGTTGCCCTGCGAATCCAGGTAGACCTTGCTGGTGTTGGAGAACACCTGCTGCATCGTTTCGAGATACAGGCGCTGGCGCGTCACCTGCGGCGCCTTCGCGTATTCGACCAGCACCTGCTTGAAGCGGCTGGCGTCGCCCTGCGCGGTTTCGATCGCGCGGGCCTTGTACGCCTCGGCCTCCTGCACGACGCGCGCGGCCGTGCCGCTGGCGCGCGGGATCACGTCGTTGGCGTACGCGCGCCCTTCGTTGATCAGCCGCTCGCGATCCTGCGCCGCCTTGTTGGCGTCCTCGAACGCCGCCTGCACCTGCTCGGGCGGCTGCGCCTGCTGGATGCGCACGTCGACGACGACGACACCGGACTTGTAGCGATCGAGGATCACCTGCGTCAATGTGCGCGCGTCCTTGGCGACGCTTTCCTTCTCTTCGTAGAGCACCTGGTCGACGCCCTTGCGACCGACGACCTCGCGCATCGCGGTCTCGGCCGACTGGCGGACGATCTCGTCCGGCACCGGCCCGGGATTGTTGTTGAACAGCCAGTCGCGCGCGTTGGCGAGCCGGTACTGGACCGCGTACTGGATGTCGACGATGCTCTGGTCCTGGGTAAGGATCAGCGACTCCTTGAGCACCTTGTTCTTGACGTTGCTGCGGTACCCGACCTCGATCTGCCGCAGGTTCTCGACGTTGACGAGCTCGTGCGTCTGGACCGGGTAAGGCAGGCGCCAGGTCAGGCCGGCGCGGTCGTTGACGTAGCGCAGCTCGCCGAACTGCAGCACGACGGCCGACTGCCCTTCCTGGACGATGTAGAAGCCGCTGGCCAGCCACATCAGCACGGCGACGATCGCGACGACGCCCAGCCCCGCGCCGGCCCCCTTGAACGAAGGCCCATCCCCGCCCGGCGACGGCGGCGAGCCCGATCCGCCGCCGCGGCGGAAGATGCCGTTGAGCTTGCGATTGAAGTCGCGCCACAACTCGTCCAGGTCCGGCGGCCCGTCGCCGCGCGACGGCGGCGGACGGTCGTTGTTGCCGCCCGAATTCTGATTGCGACCCCAACCCGGATCGTTCAGCGAGAAAATGGGTTTAGGCGTCTTCCACATGGGCAGTTGCGCGAGTCGTGTTATCGGGAGCAAGAAGACGGAGCCTGCGTTCTGCCAGCGCTCGCAGCAACGGCTGCAAACCCTCGCCAGTGGCCGCACTTAGCCAGACTCGATCGATGTTACCACAGGAGTCAGTCTCCACTCCCGCCGCGCGGCCCGCGGCGTCGATCTTGTTGTAGACGGTGATCAGGGGAACGTCGGCCGCGCCGATCTCCCGCAACACCCGCTCGACCTGGGCGATCTGCTCGTCGCGATCGCCGGCCGAACCGTCGACGACGTGCAGCAGCAGATCGGCGTCGGCCGTTTCGTCGAGCGTGGCCTTGAAGGCCTCGACCAACTGGTGAGGCAGGTCGCGAACGAAGCCGACGGTATCGGACAGCACGATCTCCTGTCCATCGGGTAAGCGCACGCGGCGGGTCAGCGTGTCGAGCGTGGCGAACAACTGGTCGGCGGCATAGGTTCGCGCGCCGCTAAGGCGGTTGAACAACGTGGACTTACCCGCGTTGGTATAGCCGACCAGCGAGACCTTCAGCACGCTGGAGCGCTCGCGCGCGCGGCGACGCGTGCGGCGCTGCTTCTCGAGCTTGTCCAGGCGCGCGCGCAACTGCCGGGCCTTGGCGTCGAGCATCCGGCGGTCCAGCTCGATCTGCTTCTCGCCGGGGCCGCCGCGCAGCCCGACGCCGCCGCGCTGGCGTTCGAGGTGGGTCCAGCCCCGCACCAGGCGCGACACCTGGTGCTCGATGCTGGCCAGCTCGACCTGCAGCTTGCCTTCGTGGCTGCGCGCGCGCTGGCCGAAGATCGCCAGGATCAGCTCGGTGCGGTCGTAGACGGGCTTGTTCCACAAGCGGTTCAGGTTGCGCTGCTGGACCGCGCTCAGCGGGTTGTCGAAGATCACCAGGTCGATGCCCAGCGCCTCGATCAGCCCGGCGATCTCGTCGGCCTTGCCGGCGCCGATGTACAGCGCGGCGTCCTGTCGGGGACGGCGGCAGACGATCCGCTCGATCGGCTCGACGCCGGCCGAACGGGCCAGCGAGTCGAGCTCGTCGAGCATGGACGGTGTCGGGCCTTCTCCATTGAGGCCCACCCCGACGAGCAGCGTGCGCGGGGTCGCCGCCGATTCGGCGGTCGGATGGGATCTGTCCCGTCGCGCAGCGGCGGTGGCGAAGCGGGAAGCGGAAGCGTCCGGGCGGTGTTCGGGCGTACTCAGCTTTCGGGTTCCTCTTGCTGGAAGCTGACCGGCCGTGACGGCACGACCGTCGAGATCGCGTGCTTGTAGACCATCTGCGTCACGGTGTTGCGCAACAGCACCACGTATTGGTCGAAGGACTCGATCTGGCCTTGCAGCTTGATGCCGTTGACCAGATAGATCGAAACCGGCACGTGTTCTTTGCGGAGAAGGTTCAGGAAGGGGTCTTGTAACAACTGCCCTTTATTGCTCATGGCGGCTCCCAATCGAGTGGTCTTGTTTTATCTGTCAATGATTCGGAATTTAACCGAAAACGGCCACGCCCGCCGAATCGGCCCGCCGACCGGCGGGCTCATCGCGAAGCGGCCAAGGATTCAGCGGCCCGGGGCGTACGGATTGGTGGTGCTGCGGAACTCGATCCGCAGCGGCGTGCCCTCGAGCTTGAACTGCTCGCGGAACCAGCCTTCGAGATAACGCCGGTAAGTGTCCGAGATCGCGTCGAGCGCGTTGCCGTGGATGACGACGATCGGCGGATTCTGCCCCCCCTGGTGCGCATAGCGCATCTTGGGCCGGAACATGCCGCGACGCGGCGGCGCCTGGCGCTCGACCGCCTGTTGCAGCATGCGGGTCAGCTTCGGCGTCGACAGCTTGCGCGTGGCCGCCGCGAAGGCCGCGTCGACCGAGCGCATGACGGCGTTGACGCCCTTGCCCTGCAGCGCCGAGATGAAGTGCATGCGGGCGAATCGAAGGAAATACAGCTTGCGGTCGAGATCCAGCTTGACGGCCTCGCGCCGCGCCTCGTCGACGGCGTCCCATTTGTTGACGACGATGACCAGCGCGCGGCCCGCCTCGAGGATGAAGCCGGCGATGTTCGCGTCCTGATCGGCCACGTCCTGCGTCGCGTCGAGCATCAGCACGCAGACGTTCGAGTCCTCGATCGCCTGCAGGGTCTTGACCACCGAGAACTTCTCGACCATGTCCGAGACCTTGCCGCGCCGGCGCACGCCGGCCGTGTCGACCAGCGTGTAGGGCCGGCCCTGGCGCTCGAAATCGATCGCGACCGCGTCGCGCGTCGTGCCGGGCTGATCGAACGCGATCAGCCGCTCCTCGCCGAGCAGCGTGTTGATCAGCGTCGATTTGCCGGCGTTCGGACGACCGACGACGGCCACCCGCAGCCGCCGCGGACCTTCGTCCGGCGCGTCGGCCTCGCCGTCGCCGTCACCAGCATCGTCACCGGCATCGGCGGACGCCGCCTGATCGCCGTCGCCCCTGCGATCGGGCACGCCGGCCGCCCGCGCCTCGGCCGCCAGGTCGGCGTCGATCAGCGCGAGCGCCTCGCGGATCAGCTCGCTGACGCCGTCGCCGTGCGCCGACGAGACGGCGACCGGATCGGGCAGGCCGATCTCGTGGAACTCGGCCAGCACCTGCTCGCGCGGCATGCCTTCGGCCTTGTTGACGGCCAGGATCAGGCGGCGCGCGGTGCGGCGCAGCTCGGCGGCGATCGTCTCGTCGTGCGTCGTCAGCCCGGCCCGCGCGTCGCACAGGAAGATCACGCAATCGGCCTCGATGACCGCCTGGCGCGCCTGCCTGGCCATCTGCACGGCGATGCCGGTCTTGGCGACCGGCTCGAACCCCCCGGTATCGATGACGATGAACGATCGCTCGTCGATCCAGCCGGTACCGTAGTGGCGATCGCGGGTCAGTCCGGGCGCGTCGGCCACCAGCGCCGCGCGACTGCGCGTGAGCCGGTTGAACAGCGTCGACTTGCCGACGTTGGGCCGACCGACCAGCGCGATGACCGGGGTGCGCCGCATGTCAGCGCGCCAGCCGCAACGCGTACAGGCTGCCCGACGAGGTCTGCACGGCCACCAGGCCGCCGGCGGCGACCGGCCTGCCGAGCACCGCGCTGCCATCGGTGCTGACGCGCCCGATCGTCGCGCCGTCGTCGCGGCCCAGCGCGTGGACGAGCCCGTTGGCGTCGCCGAACAGCACGGCGTCGTCGGTCAGCAATGCCGCGGCCAGCCCGCGCAGCGCGTACTGCTGGTTGCGCCAGGCGCTGCTGCCGGCGTTCGTGAACGCCTGCACCGATTCCTTGTCGTCGACCAGCGCGACCATCGTCGAATCCATCGACGGCCCGGTCGACGACGCGACGTCGCGAACCCACGCGGGCCGCCCGGTACCGGCGTCGAAGCAGCCGAAACGGCCCTGGTAAGTCGCCGCGCACAGGCGTCCACCGACGACCGGCACGGCGCCGACGACGTCGGCGATCCGCTCGATCTCGTTCGATCCGCGCGGCTGCGACACGGCCGTCTCCCAGCGCACGGCGCCGGTCTCGACGCTGAGCGCGACGATCCGGCCCCCGGGCATCCCCACGTAGACGACGCCGGCGTCGATCGTCATCGATTGCGTCTGGCGAAGGACCAGCGGCGGATTCTGGCGCTGGAACGTCCAGCGGCGATCGCCGGTGGCGGCGTCGAACGCGAAGATCCGGTTGCTGCTGGTGCGCGCGACGACGATCCCCTCGCCGACCAGCGGCACGGCGACCGCCTCGCTGTCGATCGGCGCGGTCCAGCGCGTCTTGCCGTCGGCATCCAGCGCGACCAGGTTGCCGTCGCGCGTCGCGACGACCGCGACCTCGCCATCGGTGCCGACGCCCGACAACAGGGGCTTGCCCAGATCGGCTTCCCAGGCGAGCTTGCCGGACTCGGCGTCGACGCGGAGCACGCGCCCCTTGCCGGAGGCGGCCCACAAGCTGCCCTGCGCATACGCGGGCTGGAAACCGAGGCCGGCCGGCCCGATCTGCTGTCGCCACGCGACCGTCAGCGTCGACGGGTTCTTGATCGCCGGCAGTTCCGCCGGCTTGGGCTTGCTGCTGCCGAACAGGCTGCAACCGGCCGCCGCCAATGCCATCGCCAATACGACCGAACGGCGCGCCGCCCGGTTCATCATGCTGCTCAAGATCCAGTTCCTCCGAGGCCTTCGAGCTTGACTTCGATCAGCCGGCGCAACGGATTGCCGTCGCGCGTCTTGTCCAGCGCGAGCTTGTACGCCGCCCGCGCCTCGTCGGCCTTGCCCTGCGCGGCCAGCACGTCGCCGCGCCGGTCCGCGAACAGGCCGGCGAAGGCCTCGGACGGCGCGCTCCCCAGTATTCCGAGCGCCTCGTCATAAGCCTTCTCGTCCAGCAGCACGCCCGCCAGCCGCACGCGGGCGAGCTGGCGGAACTCGTCGTCCATCGCCTTGTCGGCCGCCCACTGCAGCGGCGCGCGGGCCGCCTTCGCGTCACCGGCTTCGAGATAGGTCTTCGCGGCCAGCAGCGCGGCCATCTGGCCGTAGACGGTACCGCCGTACTTCTCGAAGATCGTGCCGGCGCTCTCCTTGACCTTGGCCAGGTCCTTGGCCGACACCGCCTGCTGCAACTGGCCGTAGACGGCCGCCGCCTGCGCCGCCTGGTTGGCCTGGTAACGCTGCCAGCCCATGTAGCCGGCCACCGTCAGCAGGGCGACCGTCACCACCGTCAGCAGCAGGTTGCCCCAACGGTTCCAGAAGGCCTTGATGCCCTCGATCTCTTCCTGTTCCTGCAAATCGTAGGCCATTCACCAACGTCCCGATCATTACCCAGTCATCGCGGCGCCACCGTCGGCCCGCCGCTTCCGCCCGCGGTTAGTGCCGCGTCATCCGGGGCGGCGGGCCGCCCCCCTCGCCGTCCGGATCGTCGCCCTCGTCGTCCAGATCCGCCTGCGCGGTCTCCAGGTCGATGAGGTCGTCATCGTCGTCCTCATCCTGCGCGATCAGCGCGGCGATCACGCGATCGACCGCTTCGCCGACCGGCACGCGGATCTGCTGCGTGCCGGTTTCGTGCGCGTCCGCGCGCAGCCACTTGATCGACACCTCGCCCTGCGCCAGCTCGTCCTCGCCCAGCACCATCGCCAGCATCGCGCCGCTGGCATCGGCGCGCTTGAACTGCGACTTGAAGCTGCCGCCGCCGGCGTGGCAGACGACGTCGACGCCGGCATCGCGCAAGCGCTCGGCCAGGTTCAGCGCCGCGGCATCCGACGGCAAACCGCCATTGTGAACGATGTAGACGTCGCACAACGGTCCTTCGGCGCCCTGCCGCTCGGCGCCGCGCATCAGCTCGAGCACCCGCTCGACGCCCATCGCGAAGCCGCTGGCCGGCGCGCCCTTGCCGCCGAGCATCGCGATCAACGGATCGTAGCGCCCGCCGCCGCAAACCGTCAGGCCGTCGGCCGCGACCCACTCGAAGACGGTCAGATTGTAGTAGTCGAGTCCGCGAACCAGGCGCGGATTGATCGTGAAAGGCTGGTTCTGCGAGCGCAGCAGCGCCTGCAGCGTCTCGAAGTGATCGCGCGACGCCTCGCCCAGGTAGTCGATCAGCCGCGGCGCAGCCTCGACGAGCGACTGCATCGCCGGATTCTTCGTGTCGAGGATACGCAGCGGATTGCTGTGCAGGCGCCGGCGCGCGTCCTCGTCGAGCCGGTCCCGATGCCCGTCGAAATACGCGATCAGCGCCTCGCGGTGGCTGCGCCGCTCGTCGGCGGAGCCCAGCGTGTTGAGCTCGAGGCGCAACGGCGGCAGATCGAGCTCGGCCCACAGGCGCGCGCACAGCAGGATCAGCTCGGCATCGGACTCCGGTCCGGCCAGGCCCATCGCCTCGGCGCCGATCTGGTGGAACTGCCGGTAACGTCCCTTCTGCGGACGCTCGTGGCGGAACATCGGTCCGGCGTACCAGAGCTTCTTCGGGCCGGAGTACAGCAGGTTGTGCTCGATGACCGCCCGCACGACGCTGGCCGTGTTCTCGGGGCGCAGCGTCAACTGCTCGCCGTTGAGCGAGTCGACGAACGAGTACATCTCCTTCTCGACGATGTCGGTGACCTCGCCGATGCCCCGGACGAACAACCGGGTCGATTCGACGATCGGGGTGCGGATGCGCTGGAATCCATAAGCGCGCATCACGCCCGCGACGGCTTCTTCGAGACGCTGCCAGAGTGCCTCGTCGG
The DNA here is from genome assembly GCA_047605425.1 of Burkholderiaceae bacterium. Lineage (GTDB taxonomy): Bacteria > Pseudomonadota > Gammaproteobacteria > Burkholderiales > Burkholderiaceae_E > JAKPAM01. Next base: position 30,669 of record JASGFT010000010.1, on the reverse strand, counting down.
CGGGCAGCACGTCATTCATGCCGCGCACGCCGCGGATCGGTTCGAGCTTGCTCATGCTACGGATACAGAAATGGAGTGAACGGAGCGGCGAGCCGCCGGATCGGCCGGCGGCAGGCGTCGACGAGGGCGGCGCGCCTCAGCCCTCGCCAGCGGCGGCCGCGCCGCCCACCGCGTATTTTCGCTTGACGTAGTCATCGACGATCGCCTGGAACTCTTCGGCGATCCGCTCGCCCTTGAGCGTCACCGTGCGCTGTCCGTCGACGAAGACCGGCGCGACCGGCGCCTCGTCGGCGCCGGGCAGCGAGATGCCGATGTTGGCATGCTTGCTTTCGCCCGGACCGTTGACCACGCAGCCCATGACCGCGACCTGCATCGTTTCGACGCCCGGATACGACGCGCGCCAGACCGGCATGCGCTCGCGCAGGTAGGTCTGGATGCTGGCCGCCAGCTCCTGGAAGAACGTGCTGCTGGTGCGGCCGCAGCCGGGGCAGGCGATGACCAGCGGCGCGAACGCGCGCAGGCCCATCGTCTGCAGGATCTCCTGCGCGACGACGACCTCGCGCGAGCGATCGCCGTTCGGCTCGGGCGTCAACGACACGCGGATCGTGTCGCCGATGCCCTCCTGCAGCAGCACGGCCAGCGCCGCCGTCGACGCGACGATACCCTTGCTGCCCATGCCGGCCTCGGTCAGCCCCAGGTGCAGCGGATAGTCGCAACGGCGCCCCAGCTCGCGATAGACGGCGACCAGGTCCTGCACGTTGGAGACCTTGGCCGACAGCACGATCGCGTCGCCGCGCAGGCCGACCGATTCGGCCAGTTGCGCGCTCTCGATCGCCGACGTGACCAATGCCTCGCGCATCACGCTCTGCGCGTCCCACGGCCGCGCGCGCGCCGAATTCTCGTCCATCAGCCGGGCCAGCAGCGATTGGTCCAGGCTGCCCCAGTTCACGCCGATCCGCACCGGCTTGTCGTAGCGGCTCGCGACCTCGATCATCTGCGCGAAATTGTCGTCGCGCCGGCTGCCCGAGCCGACGTTGCCGGGGTTGATCCGGTACTTGGACAAGGCCCGCGCGCAGTCCGGATACTGCGTCAGCAGCTTGTGCCCGTTGTAGTGGAAATCGCCGACCAGCGGCACCGACACGCCCATGCGGTCCAGTTGCTCGCGCAGCGGCGCGACCGCCTCGGCCGCGGCCGGCGTGTTGACGGTGACCCGAACGAGCTCGGACCCGGCTCGCGCCAACTCCTTGACCTGGATCGCCGTACCGATCGCATCGGCCGTGTCGGTATTGGTCATCGACTGGACGACGACCGGATGGTGGCCGCCGACGACGACCTCGTTGTCCGCCCAGCGGATCCTGACCGGACGGGCGCGTCGCCGCCCGCCCGCCCCGACCGGCATCGGCTCGCAAGCCGCGCCGGGCATCACCGTCGTCAGATGCGTGCGATCGTTCATGGCAGCGTCAGCCTGGCGATGCCGACGCCGGGCTGGACCTTCAGGCCCAACGGCTTGCCGTCGAATTCGGCCTTGACCTTCTCGGCGTTGCCGATCGTGACCGATACCGGCGCGCCGATCGGCAGCTCCAGCGTCGTCTTCGCCTTCTGCGTGCCCATCGTCAGCACCTTGTTGTCGCTGCGCTGGCGGATGTCGATCCAGGAGTCGGCGCCGAACGACAGCTTGAGCACCGGTCCGGCGGGCGCGGCCGGCGCAGCCGCCGGCGCGGCGGGAGCGAGCGTCGCCGCCTCGGGCGCCGGTGTGGCCGGCGCGGGCAGCAGCGGCTGCGGGATCGGCACCGCCGCGTAATCGCCGCGGGCCGGCGCCGGCGCCGCGCCGGAAGCCGGCGCCGATGAGCCGGTGCCGAGCGACGGCGCGATCGGCACGTTCTCGATCCGGCCGCCGCCGTCGGCACTGGACGCTGACGACCCACCCGAGCCCTGGCCGCCGAAGAACGACGGCACCTTCGACAGGTCGGCATCGCGACCGAAGAACAGGACCAGCGCGATCAGCGCGGCCAGCACCACCAGCGCCCAGATCCACCGGCTGCCCGAGCCTCCATTGCCGAAACCCATCATGCCGCCGGGACGCAGCGGCTCGTCCAGCGACGACGCCGAACGCAGCTCGGCGGCCTTGGTCGTGCCCGAGATCGATTCGAGCAGCGGCTCGACGTCGACGCCGACGATCTTGCCGTAGTTGCGCACCGTTCCGCGGATGAACGACAACCCCGGCAACGCCGCCCAGTCGCCGGTCTCGATCGCGTGCACCTGCCGCGGATGCAGCTTCAGTTGACGCTGGATGTCCTCGGTCGACAGTCCACGCGATTCGCGCGCCGCGACCAGGGCCTCGGCAGTCGAAATTCTCTCAGTTGTCATACTGTCCACTCAGCAACAGCGCTGTCTCTCGGGATTGCGGGAAACGGCGACGCAACTGCGCGCCATAGCTGGCCTCGACCTCGCGGTTGCCCGCCTGCCGCTCGATGCGCAACGCCAGCCACAACACCTGCGGCGACGGCTCGTACATCGACATCAGCCCCTGCTGGTATTGGCGGGCGCGCTCGATGTCGCGCCGCTTCAGGTACAGCTCGGCGAGCTGCAACCGCGCCACCGGGTCTCTGGGGTCGGCCTGCAACGCGCGCAGGAACAAGGACTCGGCGCCCGCCTCGTCCCCCTGCTTGAGCGTGCACATGCCGGCGTTGCGCAGCGCCAGCGCGGGCGTCCGGTACAGCGGGTCGCGCAGCGCGATCGTGAAACGTTCGAGCGCCGGTCCGATTCGGCCGGTCTGGCACAGGTACCAGCCATAGTTGTTGTTCAGGTCCGGGTCGTTCGGCGCGAGCCGCATCGCCTGCGCGAAGCTGTCGTCGGCCTTGTCGCGCTCGCCCAGGTCCATGTAGACGAGCCCTTGCATGCCGTAGGCGGCCGCGTACGTCGGATCGATCGCCAGCGCCTGCCGCAGCTCGCCCAGCGCGACCGGGAAATTGCGCTGCTGGTAGTACCCGGCGCCCAGTTCGGTACGGATCCTCGCGCGGCGGCGGGTTTCGGACTCCTCGACCGAATCCGGCAGCGCGCTGGGCCGCGACACCTGCGACAGGCCCTCGCCGGACGCCGACGGCGACGTCGGCTGCTGCGCGCAGCCGGCGACCAGCCCCAAGGCGACGAGCACCAGGCCCAAGCCCAGGCCCGGCAGCGCCGGCAGGCCGCGGCGCGCGGCCGCGCCGGCGGTCACGACGGTATCGGGCAGCGAGCGAACGGACGCGCGCGGCGCCGCGAACCGGAAGATCATGAACGCACCTCGGCCAACTCGATCACGCGGCGGGCATTGCGCTCGGCCACGCGCGTGCGGTCGAGCACCTCGCCGGCCAACTGGCCGCACGCGGCGTCGATGTCGTCGCCCCGCGTCTTGCGCACCGTCGTCACGATGCCGGCGTCGACCAGGCGTTGCGCGAACTGCCTGATGCGCGCCGGCCGCGACTTGACGAGCCCGGAAGCGGGAAACGGATTGAACGGAATCAGGTTGAACTTGCACGGCAGCCCGCGCACCCGCTCGATCAGCTCGATCGCGTGCGCATCCGCGTCGTTGATGCCGTCGAGCATCACGTATTCGAATGTGACGAAGTCGCGCGGCGCGCGCGCCAGGTAGCGATGGCAGGCCGCCAGCAGCTCGTCGAGCGGGTACTTGCGATTGAGCGGCACCAGGCGGTCGCGCAGCGCGTCGTTCGGCGCATGCAGCGAAACGGCCAGGGCCACCGGGCAGTCGTCGCGCAGCCGGTCGATCATCGGCACGACGCCGGACGTCGATACCGTCACCCGACGGCGCGACAGGCCGTACGCATGATCGTCGAGCATCAGCCGCAGCGCCGACAGGGTCGCCGCGTAGTTCTGCAAGGGCTCGCCCATGCCCATGAAGACCACGTTGCTGACCGGCCGCCCGACGCCCGTCGCGCCGCCGTCATCGTCGTCGTCGACGCCGCTGGGCGCCGGTCCGGCCAGCCGCGCGGCCGGCGAGCCGGCCAGCAGGCGATTGGCGAGCCACAACTGGCCGACGACCTCGGCCGCGGTCAGGTTGCGGCTGAATCCCTGATGCCCGGTCGAGCAGAACAGGCAGTTGACCGCGCAACCGGCCTGCGTCGAGATGCACAGCGTGCCGCGCGTCGCCTCGGGGATGAACACGGCCTCGACCGCGTTGCCCTGGCCGACGTCGAACAGCCACTTGCGCGTGCCGTCGGCCGACAGGTGATCGCGCAGGATCGACGGCGGGATGACCTCGGCATCGGCCTCGAGCCGCACCCGCAGCGACTTGGCCAGATCGGTCATCGCGCCGAAGTCGGCCTCGCCCCGCTGGTGGACCCAGCGCAGAAGCTGCCGGGCACGGAAGGCCTTCTCGCCGCGCGCTTCGCACCAGCGGGCCAATCCGACGGGATCGAGTCCGAGCAGGTTCGTCCGCTGATCCATCAAGCGAGCCTCCGTCAATGGCACCGACGCCGTCACCGCTGGCGCACCGACACCGGACGCGAAGCGATCGACGAAGCGGGCCTCAGCGCGAGTAGATTTCCAGCGCGGGAAAGAAGAACGCGATCTCGACGGCGGCCGTCTCGGGCGCGTCCGATCCGTGGACCGCGTTGGCGTCGATGCTGTCGGCGAAGTCGGCGCGGATCGTGCCCGCCGCCGCCTTCTTCGGATCGGTGGCGCCCATCAGATCCCGGTTCTTCAGGATCGCGCCCTCGCCCTCGAGCACCTGGATCATCACCGGGCCCGACACCATGAAATCGACCAGGTCCTTGAAGAACGGCCGCTCGCGATGCACGCCATAGAACGCCTCGGCCTCGAGACGCGACAGGTGCTTCATCCGCGCGGCGACGACCTTCAGGCCCGCCTTCTCGAAACGGGAATAGATTTCACCGATGACGTTCTTCGCGACGGCGTCGGGCTTGATGATGGACAGCGTGCGTTCGGTCGACTGTGCGGCCATGATGACTGGGCTCCAGCTTAGCGGGTATTCTGTGTTTTTCCGTTGTTTCCCGGCGCCGGAAGGCGGGCATATCGAGACAAAGGACGAGGAAAAACAGTGAGAAAAGAGTGAGTTACGGGTAATTTACAGGATTTCCCTGAATAGGCGAGTTTAACACATCCGTGCCGTCGGCCCGCGCGCGTGCGCCGGATCCAACGCTTGGACGTACGTTGGTCGCGTCCGGGTTCGCTGGTCGGCCCGTTCATTCATTCGGATCAGTCTCGGTTGAAAAATCCTGACGCCTCCCTTACATTGGACGCATCATCCCTCTTTCCTTGGAGATACCTCTATGTCTGCTGAACGTCATGACCTGGCCCCTTCCGGCTACGGCGCCGGATCGGTCGATTCGCCGGTGGTACGCAACCGCGTGCTGCGCAACACCTACTGGCTGCTGGCGCTGTCGCTGATCCCGACGGTGATCGGCGCCTGGGTCGGCGTGACCAGCGGCTTCTCGATGTTCGCCGGCAACCCGCTGATGGGCTTCGTCATCTTCATGGCGGTGGCCTTCGGGTTCTTCTGGGGGATCGAGAAGACCAAGAACAGCGGCATGGGCGTCGCGCTGCTACTCGCCTTCACGTTCTTCATGGGCCTCATGCTGTCGCGGCTGATCGGCCACGTGCTCGGCTATTCGAACGGCGCATCGCTGGTGATGACGGCATTCGGCGGCACGGCCGTGATCTTCGGCGCGATGGCCACGATCGCCACCGTGTCCAAGCGGGATTTCAGCGGCCTGGGCAAGTGGCTGTTCGTCGGCATGCTGGTCGTGCTGGTCGCCGCGGTGGCCAACATCTTCCTGCAGATGCCGGCGCTGATGCTGACGATCTCGGTGCTGGCGATCGCCGTCTTCTCGCTGTTCATGCTGTACGACGTCCAGCGCGTGGTCAACGGCGGCGAAACCAACTACGTGATGGCCACGCTGTCGATCTACCTGAACATCTACAACGTGTTCAGCAACCTGCTGGCGTTGCTCGGCATCTTCGGCGGCGACCGCGACTGACGCGAGACGAGGCACGCCGGCCGCCTCGCGAAGGCGCGGGCAGCCTGGCTCAGGCGGCCTGCCGCGCGGCGGCGCGGCCGGCCACCGGCTCGAAGACCGCGATCGACTCGACGTGCGAGGTGTGCGGAAACATGTTGATCGCGCCGGCGGCCACCAGCCGATAGCCGCCGGTATGCGCGAGCACCGCGGCGTCGCGCGCGAGCGTCGCCGGATTGCATGAGACGTAGACGATGCGCCGCGGCGCATGCGGATCGGCTGCGATCCCCTTGACCACCTCGAGCGCGCCTTCGCGGGGCGGATCGATCAGCACCCGATCGAACGCCCCGAGTTCGCGCCAGGCCGCCGGCGTCATGTCAAACAGGTTGGCGGTGCGGAATTCGACGCGATCCTGCAGCCCGTTGACCGAAGCGTTGTCGGTCGCGCGGGCCGTCAGCGTCGCGCTGCCCTCGATGCCGAGCACACGGCCCTGTCCACCGACCCGCCGGGCCAGCGGCAGCGTGAAATTGCCGAGCCCGCAGAACAGGTCCGCCACCGTCTCGCCCGGCTGGCAATCGAGCAGGCGGATGGCCCGGCCGACCAGCGCGCGATTGACGTCGTGATTGACCTGCGTGAAGTCGGTCGGCCGGAATGGCATCCGCACGTCGAACTCGGGCAGCGTGTAGGCGAGACGGGAAACCGGCGCAGGCGGCCTCGATGCCGCGGGCGTTGATGCCAAGAGCGTCGGCGGCGCGGCATCCGGACAGCCGTCGGCCAGCAGGGCGATCGTGTCCGGCCCCTTGGGCTGCAGCCAGACCTCGAGATCGTGCAGCCGGGCGAAAGCCGTCAGCGCGCGACGATCGGCGTCCGACGGCGGCTCGATGACCCGGAACACCAATGCCAGGACGTCGTCGCCGATCGCGACCTCGATCTGAGGCATGCGGTCGCGTATCGACAGCCCGGCGACCAGCTCGCGCATCGGCAGCAGCAAGGCCGAGACCCGGGGCGGCAGCACATGGCATTCGCGCATGTCGGCCACATAGCTGGAGCCCCGCTCGTGGAAGCCGACCAGCACGCCGCCCTTCTTCTCGACGTGGCGCACCGACAGGCGCGCGCGCTGGCGGTAGCCCCAGCTCGGGCCCGCCAGCGGGCGCAGCACGGTCTCCGGACGCAGGCCGCCCGCCAGGTGCAGGAACTGGTCCTCGAGCACGCGCTGCTTGATCGACAGTTGTCCGCGCGCGTCCATGTGCTGCATCGAGCAGCCGCCGCAGACGCCGAAATGCGGACAGCGCGGCACGACCCGCAGCGGGCTCTCGCGCAGCACCTCGGCCGTCGCGGCGACGTCGAACTTGGGCTTGGAGCGGACGATCGAAGCCCGCACGCGCTCGCCGGGCAGCGCGCCGCGCACGAAGACGACCTTGCCGTCGGCGCGCGCCACGCCGTTCGCGTCGAGATCGAGCGACTCGATGTCGAACAGACGATCGGCCGGCGGCGGCTCGGCCGATCGCCGTGTCGAGGATCGCGCCATCGCGTCAGCCTTCCGACGGGGAATCGGCCCAGCCGGCCAGGAACTCGCGCCAGTGCGCGCCCGGCTGCGCGCCCAGGTAGGCGCGCACGGTATCGATCTCGCGCCGGTACTCGGCCGGCGACCAGAAGCCGCGCAGAAGCTGGAAGCGGCAGTACATCAGGTAGGTGTTGGCGACGTCGGTCTCGCAGTAGTCGCGGATCTCGGCCAGACGCCCCTGCCGGTAGGCGGGCCACACCTGCGAGCCGTCCATGCCCATCTTGCCCGGAAAGCCGCACAGCTTGGCCAGCTCGTCCAGCGGCGCGTTGGCGCGCGGCGTGTAGAGGGCCAGCAGATCCATCAGGTCCAGGTGCCGCGTGTGGTACCGGCTGATGTAGTTGTTCCACTTGAAGTCGCGGTCTTCGTCGCCGAGCTCCCAGTAGCGCGCCGCCTGCACGCCGTTGACCAGCGCGCGGTACGTCAGTACCTGCATGTCGAAGCCGCTGCCGTTCCACGACACCAGTTGCGGCGTGTGCCGGTCGATCGTCCGGAAGAAGTCGCTGATCAGTCGCGCCTCCGGGTCGCCGGCCGACCCCAGGCAACGGATGCGCACGCCGCTGTCGTCGCGAAACAGGCAGGCGATGGCGATGATCCGGTGCTGGTGCAGCGGCAGGAAGTCGCTGCCGGTCTTCTCGCGGCGGCGGGCGAACACGTGCTCGACCAGCGTGTCGTCGTCCCAGGCCGCGGCGCCCGGCTCGTCGACGATGCCCAGGCGGCGCAACCCGTCCGCATCGGGCACCGTCTCGATGTCGAAACAGAGGATTGGCGTCATGCGCGGCCTGTCGAGGACAAGAGATCGATGGCGCACCCGGTCATGCGGGCGCCGTGCATCAGCGCTTCGGCAGGAACTGCATCGGATCGACCGGCTTGCCCTGCTTGCGGACCTCGAACAGCAGCCCGGGGCGATCGGCGCTGCTATCGCCGAGCTCGGCGACCTTCTGCCCGCGCTTGACCGACTGCCCTTCCTTGACCAGCAGGCTGCGGTTGTGCCCGTAGACCGACACGGTATCGTCGTCGTGCTTGATGATCAGCAGATTGCCATAGCCGCGCGGACCGTTGCCGCTGAAGATGACGCGACCGTCGGCGGCGGCGCTGACCGGATCGCCGATCACGCCGTCGATGACGATGCCCAGGCTGCGCGGATCGGCGAACGGCTGGACGATGCGGCCCCGGGCCGGCCAGGCGAACGTCATACCGCGCGACGAGGCGGCGGCCGACGCCGCGGGAGCCGGCGTCGCGGCGGCGTCGGCGGTCGCCGCCGTCGGCGGCGGAGCGGGCGTCGTCGCCGCGCCCGCATTGCCGGGCACCGGCGCCGGCCGGAATCCGCTGGCGGCGTCGGCCGCCTGCAACTCGGCCAGCGCCTGGTCCGAATACGGCCGCTTGACCAGCCGCGGCAGGTTGCGGGCGGCGACCGAGCCCGAAGCCGCCGGCCCACCGTCGAGCGGCCGCGACTCGAGCGGCCTGACCTCGATGCCGCCGCCGGGGCTGCGGATCGGCGCCGCGGTCACGGCCGGCTCGACGGCCGGCGCGCCGTTGGTGACGATGTCGGGAGCCGGCGGCGCGCTGGGCTCGGGCGGCGCGACCGGCACCGGCGCTTGCGGGGCCGGCGTCGTCCTGCTGATGATCGGGGCGGGCATCCTGGACGAACCGCAGCCCGCCAGGGCGATCGCGCACGCCAGGGCGCCCAGCACCATGGCGACGCGCGCGGTATCTCGTTGATGAGGCGCTGATGACACGTGATCTCCCGGTTCGAAAGCGTCGGCCCGAGCCGACGGGCTCAGCGCGTGCCCGGACGCAACGGCACGAAGCGTACCGCATCGAGGACGGTCAGGTGCCAGTCTTCCTGGCCCGCACGTTCGACCAGGTGCAGCGACTGGCCCCGCCCGCTCGCCGATACGATCGGGGCGACCAGGCGAGCGCCGACTTTCATCTGCAGCAGCAGATCGTCGGGAATCGACTCGCCGGCCGCCGCCAGGACGATCGCGTCGAACGGCGCCGCCTGCTCGACCCCCAGGCGGCCGTCGCCGAACACCAGCCGCAGGTTCGATTGCCGAAGCGGGCGCAGGTTGGCGCGCGACAGCTCGTGCAGCGCCTTCAGGCGCTCGACCGACACGACCTCGCCGAACAGGTGCGCGAGCACCGCCGCCTGGTAGCCGCAACCGGTACCGATCTCGAGCGCCTTGGCCTGGCGCCGCTGGCCTTCGTCCAGATGCGCGGCCACCAGCTCGAGCATCCGCGCGACGGTGCTGGGCTTGGAAATCGTCTGGCCATGGCCGATCGGCAGCGCCACGTCCTCATAAGCGCGGCTGGCCAGCGCGACGTCGACGAACGCATGCCGCGGAACGATCGAGATCGCGCTGAGCACGCCGAGGTCGCGAACGCCGGCGCCGCGCAGCGAGTCGATCATCCGCTGGCGCGCGCGCTCGGACGCGATGCCGATGCCGGTGGCCAGCGGCAACACGACCCCCTTCTGGGTGGAACGCGCGGGAGACTTGGCGATCTCGGGCAGGAAACCCGAGCGAGGTCGAGGCAACATCTAGCGCTGCATTCCGGTTGATGGCGATCGCTCCGACCCCGGCCGGAGCCAGTGGTCGACGGTCGCGACGAGCGATTCGTGAGTCAAGTCTATGTCCAGCGGCGTGATCGATACCCGTCCGTTCGCGGTTGCGTGGAAGTCGGTACCGGCGCTCTTGTCCTTGATGCCGCCGGCCAGGCCGATCCAGTACACGGTGTCGCCGCGCGGCGTGCGGCCCTCGATGACTTCCTCGGACGGATGGCGCTTGCCCAGCCGCGTCGCTTCCCAGCCGGCCAGCGACGAATACGGCAGGTTCGGGATGTTGACGTTCAGCAGCATCGGCTGGCGGCACAGCGACGCGCCCAGCCGCGCGACGACGTCGGCCGCGACGCGCGCGGCCGAATCGAGGTGCGCATAGCCGTGCTCGATCATCGAGAACGCGATCGCCGGCACCCCGAGCAGGAACGCTTCGGTCGCCGCGGCGACCGTTCCCGAATACATCGTGTCGTCGCCCATGTTGGCGCCGTCGTTGATGCCGGACAGCACCAGATCGGGGCGATAGCCGAGCACGCCGTTCAGCGCCAGGTGGACGCAATCGGTCGGCGTGCCGTTCACGTAGCGAAAGCCGTTGGCCGCGGTGCGCAACGCCAGCGGACGGTCGAGCGTCAGCGATTGCGAGGCGCCGCTGCGATCGCGCTCGGGCGCCACGACGACGACTTCACCGAGGTGTCGGACCGCGGCGACCAGGGCCGCTATACCAGGCGAGAAGTAACCGTCGTCGTTGCTGACAAGGATGCGCATAGGCCGCCATTCTATCGAAAAAGGCCTGTGCGCCAGCGTTTTACGGGTCAACCCTCGGCCGGCCAGTCCCGAATGTAGGCTTTAAGCATACGGTTTTCGAAGCCCTGCTCTTCGAGCACCGCCTTGGCGACGTCGTGGAACGACACCACGCCCATCAAGGTATCGCCGTCGACAACCGGCAGATAGCGCTGATGGTTGGTCAGCATCATGCGCCGCAACTCGTTGACGTCCACGTTGGGCGCGCAGATGATCGGGTCCGCATTCATGACGTCGCGCACGACGATCTCGGTCACCGGCTGCGTCGGCCCCCCCGCGCGATGCTCGGCCAGCCGCTTGGCCAGCACGCGCAGGACCTCGCGGAACGTGATCAGGCCGGCGAGCCGCCCCTTGTCCATCACGATCAACGAGCCGATGTCGTGCTCGGCCATCGTCATCACGCAGTCCGAGAGCATGTCGTCGGGCGACACCGTGTAGAGCGTATTGCCCTTGACCCGAAGGACTTCGCTGACTTGCATGATGATCTCCCCTGGTTATGGCCAATCCTAGCCGATCCGGCCGGTCAGCGACAAGTCGCTTGACGTCCGCGTGTCGCGGTTCAGGCAGCGTTGCACGTGCGCGGCCAGCTCGTCCTCGGTATAAGGCTTGGTCAGGAAGATGTCGGCGCCGGCGGACAGCGCGAGCTGCTTGTGCTTGTCGCTGTAGCGCGACGTGATCATGATGAACGGCACGGCGGCGGTGTCGGCGCGGGCGCGCAGCGCGCCAGCCAGTTCGACGCCGTTCATCCGCGGCATCTCGAGATCGGCGATGACCAGATCGGGCGCCCGCTTGTCGACCAGCGCCAGCGCGTCGATGCCGTCGGACGCCGATTCGACGTGCAGGCCCAGGTCCTGCAGGAACAGCTCCATCGCCCGGCGCACCGACACCGAATCGTCGACGATCAGGCAGACCGGCGCGGCCGGCGCCGGGGCGCTTAGCGCGGTCGCGTACTGCGGCGCGGCCTCGCGACGCGCGAGCAGTTCGGGCAGGTCGACGATCGGCGCCACCGCGCCATCGCCCATGACCGCCACGCCGCCGATGCCCGGGATCGCCGGGATCGCCGGCGCCAGCGGCTGGAGGATCACGTTGCGGGTCTGGCCCGGTTCGGGCGTGACGACGGCGATCGGCTCGCCGGCCTCGCCGCGCACGATCATCGCGACCCGCTCCCCGGCCTCGCCCGACAGCGTGCTCTCGGGCAGGCCGAGCAGGGTCTCGAGCGTGAAGACCGGGTAGTCGACGCCGTCGACGCGCAGCCGCGGCGCGCCACCGGCCTCGGACGACAGGCCGGCGACCGCGGCGATCTGCTCGATGTCGCGCACCGACACGGCGATCACGTGGCTGGGCCCGCGCAGGATCATGACGGGCACCGCCGCCAGGCGCACCGGCATCGTCAACGCCAGCTCCAGGCCCTGCCCCGGAACGCTCGCGACGTCGATGCGTCCACGCAGCTCGCGCACCCGCTCGCGCACGACGTCCAGCCCGATGCCCCGCCCCGACAACTGCGTCGCCTGCTCGCGCGTCGAGAAGCCGGGCAGCAGGATCAGCCGCGCGGCCTCGGCCGCGGACGGTCGCCCGTCGTCGTCGACCAGGCCGGCCGATCGGGCGCGCGCGACGATCGCGTCGACATCGAGCCCGCGGCCGTCGTCGCCGCAGCGGATCCGCAGCTCGGCGCCGTCGCGCGTGAACGTCAACTGGATCCGGCCGGCACGCGGCTTGCCGCGCCGCCGACGCTCGTCGGGATCCTCGATGCCGTGGTCGACCGCGTTGCGCAGCATGTGCATCAGCGGGTCGACGATCCGCTGCAGCAGATGGCCATCGATCGCCGTCTCGCCGCCGAAGACCTGCAGCTCGACCTCCTTGCCGGTCTGGCGCGCCGCCTGGCGCACGGCGCGGCGCAGGCGACCGACGATCGTCTCGATCGGCACCATCCGCGTCTTCAGGGCCGCCTCGCGCAGATCCGTCTGCACGCGGTCGAGCTGCGCGATCTGCTCGCGCATCGCACCCAGTTCGTGATCGAACTGCTGGTCGACGAGCCTATGATCGGCGCCGGCCTCGGCGAAGCGGCGCGAGACCGTGTGCAGATCGTTGTACTCGTCCAGCTCCAGCGCATCGAAATCGGCCTCGCGGCTGCGTCCGGTCAGCGCCAGCCCGCGCACGTCGACGAGCCGCTCGAGCTCCATCGACAGATCCTGGAAGCGCTCGCTGCCCGCGCGCAGCGCCGCCCGTGTCTCGCCCAGCACGGTGATGCGCTCCTGCATCTGCGCGAGCGCGATCATCGCCTCGTTGGCCAGATCGAGCAGCCGCGACACGACGCTGGCCGGTACGCGCAGCATCTCGTCGGCCTCTTCCGCGCCGGCATCCTGGCCGACCTGGACGGCCTCGCCGCCCGGCGGTGCGCCGATCGCGGCCGGATCGGGCTCGAGCGGATCGAGTTCCGGCGGGCGCTCGGGCGACGATTCGCGCGTCGGCGGATCCTCGCGCGCCGGCGGCTCGAAGCGTCGCCCGGCCGGCGCATCGACGTCGGCGAGGGCCTCGTCGCGCGACTGCCCGGATCCGCCGTCGGCCGCGGAGTCGGTCGACGGTACGGCATCGGCGGACCCGCGCTCATCGTGCGCGACGATCGGCGCCCGCTCGACGCGCGGCTCTTCGAAGTGCTCGACGTGATCGTCATCGAGCAGGCGCCGCGTCGCGTCGACGACGTCCCGCAGGATCGCCTCGACGTTGGCCGGCGCCGGCCCGATCGCGGCCACCGCGTCGCACATCTCGGCCACGCAGTCGGCCGCATCGCCGAGCAGATCGGTCAACGGCTGGCTCAGCAGTCGCGCGTCCTTGGCCAGCAACTGCAGGATGTCCTCGAGCCGGTGCGTCAGCGTCGCGATGCCCCGGACGCCGACGGTATTGGCCGATCCCTTCAGCGTATGCGCGACGCGCTGCGCCCGCTCGATCTGGCGTTCGTCGCCGCGGCGGAGCAGATCGATCGCCTCGCTGAATTCGGCCGACAGATGCGGCAGCTCGCGCAGCAGGTTGTCGACGACGCTGCGATCGGCCTCGGCGGGGATCTCGAGCGACAGGTCGTTCTCGTCGATCGTCTGCAGCGGATCGGCCGTCACCTGGCGCGAGCGGACGATCTCGATCGCCAGCAACGCGCGCGTCAGCGACGACCGCAGCGCGGTCGGCATCGGCGACGGCCAGTGCTCGTCGCCGAGCAGGCCGACCCAATGCTCGATGCCGGCCGGCGCCAGGTCGGCGAACAGATCGGCCAGCGTATCGGGCAGCAGCAACAGCAGCCGCCGGCTCTCCTCGTTCAGCGCGCCTTCGGTGGTCATCCAGTAACCGAGCTGCGCGCCCACGCCCGACAGCATCCGCGTCAGCACCTGGGTGCCGATGAATTCGCTGGCGTTGACCATGTGCTCGAGCCGGGCCAGGTATTCGTCGACGAGTTCGATCCAGGCCGGCTGGCCCGCCGGCGACTCGAGCGACAGCAGCGTCGGAATCAGGTCGCTGCCCAATGCCCGGGCCGCCTCGGCCAGCATCGCCAACTCGTCGACGGCGATGCGTCCGCCGTCGCCCCACGCCGCGGCATGGCTGGCCGGCGGCCAAAGACTGATCGCCTGATCGGCGGCGGGCTCGTCGATCGCCGCCTCGTCGATCACATCTTCACCGATCACATCTTCACCGATCACCTCTTCACCGATCACCTCTTCGCCGATTACTTCTTCACCGATTACTTCTTCACCGATTACTTCTTCACCGATGACCACATCGTCGATCATCGCGTCGTCGATTACCGCGTCGGCGGCGGCTTCGCGAACCTCGTCGGCCACTGCCCGGTCGGCGGCGGCAGCCACCGCCGGGGCGCCAGGCGGTCGGTCATCGCACCGGACCCCGGCAAGCGGCTGATCCGCATCCGCGTCATCGTCGCCGACCTCGACGGATCGCAGCCCACGCTCGGCCGCATCGCCCTCGACCGCACCGCCTCCGACGGCATCACGACCGGATGTGCGAGCCAGCTTCGAGCCCGCGTTCGCCTGGCGCTGCGGATCGATCTGCCGGACCCATTCGCGGATCTGCCGCAGGTCGGCGCGCAGGCGCTCTGCGATCAAGGCCACGAACTGCGGCGGCACGCCGGCGAAGCCCGGCCAGCGATCGAGTTGGGACACCAGCGCCGCGACCTGCGACAGCTCCATCGACCCGGCGAGGAACGCGATCACCTGCTGCACCCATTGCTCGATCGCCGCGCGATCGTTGGCGAGGAACTCGCGGCTGGCGGGCCCTTGCAGGAACGGAACGAGCAGCGCGGCCAGGTAGTCGGGCCCGCGCAACCCTAGCGAATTGGCGACGGCCGCGCAGCGCTGGACCGCCGCGGCCAGGTCCTGGCCGAGCTGCTGCGATCCGGCGCGCAGGAACAGCGGTTCGAGCAGGCCCGCGGCGGCCTGGTTCAGGCGCTCGAGCCGCCCGCTGGCCAGTCCCTGGTCGATCTCCAGCGACGCGCCGGCCGGCGGGCGGCCGGTGCCGGGAGCCCCGGCTTCGCGGTCGAAACCCGATGTCGCGGTCGATGAACCGATCGTCACGGCTTGATCGCCTGCGGCAGCTTGAACACGCTGACCTCGTCGAGCAGCGCCTTCGCGTATTCGACCAGGCGGCGGGTCTCGCCCGCCTGCAGCAGCAACTGCCTGGCGGTCTCGGCGCTGGCCTCCTGGATGATCTGCGCGCGTTCCTGCAGGCCCGCCCCGACCTTGGCCTGCTCGGTCGACGTGCGCGCGATGTCGCGCACGGTGCTGGCCAGCGACGCGGTCTCGGACTGCGTGCCGCGCATCGCGCTGCCGGCGTCCTCGGCCAGCCGGCTGATCTCGACGACCTTGCCGATCGCCTGGTTCATCGCCAGCACCGTGTCGTTGGTCTCGGTCTGGATCGAGACGACCAGGCGCCCGATCTCGGAGGTCGCGTCGCGCGCCGATTCGGACAGCCGCTTGACCTCGTCGGCCACCGCGGCGAAGCTGCGCCCGGCCTCGCCGGCCGCGGCCGCGTGCATCGACGCGTTGAGCGCCAGGATCCCGGTGCGCCCGGCGATCGCCTGGATGATGCCGACGACCTGGCCGATCTCCTGCGAGCGCTCGCCCAGACGCTTGATCCGCTTTTCGGTCTCGCGGATCAGATCGCGCGACTCGGATACGCCGGCCACCGTCCCGCCGACGCTGACCATGGCTTTCTCGGTCGCGCGTACCGTCCGCTCGGCCGCCAGATCGCAGCCGCGCGCGCGTTCGGCGATCGATTCGAGCACCACGGCCGCCTGCGCCAACTCGCGCGCCGCCAGCGCCACTTCGTGCTGCTCGCGCGTCGCCGCGCGGTTGGCCAGGTCGGACTGGCTCTTGACGGCGACCGTCGCGCGCGCGACGTCGCGCGAGACGCGAGCGACGTTGGTCAGCACGCGTCCGGTCTCCTCGGTCAGCAGGTTCAGCGCGTCGGCGATCGCGCCGGTGACGTTCTCGGTGACCGGCATCGTGATCGACAGGTCCTTGGTGGTGGCGATCTGGCCGATCGTCTGCATGATCTCGATGACCGAGTTGTTCAGGTCCTCGTTCTCGGTGGCCGTGTCGGCCAGGACCACGACGCGCTGTTCGAGCATCCGGTCGAACGACGTCGACAGGCGTCCGATCTCGTCGTTGCTGACCAGCCCGGCGCGCGCGCCCAGCTCGCCGGACGCCACCCGGTCGACTGCCGTGCGCAACGCGACCAGCGGACGTTCGAACGCTCGCGCGGTCCGCCACCCGAGGTAGCCGCCGGCCAGCGCGCCGAGCAGCGCGGCGAGCACCAGCCCGGCGATGAACCACGGCGACGACATCGTGCCCGGCGGCAGCGAACCGCCGGCGGACGCGAGCGCCAGCCCGGCGAACGCGCCGGCGATGCCGATCGCCGCGCCGCCGCACGCGCCGCGACGCACGCAGACGCGGACCATGTCTTCGCGCAAACTTGCGCTGATCGAATTCCACGCCCCCACTGGATCCTCATCGATCGGCCATCAAGGCCTCGAATAGAGCTGAAAAATCGGCCTGCCACCATGCGGTCGGCATGCCGTGCGGCCCGTCGCGGCAGAGCATCGGCGAGTGCAGCACCGATGCGAACGGAAGCGCCGGCGGACCCGGCGGCGGCGAGGCCGCCTCGACGACCTGAAGCGGCACCGGCGGCCCGTCGACGAGCAGGCCGATCGGCGCCTGGCCCGGATCGCCGACGACCAGCAGCGCGTGGCGCTGCCGGGTCGGCAGTTGCGCCGGCGCCCGTTGCGCCGCATCGAGCACGCTGACCGGATGGCCGCGCACCTGCGCGAGCCCGCGCAAGCGCCGCGGGGCGAGCGGCAACGGATGGATCGGCGCCGACGCGATGTACTGCGCGGGCCGGTCGGGCGGCGTCAGCAGCCGCAACGCGCCCAGCGCGACGCCGAAACGATCGGGCGAGAAACGGCCGGACGACTCAGTTGCGGCTGACGGCATGCTTGAGCGCGGCCAGGACCTCGTCCGGCGACAGCGGTTTGGCGATCAGGTCCCTGCCCCCCTGCATCCGCGCCCACACATGATCGGCGCGCTGGTTCTTCGTCGACACGAAGACCACCGGGATCTCGCGCGTCGCCGGATCGACGGCCAGGCGCCTGCATGCCTGGTAGCCGTCCATGCCCGGCATCACGATGTCCATGAAGATGATGTCCGGGTGATGAGCGCGCGCCATCTCGAGCCCCGACGCGCCGTCGCTGGCGACGGTCACGCGCCACCCCGCTTCGGTCAGGATGTTGACCATGTGCTGCCGGTCGACGGCGCCGTCGTCGACGACCAATGCCTGATTCATCGATATTCCCCTGGGCTGGACCGCCCGATTCTCCCCGTTGCGCCGGTCATGCGAGCCGCCATCGCCGCTCGGGCGACGAGCGCCGCCTCGTCACGAACCCGATCTGCTCCACCATTGCGACAACGGACGGCGCCGGGACCCGGTGTCGGCCGCCGGCTTGGCGCGGACCGGATCGGCCGTCCTGACGAGCGTCGACAGATCGTCGATCGCCAGCGACTTGCGCAACTGCTTGACGACGGCCGCCTCGAGCGCGCGCATCGGCACCGGCTTGCTCAGATAGCTGTCGCAACCGGCGAGCGCCCCGCGCGCCAGATCGAACGGCGAGGACTTGCTGGTCAGGATGATCACCGGGATATGGCGGGTCTGCTTGTTGCGCTTGATCTCGCGCGTCAGCTTGTAGCCGTCCATGTCGGGCATGACGACGTCGGCCAGGACCAGGTCGATATGCTGGGTCGCCAGGCGCCGCAGCGCATGCGCCGCGCTGTCGACGCTCGCGCAGCGCATGCCCATGCGCTCGAACGCCAGCGACAACTGCTGGCGAACCGTGGGACTGTCGTCGACGACGAGCACCTGCAGCTTCGTCGCCTCGGCGGCACCGGCACCGGCACCGGCACCGGCACCAGCACCGGCACCAGCACCAGCACCAGCACCGGCACCAGCACCAGCACCAGCACCAGCACCGGCACCGGCACCGGCACCAACGCCGGCCGACGGTCCGGCCGGAAGCGCGGTGACCTCCGGACGCCCTGCCGCGGTGGAGCCGGCCGGCGATGATACGGATGGAACCGGCGGCGCCGGTGCGGCCGCCGGGGCCGTCGGCGCCGCGACGGAACCGGTCGCCGATGTCCAGGTCGACACCGGGGGCGACGCGGGTACCGTCGACGCTGTCATCGGCGGGGACGCCGACGCCGGGGACGCCGATGCCGGGGAAACCGACGCCGGGGATACGGATGCCCGAGGTACCGACGCCGGAGGTACTGATGCCGAGGGGGTCGACACCGGAGACGCCGACACCGACGGCGACGAAGACGGGTGCGAAGGCGGCGAAACGATCGGCGCCCCTGCCAGCGACCGTTCGGCGCCGGCCGAAGCCGCGTCGAACCCGGGCGCGCGCGCCGTCGGAGCGCGCCCGGGCGCCGGCTCGGTGGCGGCCGGTCCGGAGGGGGTCACGCCCTCGCCCGCCGACGGCTGACTCAATCCCCTGACGGTCGGCGCGCCGTTCGCGAATCCCGGCGGCGCGCCGGGAACGGCACGCTGCACCGCTTCGCCACGCGCGGCCGGTGTACCGGCCGGCACGCCGGCCGCGGGCCGGATCGGCACGGCCGACGGCGCATCGACGCCCAACGCCGTCGGATCGAACGCATCGATCGACGGGCGCAACGGCAGCGGACACGGCCAACCGGCTGCTTCGATGCCCGAGGCCGCCGGCGCCGCCGTGAGACCGGGCGCCACGGTCGCGGACGCGCTCGTCGACACGGTGGTCGGCGCAGTCGCAGCCGTGGTGGTCGGCACCGCCGCCCGCGCAGTCACGGCCGCAATGGTCGGCACCGCCGCCCGCGCAGCCACGGCCGCGGTAGCCTGCACCGTCGCCGGCGCAGTCGCGGCCGCAGTGATCGGCACCGCCGCCGGCGCGATCGCGGACGCGGCCGTTGGCGTGGTGACCCGCGCGGCCGCTGCCGCGCACGGCAGCGAGATGGAAGCCGAATTCGAACCGGAAGCCATGGCCGGCGCCCGCGAGCGCGCGGCCGACCATTGGGCGTCGACGACGCGATTGAGGATCGGCAGCAGTTGCAGCGTCAGGCGATCGATCGCGATCGCATGGCGGGCGTGGCTCGCCTCGCCGCGCGGCAGCGCCTCGATGACCGGAATCGGCCTGCCCGAGGCGCCGACCAGCGACATCGCCTGGACGCCGGCCGGATCGAACGGGTTGACGATCAGCAGGTCGATCGATTCGGGAACGACGGCGGGCGCCAGCACGAATTCATAGCGGTTGTACTGGCTGTGCTTGAACACGATCTCGACCAGTCGCCAATCGCGCGGGTCGAGACCGGCGGCGCCTACGCGGTACATAGGCCTCGTTTCCATCATCTTTCCTCGTCTAGCCGGGCCGCGAGCGCGGGGAGCCTCGACTCGACATGCTAGCATCGCCAGCCGGCGCCGCCGACGTCGGCGGCCGTGGCCGGCCGCGACGAACCCGGCCATCGACGAGCGATCGACCGGATCTGTCCGATCGCGGCCACACACGGCTGCCGGACAGCGCGGCGACACGGCATCGATGGACGCGTGCGGCGATCGCCGCACGACATCGCGCGGCGCGACGCACGGAGACGAGCTTATGACCCAACGAGACTATTACGGATTCGACACGCTGGCGCTGCACGCCGGCGCCACGCCCGATCGCGAGACCGGCGCCCGGGCCACGCCGATCTACCTGTCGACCGCCTTCGTGTTCCGCGACGCCGACCACGCCGCCGGCCTGTTCAACATGGAGCTGTCCGGCCACGTCTATTCGCGGATCAGCAACCCGACCGTGGCGACGCTCGAAGAGCGGATCGCCGCGCTGGAAAGCGGCGTCGGCGCGATCGCCGCCGCCAGCGGCCAGGCGGCGCTGCATCTGGCGATCGCGACGCTGGCCGGCGCCGGCTCGCATATCGTCGCCTCGACGGCGCTCTACGGCGGATCGCACAACCTGCTCCACTACACGCTGCGCCGCTTCGGGATCGATACGACGTTCGTCGATCCGCGCGACCCCGACGCCTGGCGCGCGGCGATCCGTCCTCAGACGCGCCTGCTGTTCGGCGAGACCGTCGGCAACCCCGGGCTGGACGTGCTGGACATCCCGCTGATCGCCGAGATCGCGCACCAGCGCAAGCTGCCGCTGATGGTCGATTCGACGTTCACCACGCCATGGCTGGTCAAGCCCGGCGACCTCGGCGCCGACCTGGTCCACCATTCGGCGACCAAGTTCCTGTGCGGCCACGGCACGGTCGTCGGTGGCCTGCTCGTCGACACCGGCCGCTTCGACTGGCAGGCCTCGGGCAAGTTCCCCGAGCTGACCGAACCTTATGAGGGCTTCCACGGCATGGTGTTCGCCGAGGAGTCGACGGTCGCCCCGTTCCTGCTGCGCGCGCGCCGCGAAGGACTGCGCGACTTCGGCGCCTGCCTGAGCCCGATGAACGCCTTCCAGATCCTGCAGGGGATCGAGACACTGCCGCTGCGGATGGCCCGCCACGTCCAGAACGCGCAGCGCGTCGCCGAATACCTGGCCGAGCAGCCGATGGTCGCCAAGGTCGCCTACCCGGGCCTGCCGCAGCACCCGGACCACGCGCTGGCGAGCCGGCTGATGCCGCGCGGCTTCGGCGCGGTGCTCAGCTTCGACCTGAAGGGCGACCGCGCGGCCGGCCGCCGCTTCGTCGAGTCGCTGCAAATCTTCTCGCACCTGGCCAACGTCGGCGACGCCCGCTCGCTGGTCATCCATCCGGCGTCGACCACGCACTTCCGCATGGACGGCGCGGCGCTGGCCGCGGCCGGCATCGGCGAGGGCACGCTGCGGCTGTCGATCGGCCTCGAGGACCCGGACGACCTGATCGCCGACCTGGGCCGCGCCTTCAAGATCGCGCGGAAAGGCGCCTGAGCAAGGAGACCCCCGATGCAAGTCGAAGTCGATGGACGCGTCGCTTACGCGTATACCGGCGGCAAGCCGTTCGACGCCGCGCTGCCGACGATCGCATTCGTCCATGGCGCGCAGAGCGATCACAGCGTTTGGATCCTGCAATCGCGCTACCTGGCCCATCACGGCTACGGCGTGCTGGCCGTCGACCTGCCCGGCCACGGCCGCAGCGCCGGCCCGCCGCTCGAGTCGGTCGAGGCGATGGCCGAGTGGATCGGCAAGCTGATGACCGCGGCCGGCGTGCGGCGGGCGACGGTGGTCGGCCACAGCATGGGATCGCTGATCGCCGTCGAACTGGCCGGCAGCGCGCCGGATCGCGTCGCCGGCGCGGTGCTGGTCGGCTCGGCCTATCCGATGCGCGTGTCCGACGCGCTGCTGGCCGCCGCGCGCGACGACGAGCCGCGCGCGTTCGACATGATGAACGTCTGGTCGCACGGCGGGCTCAACCATCCGCCCGGCTGCCCGGGGCCGGGTTTCTCGGTGTTCGTCCAGGCCCGCCGCCTGATGGAGCGCCAGGCCAAGGGCGTGCTGTTCAACGACCTGCGCGCGTGCAACGACTACGGCCAGGGCGAGCAGCGCGCCGCCGCGATCGCGTGCCCGACCTTGTTCGTGCTCGGCAAGCGCGACATGATGACGCCGCTCAAGGCCGGCAAGGCGCTGGCCGCGCGGATCGGCGACGCGCGGGTGGTCGAGGTCGACGACTGCGGCCACCAGTTGATGGCCGAGCGGCCGCAGGCGGTGCTCGACGCGATCAAGCGCTTCGTGGCCTCGGCGCCCTCGGCACCCTCAGCGCGCTGACGACGCGGCCACCACCGACAACGGGGCGTCGAGCAGCGCCGACTCGATCGACAGGTGCGTGACGCCGGCCGGGCCGCGCGCGCGCCAGCGGCGGAACGGCTCGTTCGGCCGGTGCTGCGCGGGCTGCCCCGGATCGGCGTCATCGCTGCCCTGCCAGATCGCCTCGAACAGCGCGCGCAGGCTCAGGTACTGCGGATTGCGCGCCAGCACCCAGGACTCGTCCCAGATCGCGCGCTCGGGCTCGCCGCGGCGCGCCTCGGTCGGCACGGGCCAGTGCCGGTGGATGTAGCCGGTGGCGCCGAGCAGCCGCGCCAGCGCATCGGCGCGCCCCGGATCGGGTCCGGTGATCGCCTTCAGCGAATCGACGGTCAGCAGGCCGTCGCCGTCGTCCTGCCATTCGATCGCCAGCGCCAGCAGGATCCGCGTGGCCGCGTCGAAACGCTGGGCCGGCCGCCACCGCGCGTGCACGTGGGTGCCGCTGCCCCAGTGGCGCAGATTGGCCGCCAGCAGCGCGCCGAGCAGGATCGTCATCCACAGCAGGTACAGCCAGATCAGGAACAGCGGCAGCGCCGCGAACGCGCCGTAGATCACCGTGTACGTCGGCAGGTTGGCGACGTAGGCCGTCAGCCCGCGCCGCAGCAGCTCGATGGCGATCGCCGCGACCGCCGCGCCCAGCAGCGCGTCGCGCCAGCGCACCTGGACATTGGGCAGCAGGTAGTACATCAGCGCCAGCGCGCCCAGGCCGCTGCCGGCCGACAGCGCGGTGAACCAGATCCGGCGGAACATCTCGACCGGCACGTTCGACAGCCAGCCGGTGACCATCATGCCGTTGACGGCGAAGCTCAGCGCCAGCAACAGCGGCCCCATCGTCAGTAGCGTCCAGTACAGCGTGACGCGCCGGCCGAACGAACGCGGCCGCTCGGTCGCCCAGATCCGGTTCAGCGTGCGGTCGATCGTCAGCAGCGCGGTGAACGCCGTCGCGAAGAAGAACAGCGCGCCGAACAACGACAACTGGCTGGCCTTGGACGCGAACTCGTTCGTGTAGCGCGACAGCGTATCCGCGAAGCTGGGCAGGAACAGGTTCGACGCGAGAAAGCGCTGCAGCGATTCGCGCATCGGCGCGAACATCGGCAACGCGGTGACGACGGTCAGCGCGATCGAGAACATCGGCACGATCGCCAGCAGCGACAGCAGCGTCAGGCTGCCCGCCGTCTGCGGCAGGTGGATCGTCCGGCCCTGGCGCCAGATCGCCAGCAGCAATCCGATCAGCTTGTCGAGCCAGCGCATCGCCGCGCCGGCCGTCGCGTCGGCGAACGCCGGCGCCGGCGCCGCGGCATCGGTGCTTGCCGCCGCGTCGGCGTCGGGTCGGGCGGATCGGTCAGCGTCCCAGGGCATCGCCTATGATAGCTTTCGCGCCCATGTCCTCCACCCGTCGCATCGTCATCGCCAGTTTCATCGCCCTGATCGTCCTGGGCCTGGCCTGGGAGCTATGGCTCGCGCCGCTGCGTCCGAGCGGCTCGCTGCTGGCGCTCAAGGTCGTTCCGCTGGCGCTGGCCCTGCCGTCATTGCTGCGGGGCACGCTGCGCACCTACCAGTGGTGGTCGATGCTGATCCTGCTGTATGCGGCCGAAGGCCTGCTGCGCGCGACCAGCGACCGCGGCCCGGGCGTCGCGCTCGGCGCGATCGAGGCGGCGCTGGCCGGCCTGGCGTTCGGCGCGATCCTGCTGCACGTGCGCAGCCGGATCGGCCCCCGGCCGGCCCGCCGCCGCTGAACGCGGTGCCGGTACTAGGCGGCCAGGCGGCCGTCTGGCCGCACGCCTTCGGCCGCCCGGACGATCAGCGACGGGTCGTTGGCCGCCAGCCGGCGCGAATCGGACAAGGCCTGCCGCCAGCGGCGGGCACCGGGCAGGCCGTTGAACAGGCCCAGCAGGTGCCGCGTGACGTTGCGAAGCGGCTCGCCGCGACGCACGACCGATCGCGCGTAGTCGGCCATGTCGGCGGCGACCCGCCAGCGATCGATCGGATCGTCGGCCGCCGGTTCGCCGAACGCGCGGCGATCGGCGTCGGCCAGCAGCCAGGGGTTGTGGTACGCCTCGCGGCCGATCATCACGCCGTCGACGTGCCGGCGATGGACGTCGACCTGGTCGAAGGACACGACGCCGCCGTTGACGACGATCGTCAACGACGGGAAGTCGGTCTTGAGCCGGTACGCCAGCTCGTAGCGCAGCGGCGGGATCTCGCGATTCTCCTTGGGGCTCAGGCCCTGCAGCCAGGCATTGCGCGCATGCACGATGAACGCGGCCACCCCGCCCTGCGCGACCGTGCCGACGAAATCCCGGACGAATTCGTACGATTCGACACGGTCGATGCCGATCCGGTGCTTGACCGTGACCGGCAGTTCGCAGGCGTCGCGCATCGCCCGCACGGCGTCGCGCACCAGCAGCGGCTCGGCCATCAGACAGGCGCCGAACGCGCCGCGCCGCACGCGCTCGCTCGGACAGCCGCAGTTCAGGTTGATCTCGTCGTAGCCCCAGCGCTGCGCGAGCCGGGCGCAGGCCGCCAGGTCGTCGGGCTCGCTGCCGCCCAACTGCAGCGCGAGCGGATGCTCGCTGGCATCGAAGTCCAGGTGCGCCGGCACATCACCGTGCAGCAGCGCGCCGGTGGTCACCATCTCGGTGTACAGCAGCGTACGGCGCGTCAGCCGACGATGGAAGAAACGACAGTGTCGGTCGGTCCACGCCATCATCGGCGCAACGGACAATCTCGGATCAATCATCGGCATTAAGCCTCGACCCTTGGACGATCGACACCGCGGACAGCAGGTTCGTGCTGTCCGGAACGGGGCCGCTCCCCAGTGCGTCGCGGCCAGAACGGATGCGTTCCGGACATGTGCGATACGTTATGCAACGATTAGTCACGTTATCAAGCGTTAGTGTCGACATTCTAGTCACACGATTCAAAGCTTTGGTCGATACCGACTGTCGGGCAGCTTCGGCGTGATAGGTCTTGTCGATAGGATCGATCGGCGATGGCAGTCTGCCTTCGTCCAACGAGCCTCTCGGAATTCTCGGGGCACTGTTATGGAGAGTAAGCGATGCAGCAACGTTTTCTGATCGTCGAAGATCACCCCCTGCTCAGGGAGGCCGTGCGACAGACCCTGCTCGACATACGGCCCGAAGGCCAGATCGTCACCGTCGGATCGCTGACCGATGCGCTCGGCCAGGACGTGCGCGAAGCCGCCTTCGACCTGGTGATCGTCGATCTCGACCTGCCCGATTCGACCGGCCTGGCCACGCTGCGGGCGATGCGCTCGCACTACCCGGACCAGCGCACGGCGGTCTTCTCGGGGCGGCAGGACAGTACGACGATCCTGCGCTGCCTGGAATCGGGCGCCTGCGGCTTCATGCCCAAGTCGATGCACGTCGACGCCGTTCGCCACGCGCTGCAACTGATGCTGGCCGGCGACGTGTTCGTGCCGCCTCAGGCCGTGGGCAGCGCCGACTCGCCGCGCTGGTCGCGCCCGCACCTGACCGGCAACGGCGACGGCATCGATCCACGCAGCCTGGGCCTGACCGAACGCCAGATCGCCGTGCTGCGGCTGATCCTGCGCGGCCTGCCCAACAAGCTGATCTGCCGCGACCTGAACCTGGCCGAGGGCACGATCAAGGTCCACGTCAGCGCGGTGCTGCGCGTGCTGGGCGTGCGCAATCGCACGCAGGCGATCATCGCCGCCCGCGAGCTGGGGCTCAGGCTCGACGACGAGGTCACGCCCGGATCGGCTCGTCCAGGTCCGCTCCCAGCAGCTCAACCGTCTTTCGCATCGCGGCCTCTGGCGTGAGCCCCAGCAGGTGGCCGAGCCCCTCGAAGTCCTGCTGCAGCGCCGGGTGATGCCAGCCGCCCTCGCTGTGGCGGGCGATCCGCGTCGCCAGCAGGACGGTGCGCACGCGCGGCGATGCCGCCATCCGGTCGTCGGTCGCCCGCGTCAGCAGCGCCGGCAGGCGCCACCGGGTCATCAGCGCCTGCTCCAGGTCGTTCAGCTCCACGCCCAGGATCTCGCGCTCCAGCACCTTGCGTGACGAACCGGGTTCGGCGGCCGAACGCCGGGTCAGGCGCAGCGCCAGCGCCGGCGCATGGCACCAGACCAGCAGCTCGACGAAATCGTGCAGCAGCGCGGCCTCGTGCAGCACCTCGGCCTCGATGTCGACGCGGTGCGTCGAATACGCCAGCGCCAGCTTCGCCGCTCGGTAGCTGCGCTCGACGACCGTCCTGACGCCGTCGATCGCCTGCGGCCAGTCGGCGAGCATCCGTTCGATCGTCGGCTGGTCGGCGAAATGACGCAGGAACGGCGGCACGCCCATCAGCAGCACCGCGCTGTTGACGGTCAGCACGTCCGATTCGACGCGCTTGGGCCGGTGGGCCGCCAGATGCGCGAGCACCTTGACCGTCATCAGCGGATCCTCGAGCACGATCGCGCTGATCGTCTGCGCATCGACCCGGTCCTCGTCGGCGCGCAGCGCATCGAGCGCATCGCTGGTCTGCTGCAGGATCGGCAGGTCGGCCTGCCGGATCCGCTCGACCCATTGCGGAAGATTGGCGGGCGTATCGAATTTAGGCATCGCTGACTCGTCGGAAAGTCTCCGCTATGCCCGGTTATCGGCATCGGCCGGCCTCGCTTGAATCGGCGGCCGTCGCTGCCCGCCCGTTGCCCGCCCGTTGCCCGCCCGTTGCCCGCCCGTTGCCCGTCTGCTGCCCGGCGTGGTCCGGCATGGCCCGCGGCGCGGCCCGGAAACGACGCGGACGGGTCGACGGTACACTGGACGCAGCGGCCGGCATCCCGGCCCACGAAAGCAGGAGACACCGTTGAACGCCCCGTCCGACCCTTCCGTCGCGCCCCGCCTCCATCACGAGATCGTCGATGCCGGCTCGGCCGACGACCGCCGCCCGTACCTGTTCATGATCCACGGCATGCTGTCCGACCGCGGGCAGTGGCGGCTGAACCTGGACGCGGTCTCGCGCCACGCGCGGCCGGTGCTGATCGAGTTGTGGGGCCACGGCGATTCGCCGGCGCCGATCGATCCGGCGTGCTACACGGTGGCGCACTACATGGCCCAGATCGACGCGCTGCGCGAATCGCTGGGCGCCGACCGCGTCGTGCTGTGCGGCCAGTCGTTCGGCGCGGCGCTGACGCTGCGCTATTCGGTCGAGCACCCGGACCGCGTGATCGCGCAGATCTTCACGAACACGACGTCGGCGCTGATGCCGCCCGAGGCGCAGCGCCCCGAGCACGAACGCGAGGCGCTGGTGCGGTTCATCCGCGCCGAAGGACAGATGGCGATCGGCACGCTGCCGTTCCATCCGCGCCTGGCGCGGCGGCTGCCGCCGGACGTCAAGGAACAGTTGATGGCGGCGGCGGCCAGCGTCGACACCGAGGCGGTCGCGCTGGCGCTAGGCGTGACCGGCCCGCAGTTGACCGTCTACGAGGAGATGCCGCGCATCGCCTGCCCGACGCTGCTCGTCAACGGCGTGCGCGAGGGCGCGTTCCAGGACGCGCGCGACCTGGTCGAGGCGCGCCTGCCCGGCTGCCGGATCGTCGACGTGCCGACCGCCGGCCACGCGGTCAACATCGAGGAACCCGAGGCGTTCAACGAAGCGGTCTCGGCCTTCCTCGCGGCGGTGCTCAGGTAGGGCCCGTTCGCACGACGATCGTCGGCGCGGGCTCGATCGTCGTGCGCGCGGGCCCGAAGCGCATCAGCGCACGCGGACCATCCGCTTGCCGATGTTCTCGCCGGCGAGCAGGCCCACCAGCGCCGCCGGCGCGTTCTCCAGGCCGTCGACGATGTCTTCGCGCACCTTCAGTTGGCCGGACTGCACCCACTGCCGCATCTGCGCGATCGCCTGGTCGCGTTCGCCATAGTGGTCCATGACGATGAAGCCGCGGACGGTCAGGCGCTTGGTGACGATCAGGCCCGGCACGCCGCGCGGCCCGGCGGTCGGCGGCGTGCCGTCATAAGCGGACACCGCCCCGCAGCAGGCGATGCGGCCGCGCAGGTTCATGCCGAACAGGCAGGCCTCGAACACCGGACCGCCGACGTTGTCGAAATAGACGTCGATGCCCTTCGGACAGGCTTCGATCAGCGCCTTCTTGAACTGCGGCGCCTTGTAGTCGACCACCGCGTCGAATCCGAGCTCGCGCTGCAGCAACGCGCATTTGTCGGCCCCGCCGGCGATGCCGACGACCCGGCAGCCCTGGATCTTCGCGATCTGTCCGACCAGCGAGCCGACCGATCCGCCGGCCGCGGACACGACGACGGTCTCGCCCGGCCGGGGCTCGCCGTAGCGCAGCAGGCCGAAATAAGCGGTCAGGCCGGCGACGCCGTAGACGCTGAGCAGATGGCTGATCGGCTCGATGTCCGGCAGCTTGAACAGCTTGTCGCCAGCGACAGCCGCATAGTCCTGCCAGCCGGTGTCGGCGAACACGCGCTCGCCGACCGCGAAAGCGGGATCGTTCGACTCGACGATCTCGGCGATCGCGCCGCCGGCCATCACCTGCCCGGCCTCGACCGCCGATCGATACGTCGCCCCCTGCATCCAGGCGCGGTTGGCGGCGTCGAGCGACAGCATCAGCGTGCGCAGCAGCACCTGGCCCGGTCCCGGCGTCGGGATCGGCCCGGCCCCCTGCCGGAAATGCTCGACCGCCAGCTTGCCCTGGGGGTTCGATTGCAGAAGGATCTGGCGGTTTTCCTGCGACACGGCGGTCTCCTCGGTCTTCGTTGTCGATGCCCGGCATCGTACCGTGAACGGCCGGACCGCCGGATCCGACCGGTCCTCAGTCGAAGACGATGACGTTGCGGGCGATGCCGCCTTTCTTCATCGCTTCGAAGCCCTCGTTGATCTGCGACAGCGCGATCCTGCCGGACAGCAGGTCGTCCAGGCGCAGCTTGCCCTGCAGGTAAAAATCGACCAGACGGGGCATGTCGACGCGGAAGCGGTTCGATCCCATCGACGAGCCCTGGATGCGGCGCTCGCGCAGGAAGTCGGCCGCGTGCAGCTCGATCTTGGTCCCGAACGGCACCATGCCGATGACGGTCGCGGTGCCGCCCTGGCGCAGCATGCCGAACGCCTCTTCCACCGTCTGCTTCAGGCCCACGCACTCGAAGCTCCACTGCACGCCGCCGGCCGTCAGTTCCTGCACCTGGCCCTTGGCGGTCCCGTCGCTCGCGTCGACGACGTCGGTCGCACCGAACTTGCGGGCCATCTCCAGCTTGACCGGGTCGCGATCGACCGCGATGATCCGCCCCGCCCCGGCGATCGCCGCCCCGTTGATCGCCGACAGGCCGATGCCGCCGCAGCCGATGACGGCCACCGAATCGCCGGGCTGGACCCCGGCCGTGTGCACGACCGCGCCGTAACCGGTGATCACGCCGCAGCCGATCAGCGCGGCCAGCTCGAGCGGCATGTCGGGCCGGACCTTGACCAGCGCGTGTTCGTGCACGAGCATCTGCTCGGCGAACGACGACAGGTTCATGAACTGGTTCAGTTGCTTGCCGTTCCAGCGCATCCGTTTGGCGACGCCCGGCATCAGCTTGACGTCGGTGTTGTTGCAGATCGACATATGGCCGGTCAGGCAGAACTCGCAGTGCCCGCAGAACACCGACAGGCAGGTGATCACGTGGTCGCCGGGCTTGACGTAGGTGACGTCCTCGCCGACCGCTTCGACGACGCCCGCCGATTCGTGACCGAGCACCGCCGGCGTCGGCCACGGATACTTGCCCTCGATGAAGTGCAGGTCGCTGTGGCACAGGCCGGCGACCGAGGTGCGGATCAGCACCTCGCGTCGTCCGGGCTTGTCGATCTCGACGTCTTCGATCGTCAGCGGTTGATTGGGCGCGTGCAGGACGGCTGCCTTCATGGACTTGTCTCCTCGTGGGGTCGCGATCGTGGATCGATCTGCCTGGATTCTGCCATCAGGCCGAGTGTCGCCGCGAATCCGCGCGGCGCCGGCGGTCCCGTGATCGGGGGCGTGCGCGTCACGCATCCGGACCGGGTCGTCGACGCGAAGAGCGGCGCGACCAAGCTCGACCTGATCCGCTATCACGAGAAGGTCGCGCCGCTGCTGCTCGCGCACCTGGCCGGCCGCCCGGTCCCGCTGGTCCGCGCCCCCCGACGGTGACAGGTTCTTCCAGCGTCACCTGGGGGCAGGCGTCGCGGTCGAAGGAAACAGCGGGATAACGTGGCGTCCCGTAGGGGATTCGAACCCCTGTACCGACCGTGAAAGGGTCGTGTCCTAGGCCTCTAGACGAACGGGACAGATCGGATCGCCTTCCGCGCGGTCGCGGGCGGCGGGGCCGCAGCGGATCCGGAGATCCGCCGAGGAGCGGGTGAACCCGCCCGGCCGTCGCAACGGCCAACCCTGGAAGATGTTGGCGTCCCGTAGGGGATTCGAACCCCTGTACCGACCGTGAAAGGGTCGTGTCCT
>JASGFT010000009.1:0-46594 GCA_047605425.1 Burkholderiaceae bacterium | reverse complement strand
CCAATATTCAGGAGGTCGCGATGCTGTCCGAACAGCGTGGGGACTTGGCGGAGATTTTCCGCAGTGAGGGGCGCGAGCAAGGCCGGGAAGAGGGGCGTGAGCAGTTGCTGCTGAGTCTGCTGCGTCACCGCTTCGGTGATCTGCCGGATGCGGTGGTCGCGCGGGTCGAGGCGGGCTCGGCCACCGACGTGGAGCGCTGGGCGTTGCGGGTGCTGGATGCTCGGACGCTGGACGCGGTGTTCGCGCAAGTGAACTGATTGGCGGCGCAAGTGGCGATCAGTATCACTCACCATTGATCGTGAGGAGGCAGCGCCGTACGGCGTCGCGTGGCCGAACGCTTGTTCATCAACTTCAATTGTAGTAACGTAACTACAATTGAAGTTGATGTCGGAGGTGCATCGTGGCCATCACCACTCTGTCCAGCCGCGAGTTGAATCAAGACGTGACTCGGGCCAAGAAGGCGACCAGGAACGGCCCGGTCATCATCACGGATCGCGGCAAGCCTGCGCACGTACTGCTGAGTTTCGAGGACTATCAGCGGCTGACGAGGCAGCGGCGCAACATCGCCGATGCGCTGGCGATGCCGGGCATCGCGGACATCGAGTTCGAGCCGCCACGCGCGACCATTGGCGTCAGACCGGCTGATTTCTCGTGATGTACGTTCTCGACACCAACGTGGTGTCCGAACTACGCAAAGTGCGGCTTGGCAAGGCCGATCCGAACATGGTGGCATGGACGGAAAGCGTCGATGCCGCCGATCTGTTCGTGTCGGCCATCACCATCATGGAACTGGAACTGGGCGTTCTGTCGATCGAACGCCGCGATGCCGCCCAAGGAGCGATGCTGCGTTCCTGGCTGGAGCAGCAGGTGCTGCCGGAGTTCTCCGGGCGCGTATTGCCTGTCGATACCGCGGTGGCTCTGCGCTGCGCCCGGCTGCATGTGCCCGACAAACGCGGCGAGCGTGACGCATTGATCGCTGCGACGGCGCTGGTCCATGGCATGACGGTCGTCACTCGTAACGTGACGGACTTCAAGTCCACGGGCGTGACCGTCATCAATCCTTGGGAGCCGTTGACATGACAAGCCGAAAATGTTGAGCGACAACATGCTCGATCGAACGATCGCGGTTGTGAAGCCCGTGCTGATCGAGATCGCCCACGCTGCTAGGCATAAGCCAGAGAGCCCATCCATCGTTCCGATAGACGATGCTGAGGCTTGCCCCGACACTGAGGCATGGCGACGCGGACCCCTCACGACGGCAGCTATAAGGCGCTGTTCTCCTTCCCGGAGATGGTGCGCGACTTGCTGCTGGGCTTCATCGATGCCGACTGGGTCCGGCAACTGGACCTGGACAGCCTGGAGCCGATCAACAGTCACTACGTGTCCGAGGGTCTGGCCACCCGCAGCGACGATCTGGTCTGGCGGGTCAAGCTGCGCGGCACGGACGATTGGCTCTACCTGTATCTGCTGATCGAGTTCCAGAGCCGGGACGATCCGACGATGGCGATCAGGGTGATGGCCTATCTCGGACTGCTGTACCAGAGTCTCATTCGCCACGGCATGATCGCCGCTGGCGATCCGTTGCCGCCGGTGTTTCCGCTCGTGCTCTACAACGGGGTGGCCCCGTGGCGAGCGGCGCAGGATGTCGCGGATATGCTCGCCGCGTCCCCCGAGGCCTTGCAGCCGTACACACCGCGGCTGCGCTACCACCTGCTGGACGAGCACCGGATCGCCGAGGCGGCCCGGGCGGCGGGCAAGGCGTTGCCGGACAACCTGGCCGGGGTGGCGGTGGGGATCGAGACGATGCGCAGCCGTCCGGAGATGCAGGCACTGGGCCGGACGCTATTGGCCCGGCTGGCGCTGCTGCCGCCCGAGCGCTTCGATGCGCTGGGGGCGGTCTTCACCGAATGGGTGAACCAGGTCGTGGTCAGACGGCTGGGCTTGGACGAAAATACTCGCCTATTGGCCAATATTCAGGAGGTCGAGATGCTGTCCGAACAGCGTGGGGACTTGGCGGAGATTTTCCGCAGCGAGGGGCGCGAGCAAGGCCGGGAAGAGGGACGAGAAGAAGCCCGCGAGCAGTTGCTGCTGAGCCTGCTGCGTCACCGCTTCGGCGATCTGCCGGATGCGGTGGTCGCGCGGGTCGAGGCGGGATCGGCGACCGACGTGGAGCAGTGGGCATTGCGGGTGCTGGATGCGCGAACGCTGGACGCCGTGTTCGAGCAGGTGAACTGACAATCCACGGCCCTGTGGCCGATTCGGCGGCCGGCTCGCGATCCTGCGCTCACCACAACCCCAGTACCTTCCACCAGACGCTCCCCACGACCGCGAACACCGCGAGTTCCATCACGCACATGACGAAGCCGACGCCCCACCATCTGCCCAGCGTCACGTAGCCGCTGCCGAAGATGATCGGCGAGGTGCCGGTCGCGTAGTGGGTCAGCGTCATCATGACGGCCGAGCCGGCGGTCATCATCAGCATGAACGGCACCACGTATTCGGCCGGGATCAACTGGGCGCCGACGCCGAGGAAGGCCAGCATCATCGCGCTGATGTGCGCGGTCGTGCTCGCGAACAGGTAGTGCGAGAACACGAAGGCCAGGACCAGGATGACGGCCGTCGCTTCCCAGCCCATGCCGCTGGATACGATCGCGCGTGATCGGGTTGGCGTGATAGTTGACCAGCGCGAGATAAGTGCCGACCTTGCCCTGCGTGCCCTTTTCGGGGTCGGAGTCGAAGGTGTTGGCGATCGAGCGCATGATCGGGTGGACGAGGTCGACGTCACCTGCGACAGCGAGACGATGACGATGGCCATCAGGGCCATGACGCCGATCGGCATCACCTTGAGGATGATCGCGATGATGGTCGTCGGGAAGATCGCGACCAGCGACCAGGCCTTGGGCGTGAGCCCATCCGGGGCCGGCGGCATAGGGCCGACCAGCGGTCGTTTGTAGGAAGTCTTCCTACTTTTCGCTGAGAAATTCCGAGCAAGGCCTTCGAATTGATCCGATTTCCCCGCGCTGTTGCCGCGGCCACACTGGTTCCATCGTCACAACCCGCCCGCATGGAACACGATGACAATGGAACGCGAAGACCGGCTGATGGCAGAAATCCGGGAGGCCAATCTCTCCTATCTGATCCTGGCGCAGACGCTGATCCGCGCCGACCGCGCGCAGGCGCTGTTCCGGCTCGGCGTCTCCGAGGCCGTGGCCGACCTGATCGATGCGCTGACGCCCGGGCAGATCCTGAAGGTGGCGGCCAGCAACATGCTGATGTGCCGCTTCCGCTTCGACGACGAGATGGTCTGGACGCTGCTGACCGATCCGGTCCAGGCGTCGGCGACGAGCGAGGAGTCGGCCGGCAGCGCCAACCGCCTGCACGCGAGCATCCTGATGTCGGGCCGCTTCGGCGAGGCGTTGCACGCATGAGCTCGCGCAGCCTGCTCGAGGACAACCGTCACATCCAGCGCGCGATCACGCTGATCGGCCTGGGCGCCCGGCTGCAGGTGCTGCAGTCCGAGACCTCGCTGCCTTATGAACGGCTGCTCAAGCTGTACAAGGAGGTGACCGGCAAGTCGCCGTCCAAGGGGCAGCTTCCGTTCTCGACCGAGTGGTTCATGTCGTGGCAGCCGAACATCCACGCATCGCTGTTCTTCAACATCTACGAGTACCTGATCAAGAGCTCGGAGATCGAGGATATCGACGCGATCATCCGCGCGTACCGGCTGTACAGCAGCGAGGTGGCGCTCAACGGCGTCGATCCGATGCTGTCGATCACGCGCGCCTGGCGGCTCGTGCGCTTCGTCGATTCGGGCATGCTGTGCACGACGCGCTGCACGCGCTGCGGCGGGCACTTCATCAACCACACCTATGAGCTGACCGGCGCCTACGTGTGCGGCTTGTGCGAGCCGCCGGCCCGGGCCGGCAAGGCGCGCCGCAGCGGCGCGATCCACTGACGCTTCGCGCAAGCGGCGCGGCGCCGCCGGTCGGCCGACCGGCGGCAGCGGCGCCGGCCGGCAAGGGCGGGGCACGATCGGCGCGATCGCGCAAGCCCGCCCGGCGGGCCGAATCGAAGGACGGGCGGGAACTTCCCGCCCGTTTCCGTTCGTGCCCGCCGGAAGCGACTCAAGGACGCCCGCGCAGTGCCGTTATCCGGTGAGTACCTGTGAACCGGAAGCCTCTGCGATGTTCTTGATAATTGGTTACCTGGTGGTCATCGGCTCGGTCATCGGCGGCTTCGCGCTGGCCGGCGGCCACGTCGCCGCGCTGCTGCAGCCGCTCGAGCTGCTGATGATCGGCGGCGCCGCCTTCGGGGCGTTCATCGTCGCCAACCCGATGAAGGTCATCAAGGCCGTCGTGTCGTCGATCCCGCAGTGCATGAAGGGCTCCAAGTACACGAAGGCGCGGTACATGGAGCTGCTGGCGCTGATCTACGACACGCTGAGCAAGGCCCGCAAGGAGGGCCTGATGTCGATCGAGGCCGACATCGACGAGCCGCACGAGAGCCCGCTGTTCACCAAGTACGAGAACGTCAGCAAGGACCATCATCTGATGGAGTTCATCACCGACTACCTGCGGATGATGGTGTCGGGCAACCTGAACGCGCTCGAGATCGAGAACCTGATGGACAACGAGATCGACACCCATCACCACGAGGCGATGGTGCCGTCGCACGCGGTGCAGACGATGGCCGACGGGATGCCGGCGTTCGGGATCGTGGCGGCGGTGATGGGCGTCGTGCACACGATGGGATCGGTCGGCCGTCCGCCGGCCGAGCTCGGCGAGATGATCGCCCACGCGCTGGTCGGCACCTTCCTCGGGATCCTGCTCGCCTACGGCTTCATCGGGCCGGTCGCCAAGCTGATCGAGGCCAAGGTCGACGAGGCGACGAAGGAGCTGCAGTGCGTCAAGGTGACGCTGCTGGCCAGCATGCAGGGCTACGCGCCGGCGATCGCGGTCGAGTTCGGTCGCAAGGTGCTGTATTCGACCGAGCGTCCGACGTTCCTCGAGCTCGAGGCGCACGTCAAGGGCAAGAAGGCCGCTTAGGACCGAACGATGCCAGCCGCACCCGAAAAGAAAGTCCAGCCGATCGTCGTCAAGCGGATCAAGAAGGTCGCCGGCCACGGCGGCCACGGCGGCGCGTGGAAGATCGCCTACGCGGACTTCGTGACCGCGATGATGGCGTTCTTCCTGCTGATGTGGTTGCTGGGGTCGACGACCAAGGGCGACCTGCAGGGGATCGCCGACTACTTCTCGTCGCCGCTGAAGGTCGCGCTGTCCGGCGGCCGCGGCAGCGGCGACAGCTCGAGCCTGATCGACGGCGGCGGCGCCGACCTGACGCGTACCGTCGGCCAGGTCCGGCGCGGCGACGTCGAGAGCCAGAACCGCAACATCAACCTGCAGGCGTTCAAGGCCGAGCAGGCGCGCCGCGAGCGCCAGGAGCTGCTGGCGCTGAGCAAGCGCGTCGAGCAGATGCTGCTGTCCAATCCGCGGCTGGCCGAGTTCCGCTCGCAGATCCGGCTCGAGCTGACGCCCGACGGCCTGCGCATCCAGATCGTCGACGAGCAGAACCGGCCGATGTACGACACCGGCAGCGCGATCGTGAAGGACTACATGCGCGAGCTGCTGCGCAGCATCGGCAAGGTGCTGAACGACGTGCCGAACCGCATCACGATCTCCGGGCATACCGACTCGGCGCAGTACGGCAGCGGCGAGCGCGGCTACTCGAACTGGGAGCTGTCGTCCGACCGCGCGAACGCCGCGCGCCGCGAGCTGGTCGCCGGCGGCATGCAGGAGGCCAAGGTGCTGCGCGTGCTGGGGCTGGCGTCGGCGCTGCCGCTCGATGCCGAGCATCCGGAGGCCGCGATCAACCGGCGGATCTCGCTGATCGTGATGAACGCCGAGGCCGTCGAGCGCACGCTGCGCAGCGACCGGATCGAGCTGCCGGCCGACGCCGACGCGGCGCAGGCGGCCGGCACCGTCCAGCAGGCGGCCGATCAGCCGCCGGCCGACGCGAAGCCCGCTTCGCCGCCGATCGCGCCGATCTCGATCCCGGGGACGCTGCGATGAACGCGCCGTCGCCCTGGCTGGCCGCCGCCGCCCGGGCGGCCAGCGAGCAGGCCGAGGTGGCCCGGGTCGCCGCCGAGATCGAGCGATGGCTGAAGCGCTCGGGCGGCGTCGGCATCGACGTCGACCGCGTGCTCGAATTCGTTGCTCGGGTGCGTCTGGGCGCCGCGCTGACCGGCGGCGATCTGGCCGAGATCCTGCTGTCCGGATCGTCGGTCCGGCAGACGAATGGCGCCGCGGAGCCGACGTTCGCCGACGGCGCGCGCCGATGCGATTAAAGCTGGTCAAAGCCGCGCTAATCCTCGCTTAAGTGCCCGGTGGGGCCCGGAAGATCCGATTCGAACAGATTGTCGAATCAGGTCATGGCCGAAAACGAGCAGAGCAGCGAAGATCGCGACTTG
Source organism: Burkholderiaceae bacterium (assembly GCA_047605425.1). Taxonomy (GTDB): domain Bacteria; phylum Pseudomonadota; class Gammaproteobacteria; order Burkholderiales; family Burkholderiaceae_E; genus JAKPAM01. The sequence goes on along the minus strand of JASGFT010000009.1, from coordinate 40,128 downwards.
CCAGCCACCGCCAGGCGGTTGCAGAAGGCCGCGCAGGAAGGTCAGGTTCCGCGATCCCGCGACGTCGGGCACGCGCTGGTGATGGGCGCGGCCGTCGCCGCGTTCGGGTTGATGGGGCCGGCGCTGGCCAACAGCATCGTGCAGATCGTGCGCGCGTCGATGCATTTCACGCCGCGGCAGGTGCACGAGCCCGCGCTGATGGGCGTGCGCCTGTACGAGCACGCGGTCCAGGGGATGACCGCGGCGCTGCCGTTGATGGGGCTGCTGGTGCTGGTGGCCGCCGTGGCCTGCCTGGTTCCGGGCGGCCTCGTCCTGAGCGGCAAGCCGGTCAAGTTCCAGTTCTCGCGCCTGAGCCCGGTCAGCGGCATCAAGCGCGTGTTCTCGCGCGAGTCGCTGGTCAACCTGCTGAAGCTCAGCGCGATCTCGGGCGCGATCGGCTGGTCGGCCTGGCAGTACACGGGCGGCAGCCTGGCGCGCTTCGCCGGGCTGGCCGACATGCCGCTGCTGCCGGCGCTGTCGTCGGGCTTCGACACGCTGTCGACGGGGCTGGCGATCATGGCCGGCGTGCTGCTGGCGGTGGCGATCGCCGACGTGCCGTGGCAGTGGTTCAACCACCGCCGCCGCCTGAAGATGACGCGCAAGGAAGCGCGCGACGAGCATAAGGAGACCGAGGGCGACCCGCACATCAAGGCGCGCGTGCGCATGCGCCAGCGCGAGATCGGCCGCGCGCGGATGCTGGCGGCCGTGCCGTCGGCCGACGCGATCATCACGAACCCGACTCACTATGCGGTCGCGATCCGCTACGACGAGGAGAACTTCGGCGCGCCGCGCGTCGTCGCCAAGGGCGTCGACCACCTGGCGGCGCGGATCCGCGAGCTGGGCAAGGAGTCCGGCGTGACGATCGTCGAGCTGCCGCCGCTGGCGCGCGCGCTGTACGCGCACGTCGAGGTCGACCGTGAAGTGCCGGCCGTGCTGTTCTCGGCGGTCGCGCAGGTGCTCGCCTACGTGTTCCACCTGCGTCACTTCGTGCCGGGCCGCGGCCGGATGCCGCAGGCGCCGACGCAGGTCGACCTGCCCGCCGGCCTCGATCCGCAGGAAGCCGGGCAATGAGCGCCAATCCGTTGTCGAACGCGGCCGCCCCGGCGGCGGCCGCGCGCGGGATCACGCTGCGGCTCGGCGGCACGCGGATCACGCTGCCGCCGGTCAACATGCTGGCGGTGCCGCTGATCATGGTGCTGATCCTGGCCATGATGCTGCTGCCGTTGCCGCCGTTCCTGCTGGACGTGCTGTTCACGTTCAACATCGCGCTGGCGCTGGTCGTGCTGCTGGTGTCGACCTATACGGTCAAGCCGCTGGATTTCGCGGTGTTTCCGAGCGTGCTGCTGCTGACGACGCTGTTGCGCCTGTCGCTGAACATCGCCTCGACGCGGGCGGTGCTGCTGCACGGGCATACGGGCACCGACGCGGCCGGCCACGTGATCGAATCGTTCGCGCAGTTCGTCATCGGCGGCAGCTTCGCGGTCGGCATCATCGTGTTCGCGATCCTGACCGTGATCAACTTCGTGGTCGTCACCAAGGGCGCCGGCCGGATCGCCGAGGTGTCGGCGCGCTTCGCGCTGGACGCGATGCCGGGCAAGCAGATGGCGATCGACGCCGACCTGAGCGCCGGCCTGATCGACCAGCTCGAAGCGAAGAAGCGCCGGCAGGAGGTCGGGCAGGAGGCCGACTTCTTCGGTTCGATGGACGGCGCGTCGAAGTTCGTCCGCGGCGACGCGATCGCCGGCATCCTGATCCTGTTCATCAACATCATCGGCGGGCTGATCATCGGCGTCGTGCAACACGACCTGTCGATGGCGCAGGCGGCCAACAACTACATCCTGCTGGCGATCGGCGACGCGCTGGTCGCTCAGGTGCCGTCGCTGGTGATCTCGGTGGCGGCCGCGCTGATCGTGTCGCGCGTCGGCGGCGACGACGACGTCGGCCTGCAACTGACCAAGCAGTTGTTCTCGGCGCCGCGCGCGCTGGGCCTGACCGGCGTTGTCATCGGCGTGCTGGGCCTGGTGCCGGGCATGCCGCACCTGGCGTTCCTGTCGCTGGCCGCCGGCTGCGGCTATCTCGCCTGGCGGCTGGCCCGGCCGCGCAGCGCGCCGGCGTCCGCCGACGCCGCGCCGGCCAAGGCCGAAGGGCTGCCCGAGGCGAGCTGGGAGGACGTCGCGCCGGTCGACCAGCTCGGCCTGGAGGTCGGCTACCGGCTGATCGCGCTGGTCGACAAGCAGCAGGGCGGCGACCTGCTGAGCCGGATCAAGGGCGTGCGCAAGAAGTTCGCGCAGGAGGTCGGTTTCCTGCCGCCGTCGGTGCACATCCGCGACAACCTGGAGCTGCGCCCGACCGCTTACCGGGTCACGCTCAAGGGCGTGGTCGTCGGCGAGGGCGAGTCGTTCCCGGGGATGATGCTGGCGATCAATCCGGGCAACGCGGTGCAGGCGCTGCCGGGCACGGCGACGCTCGATCCGGCGTTCGGCCTGCCGGCGACCTGGATCGACGCCCGCCATCGCGACGACGCGCAAGCCAACGGCTATACGGTCGTCGATGCGGCGACCGTCGTCGCCACGCACGTCCACCACCTGATGCAGGTCCACGCGGCGCGCCTGTTCGGCCGCAACGAGGCGCAGCAGTTGCTCGAGCATCTGGGCAAGTTCGCGCCGAAGCTGGCCGAGGACGTCGTGCCCAAGCTGATCAGCCTGTCGGTGTTCCAGCGCGTGCTGCAGAACCTGCTCGAGGAAGGCGTCCACATCCGCGACCTGCGCGGCATCGTCGAGGTGCTGGCCGAGCACGGCGCGCGCACGCAGGATCCGGCCGAGCTGACGCGCGAGGTGCGGATCGCGCTGGCGCCGTCGATCGTCCAGCAGATCTATGGACCGGTGCGCGAGCTGGACGTGATCGCGATCGAGCCCGGACTCGAGAACCTGCTGGTCCAGGGCCTGGCGCCCGGGGCGGCCAGCGCGCTCGAACCCGGGGTCGCCGAATACGTCGCGTCGGCCAGTGCCGATGCGGCGCGTGAACAGGAAGAGGCGGGGTATCCGTCGGTACTGCTGGTTCCGGACCGGATTCGGGTGCCGGTGGCCCGGCTGGTCAAGAAAAGCGCGCCGAGGCTGCGCGTGATCGGGCACTCGGAAGTGCCGGAAAGCCTGTCGATCCGGATTGATCGGGTTATCGGAGAAATGAAATGAACGTGAAGCGCTTTTTCGCCCGGACCTCGCGTGAGGCGATGGCACGGATCCGGGCCGAGCTCGGCGAGGATGCCGTCGTGTTGAAGACCCGCAAGGTGAGCAACGGGGTCGAGATCATGGCGATGGCCGACGGCGCCGAGATCGATGAAGGACAGGCGCTGGCCGTCGCGCCGGCGCGAACCGGCGCCAGCGTCGATGCCGGCGCCGGTGTCGGCGCCGCGCGCGAGACGGCGGTGTCGCGGCCGGCGGCGCGCGGCCGGGCGCCGTTCGAGCAGCGGGTGGCCGGGGATCGCGGCGACGCCGTCGCGGCGTCGGCCGGATCGGCGGGGCAGGGCACGGCGCCCGCCAAGCCGATGAGCACGCTGACGTTCCAGCAGTTCGTCCGTGACCGGCTCGCGCTGCGCAAGGCCGATGCCCGCGCCATGGCCCGCGATCGGGACGACGAGCCGTATCTGGTCAGCGTCGCCGATACCGGCTTCGAGTCGTCCGACGATGACGCCGGCGCCGGGCTGCTCGTCCATCCGGCCGCCGCGCCGACCCTCCCGGCCGCGCGACGCGGTGATCGCTCACGGATCGCCGCGCACCCCGAGCCGGCCGCGCGCTACAGCGCGCCGCCGGCGTCGGCGCCGTCGCAGGCGGTGCCGGTTCCGTCGCTGACGATGCAGGTCCCGTCTTCGCCGGCGATGCCGGTCGCCGAGCCAGCGTTGAGCGCGAGCCCGGTCGCCGAGGCGGCGCCATCGCCCGAAATGCCGGTTGCCGCCGCCATGCCGTCGCCGGCCGCGATGCCGTCGTTCAGCGGGATGCCGTCACCCGCGGTGATGTCGTCGCCTGCGGTGATGCCGGTCGCGGCGGTGACGGGCTCGGTACCGGTGGCGTCCATGGGCGCGGCCGCGAGCGTCGCTCCCGCCGCGGCTCCCGCCTCCGTCGCGGCTGAGGTTTCCGCGATACCGGCGGCGCCGGCGATACCGACCGCCGCGTCGATGCTGGTGGCCGCTTCGCCGGCCGCCGAGCCGTCCGTGCCGTCGCTGGTCGACATGCTGCGCCCGCCGGCGCCGATGCCCGGCGCCGAGGTGCTGTCGCAGCTTCGCGAGATGCGCGGCTTGATCTCGAGCCAGTTGTCGTCGCTGGCCATGCACAACGACCTGCAGCGCGACCCGGTGCGCACGCAACTGCTGCGCGGCCTGCTCGGCTACGGCTTCTCGCCGCTGCTGGTCCGCAAGCTGATCGCGCGTCTGCCGTCCGACTATGGCGAGTCGCAGGCCAGGGACTGGGCCGCCTCGTCGCTGGCGCGCCTGGTCCGCATCGTCGAGCCCGGCCGGACGCTGCTCGACAAGGGCGGCATCTACGCGATGACCGGCCCGACCGGCGTCGGCAAGACGACGACGACCGCCAAGATCGCCGCGCAGTTCGCCTTGCGTCACGGCGTCGGTTCCATCGGTCTGCTGACCGTGGATGCGTACCGGATCGGCGCCCAGGATCAGTTGCGCACGTTCGGCCGCCTGCTGGGCGTGCCCGTCCACGTCGTGCACGACGCGACCGGACTGGCGGAATTCATGAACATCTTCATGAACAAGAAACTGGTGCTGATCGATACGGTCGGCGTCGGGCAGCGCGACGAGCGCGTCAGCGAGCTGCTGGCGTCGCTGGCGTCGGCCTCGATCAACCGACTGCTGGTGCTCAACGCCGCGGCCCAGGTCGAGACGCTGGACGACGTGGTGCGCGCGTACCGCGCCGATGCGCGGACCGGCGTCATCGTGTCCAAGCTCGACGAGGCGGTCAAGCTCGGCGGCGTCGCCGATTGCCTGATCCGCCACCGGCTGCCGCTGGTGGGGATGGCCGACGGCCAGCGCGTGCCGGAGGACTGGCATTTTCCGGATCCGGCCGAGTTGGTGCGCCGGGCGATGACGCTGCCGGCCAATCCGATCTTCGACCTGGACGACAACGAGATGACGCTGCTGCTCGACGCGGCGGCCGCGCGTCCGGCGTCGGCGGCCACGAACGGAGCGCTCGGTGTTTGAATCCAAGCTCGACCAGGCGGCGGGACTGCGCCGGCTGTTCGCGCAGCGCAACGTCCGCGTCCTGCCGCTGATCAGCCTCGACGGCGGCGGCGACCAGATCGGCTTCGTCGTCAACCTGGCGGCGGCGCTGGCGCAGCTCGGCCAGCGAACGCTGCTGCTCGACGCCGAGCGCGGGCAGGTCGCGCCGCTGCTGGGGCTGCGCGCGCGCTACGACCTGATCCATCTGCTCAGCGGCGATTGCCGGTTCAAGCAGGTGGCGCTGCGGGCGCGCGACGGCTTCTGGGTCATGCCGGCGGTGCGCGGCCTGGCCGACGTGGTGCGCCGCAACGCGCCGGCGCGGGATCTGTTCGCCGGCTTCGGCAACCTGCCCGAAGCCTTCGATACGGTGCTGGCCTACGCGCCGGCGCCGGTGCTGGTGCCGCTGCTGAGCGGCTGCGCGCAGGACCTGACGCTGATCAGCGGCACCGAGGCCTGGCAGGTCGCGCAGGTCTACGGACAGATCAAGGCCCTGCATGCCAGCTACGGCATCCGCCGCTTCCGGCTCGTCTATTGCCGGGCGACGTCGCCGGCGGCGGCGGCGACCGCGCACGAGCGCCTGGCCAGCGCGTCGGGCCGATTCCTCGGCGTCGACGTGATGTTCTGCGGCGTCGTCGAGGACGGACGCGAACTGGCGGCGGCCGAACGCAGCGGCACCTCGGTGTTCAGCGTGTCGGCCGACAGCGACGCGGCCCGCGCGTTCCGGCGGATCGCGACGCTGTCGCTGGATTGGCCGCTGCCCGAGTTCGCCGGACAGGCGGACTCGGTGCACTGAACGGAGACGGAACACCCTTATGTATACCGCGCAAGGAACGCTGAGCCGGGAAAGCGTGATCGCCCAGTACGGGCCGATGGTCAGGCGGGTGGCGGGGCAGATGATCGCGAGGCTGCCGGCCAACGTGGAGATGGACGACCTGGTGCAGGCCGGCATGATCGGCCTGTTCGACGCGCTGAGCCGGTACGAGGCGAACATGGGCGCGCAGTTCGAGACCTTCGCGATGCAACGCGTGCGCGGCGCGATGCTCGACGAGTTGCGCGGGGCCGACTGGCTGCCCCGGTCGGTCCGCAAGAACCAGCGCGGCATCGAGAAGGCGATCCACAAGCTCGAGCAGGGCCTGGGGCGCCCGCCCAACGAATCGGAGATCGCCGCCGACTTGGGGCTGTCGCTGACCGACTACCAGCAGATGCTGGCCGACACCCGCGGCGGCCAGTTGATCTACCTCGAGGATGCCGGCGTCCACGAGGGCGACGAGGACTACCTGGACCGGCACGTGCGCTCGGCCGATCCGGATCCGCTCGAAACCCTGCGCGACCGGCGTTTCCGCAATGCGCTGGTCGCGGCGATCAAGGACCTGCCCGAGCGCGAGCAGCTCGTGATGAGCATGTACTACGAGCAGGATCTGCACCTGCGCGAGATCGGCGAGGTGCTGGGCGTGACCGAATCGCGCATCTCGCAACTGCACAGCCAGGCGGTTGCGCGGCTGCGGACCAAGCTCAAGGCGTGGATCTAGGTTCGGCGGCCGTCCGGCCGCCGACCGTTCGATCGTGAAGGCCGCCCGCGAGGGCGGCCTTCGTCATGATGGTCGGTAGGGTGTGAAGCGGCCAAGGCGGCAAATGCCGGCGTCAGCGAGGCCGATCTGACCGCCATCGTGGCCGAAGCCGTGAAGCGCCAGAGAACGGCCCCCTAAGCCCCTGGAAGGCGCTCAGGCCAGCACGTGCGTGCGGTGGCGGCGGCCGGAGGCGTCGACGTCGGCGCTCGGATAGGTGCCGGCGGCCGGATACGGGAAGACCGGCAGGTCGAGCGTGCGCAGCGCGATATGGTTGGCCGCGCGCGCGCGCGTCAGCAGCTCGCCTTGCGTGCGCAGCAACTGGCGCAGCGCCGCCTGCTGCCGGGCGTCCAGCGGGGTGGGGCGGTCGCGCAATGCGCGCAGAGCGCGCGTGACGCGCACGTTGGCGCGCTCGAGCTCCTGCGGATCGGCGACGAAGAACGCGCGGGCCTGCTCGATCAGGGCTTCGCGCAGGTCGTTGAGCATCGGGGACGGCCTTCGTCGGTTCAGACCGCTCGTCCCGGCGGCATGCCGATGGTCTGGATCAGCCGAGCGGCCTCGGCGATCATGTTGTCGGCGATCGCTTCGATGTCCATCTGGTACTTGCCTTCGTCGATCGCCTTGCGCAGCGCCGCGACCTTGTCGGCGCGTACGCTCAGTTCGAGCGAGCCGAGCTCGCGCGACGCGTTCGACAGCCTGACGTTGTCCGCTTCGAGCGATCCGGCCGCCTCGCCTGCGTCGGGCTGACCCGTCGAACGAGCCCCGACACGCAGCGCGGCGTCGAGCGAAGCAGCGTCCTTCGTTGGTCCGATCTTCATTGCGTTGCTCCTTGTACGCCGGCCCGGCTTCCTCAACGGGCCCATGCTGCTATCTTCGGCGCGGCCGCGGAAGACTTAAGCCCCGAAAAGCCGCGAAAAGTCACACGAGTTCGCCGCTCGATCGGCCGTTCGTCGCGTTCGTGCCGGCTCAGAGCCGGATCTCGACGCCGCGGTCCTTGACCGTGCCGGCCAGGATCTTGCCGTTGTCCAGCCGCACGCGCAGCGTCTGGCCGTCGCCGCCCGGCGACAAGGCGACGCCGTCGGCGCTGACCGCGAAGCCTTCGCCGACGATCCGCACCTTGACCGGATCGCCGGCCGAGATCGTCTGCGCGACGCGCAGGTGGTCCTGGCGCAGCGCCTGGCCGGCCGAGATCGGCCGCGCCATCACCTTGCCGTCGATCTGCGCGCCGTCGGTCACCAGCGGCGCCGGTTCGCGGGTCAGGTCGACCTCCTCGAGCCGGAAGTGCTGAACGGAGGCCGGCGCGTTGAACGCGAGGTTCTGATTGGCGACGAGCGCGTTGCCGAAGACCTTGACCGTGACCGGCAGCGAGATCGTCCAGCTCGCGCCCTGCACGCAGCGCACGCCGATCGACGTGCGCCCCCACAGCCGGATGCCGGCCGGCACGAACGGTTCGATGCGCTCGCACGGGGCCAGCCGCCAGCGCGGGTCGAGCTGCCCGACGACGACCTCGACGCGGTTGCCGGCGCCGACCTGCGACTCGACGAACCGACGAACGACCGCTTCGCCCGGATCGGCGTCCTGCGCGAGAGCGGGAGCGGCGGACAGACTTAGCGCGATCGCCGCCAGCGCGTGGCAAAGTGGCTTGTTCATGCGGCACCAGACTAATCTCCGGGACGCTCGAGTCGGAGCCGAAAAGCCGGTCTAACTCGCAGCTTATCGGCACTTAAGTTTCGGCGCAGGCGGCAGAAGATGCCAGCACTCGGATCAGGACGGTCCGGTCATGACGGCCCCGCAGAACATCGACATGCTGAACCAGATTCTTTCGACGTTGCAATTCCAGAGCCAGGCGCTGACGCTGCGCTCGGCGCGCCAGACCGTGCTGGCCAGCAACATCGCCAATACCGATACCCCCGGCTACAAGGCGCGCGATTTCGCGCTGCCCGAGGCGTTGGCCAAGGCGACCGGCCTGCCGACGCGCTCGTTGCAGCCCTTGCCGGCCGGGACCGGGCAGGACGCGCTGACGATGTCGACGACCTCGCTGTCGGCCGCCCGCGCATCGGCGGCGACGACCGTCCCGGCCGCGCGGCTGCAGGTCAGCGACGCGCGTCACCTGCCCGGCAAGGCGGGCGCGCAACTGTACGCGTCGAACGAGCGGCTGCAGTACCGCCGTCCGGACCAGGCGTCGATGGACGGCAACACGGTCGAGCTCGATCGCGAGCGGGCCAACTTCGCCGACAACGCGCTGCATTACGAAGCGGCGCTCAGGTTCATCAACGGCAGCGTCCGCACGAACTTGAGCGCGATCAAGGGTGAATGATCGACCGAATGTCCGCCGACCGGCGGACGCCGACGGAGCCAATAGATGTCGTTGATGAAGATTCTTTCCGTATCGTCGAGCGCCGTGATGGCCGAGAGCCAGCGGCTGAACGTCGTCGCGTCGAACCTGGCCAACGCCGACAGCGTCGCCGGACCCGACGGCCAGCCGTACAAGGCGCGCCAGGTCGTGTTCCAGACGCAGACCGGCGTGCCGGCCGGGCAGGCGGGCGTGCGCGTCTCGAACCTCGTCGAGGACCAGACGCCGGCCAAGCGCGACTATGACCCGACTCATCCGCTGGCCGACGCCGAAGGTTATGTCACGCAGTCGAACGTCAACGTCGTCGAAGAGATGGTCAACATGATGTCGGCGTCGCGCTCGTACCAGAACAACGTCGAAGTGATGAACACCGCGCAGCAATTGATGGTCAAGACGCTGCAGCTCGGGCAATAAGGAATCGACCTCGAATGGCTTCCACCTCCAGTACCTCCTCGACGAGCAACTCGGCGCTGGCGTCGCTGTACGAATCGGGCTCGTCGGCGACCACCGCGACGACGCAGACCTCGGCCGATACGAAGGACCAGTTCCTGAAGATGCTGGTCGCGCAGATGAAGAACCAGGATCCGCTCAATCCGCTGGACAACGCGGCGGTCACGTCGCAGATGGCGCAGATCAGCACCGTCGAAGGCATCGAGAAGCTGAACGCGACGATGAGCAAGTTCACCGAATCGGCGACCGCCAACGCCGCGAGCTCGACGGCGCTGATCGGCAAGACGATCCTGACCGAAGGCTCTGCGCTGGTCTGGGACGAGAGCACGAAATCGATGCAGGCCGGGGTCGCGCTCGACGAGGACGCGAGCCGCGTCGTCGTGCAGTTGTACGACAGCGGCGGCCAGGTCGTCGATACCAAGACCTTCACGAACCAGTCGGCCGGCACGACGAGCTTCGAGTGGACCGGCACGAACGGCAGCGGCGGCACTTATGGCGCCGGCGACTACACGATGCGGGTGGCGGCCGTCGACGCGCTGGGCGCGACCGTCAGCGCCACGCCGCTGAGCACCACGACCGTCCGGTCGGTCACGCAGGGCAGCGGCGCCGTCAAGGCGCAGCTTGCCGACGGCTCGTCGATCGACATCACCGATATCCGAGGCGTGTTCTGAAACGCCGGTCCAAAGGCGTCGTTCCTCCCCGAAGCTGAGCCCGACAACGAGATTCCTCACAGGAGCAGTCAATGAGTTTCCAGAACGGCCTGAGCGGCCTGAGCGCGTCGTCCAAGAACCTGGACGTGATCGGCCACAACATCGCGAACGTCAACACCGTGGGCGCCAAGTCCTCGCGCGCGCAGTTCGCCGACGTCTACGCCAATTCGCTGTACGGGTCGGGTTCGGCCAACAACGGCATCGGCGTGCAGGTGACCTCGGTCAACCAGCAGTTCACGCAGGGCGACCTGACCTCGTCGGACAATCCGCTGGACATCGCGATCAACGGGTCCGGGTTCTTCCAGTTGTCGACCAACGGCGCGCTGTCCTATACGCGCAATGGCGAGTTCCGGCTGGACAAGAACAACTACATGACGACGACCAGCGGCTCGCGGCTGATGGGCTACGCGGCGAACACGCAGGGCGACATCGTCACCGGCGTGCCGGTCGAGCTGCAACTGGACATGTCCGACATCGCGCCGCAGTCGACGACGACGGCCGGCTTCACGGCCAACCTGGACGCGCGTGATACGGCGGTGGACGCCACCGTGCCGTTCGGGCTGACCGATACCGAGTCGTACAACGACGCGACCTCGATCACCGTCTACGACAGCCAGGGCAGCAATCATTCGCTGACGACGTATTACCGCAAGACCGGCGACAACACGTGGGACGTCTACGCGGCGGTCGACGGCGTCGAGGTCTCGGGCGCGACGCCGGCGACGCCGATCGGTTCGCTGGAGTTCGACACCAACGGCGCGCTGCTGACGCCGACCACGCCGATCGACTTCACGTATCCGACGGCCGCCGCGGTCGGCGGTTCGCAGACGATCGCGCTGGACCTGAGCGACCTGACGCAGCACGGCTCGTCGTTCGCGATCACCGCGCTGGACCAGGACGGCTTCGCGCCGGGCCAGGTAGCCGGCTTCTCGATCGACGGCGACGGCGTGATCATGGCCACGTACACGAACGGCCAGACCAAGGCGCAGGGCCAGATCATCCTGGCCAACTTCTCGAATCCGCAGGGCCTGTCGCCGCTGGGCGACAACGCCTGGGGCGAGACCTCGACCTCGGGTCAGCCGGTCGTCGGCGCGCCGTCGACCGGCGTGCTGGGCACGCTGGAGTCCGGCGCGCTCGAGGGCTCGAACGTGGATCTGACGGCCGAGCTGGTCAACATGATCACCGCGCAGCGCGCTTACCAGGCCAACGCGCAGACGATCAAGACGCAGGACCAGATCATGCAGACGATCGTCAACCTGCGCTGATCGTGATGCGCCGCCCCCCGATGACATCCGCCCGGAGGACCTGAGCGATGGACCGAGCGATCTATACGGCGATGACCGGCGCCAAGGCGCTGCTGCAGCGCCAGGAGACGATCTCGCACAACCTCGCCAACGCCAGCACCAACGGTTTCCGCGCCGACCTGACCGCTTACCGTTCGGTGCCGGTACGGGCCGACGGCACCGCGACGACGCGCGTCGCGAGCCTGGAGGCGACCTCGGGTTTCGACGCATCGGCGGGGCCGCTGATGAGCACCGGCCGCTCGCTCGACGTGGCGATGCAGGGGCCCGGCTATTTCGCGGTGCAGGGCCTGGACGGCACCGAGGCGTACACGCGCGACGGCGCGTTCGTGCTGGCCGCCGACGGCACGCTGCAGACCGGCCACGGACTGAGCGTCGCCGGCGAGGGCGGGGCGATCACGATTCCGCCGGGCATGGAGGTTTCGATCGGCGCCGACGGCACGGTCAGCGCGAACGGGCCGAACCAGCCGTCGGTGATGATCGGCAAGATAAAGCTGGTCAGCGCGGCGGCCGGCGAGCTGGTCAAGGGCGACGACGGCCTGCTGCGCAGCCGGACCGGCGACGCGCTGCCCGACGATCCGGCGCTGCGAGTGTCCGAGGGCATGCTCGAAGGCAGCAACGTCAACGCCGTCGAGGCGATGGTCGGCATGATCGCGCTGTCCCGGCAGTTCGAGATCCAGATGAAGATGATGCAGAACACCGAGGCCAACGAGCAGAAGGCCGCCCAGTTGCTGTCGCTCAAGAGCTGACGCGCGCCACCGCAAGACATCGTAGGAACACCGACATGATCCGCTCCCTGTGGGTATCGAAGACCGGCCTGGACGCGCAGCAGCTCCAGCTCGACACGATCTCTCATAACCTCGCCAACGTCAGCACCAACGGCTACAAGCGCTCGACCGCGCTGTTCGAGGACCTGCTGTACCAGAACATGCGCCAGGCCGGCGCGCAGTCGACGCAGCAGACGCAACTGCCGACCGGCCTGCAGCTCGGCACCGGCGTGCGCCCGGTCGCGACGATGCGCTCGTTCTCGCAGGGCAACCTGCAAAAGACCGACAACGTGTTCGACATGGCGGTCAACGGCAACGGCTTCTTCCAGATCCAGCAGCCGGACGGCACGATGGCCTATACGCGCGACGGCGCGTTCCGCCTCGACCCGCAGGGCCAGCTCGTCACGTCGAACGGCATGTCGATGTCGCCGCCGATCGTCGTGCCGAACAACGCGCAGTCGGTGACGATCGGCGCCGACGGCATCGTGTCGGTCGTGCTGGCCGGCCAGACGGCGACCACGCAGATCGGCCAGATCCAGCTCGCGACGTTCATGAATCCGTCCGGTCTCGATCCGAAGGGCCAGAACCTGTTCGTCGAGACGACCGCGTCGGGCACGCCGACCGTCAACACGCCGGGGCTGAACGGCGCCGGCGTGCTGAACCAGGGTTATGTCGAGACCTCGAACGTCAACGTCGTCGAGGAGCTGGTGTCGATGATCCAGACGCAGCGCGCGTACGAGATCAACTCGAAGGCGATCCAGACCTCGGACCAGATGCTGGCCAAGCTGGCGCAGCTTTGACCGGGCATCGTCGAGGAATTCCGATGACAGCGATCCGATCGGTATCGGGCAGGGCCGCCGCCATCGCCGCGCTGGCCGCGGCGTCGCTGCTGAGCGGCTGTGCCGAGATGATGACGCCCAAGGTGCAGGTCATCGAGCCGCGCACGGCCCGGCCGACCTACATCGTGGCGCCGGCGGTCGCCGAGCCGGCCGCCAACGGGGCGATCTATCACACGGGCGCGTTCCGGCCGCTGTTCGAGGACCGGCGCGCGCGGCTGATCGGCGACGTGCTGACGGTGTCGATCCAGGAGAAGACCTCGGCCAAGCAGAGCACGGCCAGCAACATCGATCGCAAAGGCTCGATCGAGGCCTCGATCGGCGGGCTGCCGTTCTTCAACAACGCGTCGACGCTGGCCAAGCTGGGCGCGACCGGCACGTCGGCCAACACGATGGCCGGCAAGGGCGATACCGCCAGCGACAACACGTTCTCGGGAACGATCACCGTCACCGTGATCGAGGTGCTGGCCAACGGCAACCTGGTCGTGTCGGGCGAGAAGCAGATCGGCATCAACCAGAACGTCGACACGCTGCGTTTCTCGGGCGTGGTGAACCCGGCGACGATCCTGGCCGGCAACGTGGTCAGCTCGACGCAGATCGCCGACGCGCGCCTGCAGGTGCGCGGCTCGGGCGACATCGACCGCGCGCAGACGACCGGCTGGCTGTCGCGCTTTTTCCTGAGCTGGTTTCCGATCTGAGATGGCGTGACACGGATGTCGACGATGATGCGAATGATGGCGGGTGCGCTGGCCGTGGCGCTGGGCCTGGGCCTGGGCCTGGGGTGGGCGCCGGCGCGCGCCGAGCGGCTCAAGGACCTGGGCTCGATCCAGGGCGTGCGGGCCAACCAGTTGATCGGCTACGGCCTGGTGGTCGGCCTGGACGGCAGCGGCGACCAGACGACGCAGGCGCCGTTCACCGTGCAGAGCCTGCAGGCGATGCTGTCGCAGCTCGGCATCCAGTTGCCGCCGGGCGTGACGCCGCAGCTTCGCAACGCCGCGGCGGTGATGGTGACCGCGCAGCTTCCGGCGTTCGCGCAGCCCGGCCAGACGATCGACGTGACCGTCTCGTCGATGGGCAACGCCAAGAGCCTGCGCGGCGGCACGCTGCTGCTGACGCCGTTGCGCGGCGCCGACGGCCAGGTCTACGGGATGGCGCAGGGCAGCGTCGTCGTCGGCGGCGCCGGCGCGTCGGCCGGCGGCAGCAAGGTGCAGGTCAATCACCTGAGCGCGGGCCGGGTGCCGGCCGGGGCGACGGTCGAGCGGGCCGTGCCGAACAACGCGTTGCAGGGCGACAGCGTCAACCTCGAGCTGTCGCAGACCGATTTCTCGACCGCCCGTCAGGTCGCCGACTCGATCAACCGCCGCTTCGGCAGCGGCGATCTGGCGATGGCGCTGGACGGCCGCGTGATCCAGGTGAGGATGCCGGCCGAGCCCGCGCGTCGCGTCGGCTTCCTCGGCGACCTGGAGAACGTCGACGTGCAGCTTCCGAAGCCGATGGCCAAGGTCATCGTCAACGCGCGCACCGGCTCGGTCGTGCTGAACCAGAGCGTGACGCTGGACAACTGCGCGGTCGCGCACGGCAACCTGTCGGTGACGATCTCGTCGACGCCGGTGATCAGCCAGCCGGGCGGTTTCTCTCAAGGCCAGACCGTGGTCGCCGAAAAGGCCGATATCTCGATCCGCCAGGACGGTGGCGGGCTGATGTTGCTCCCGGGCGCCGCGCGGCTGGCCGACGTGGTCAAGGCGCTGAACACGCTGGGGGCGTCGGCCCAGGATCTGATCGCGATCCTGCAGGCGATGAAGGCCGCGGGCAGCCTGAAGGCTGACCTGGAAATCATCTGAAGAGGGCGGCATGGACGCGACGACATCCGGATTGGCGGCCGACGCCCGCTCGCTCGATCGCCTGAAGCTGCAGGCCTCGCGCGACCCGCAGGCGGCGATGCGCAAGGTGTCGGCGCAGTTCGAGGCGATGTTCATGCAGTCGCTGCTCAAGAGCATGCGCGAGGCCAGCCCCAAGTCCGGACTGATGGACGGAGCGTCGACGCCGATGTACACCGAAATGATGGACCAGCAGCTCGCGCAGAAGATGGCGGGCCGGCCCGGTGGGCTCGCCGACGTGATCGCGCGGCAGTTGTCGCGCAACATGGGCGTGCCGGCCGACCAGGCGGGCGCCGGCGGCGCGACGGCCAACGGCGGGTCGGCCGACGGCGCGCCCGGACTGGCGATGCGCGCGCGGGGCGGCCTCCGGGCAGCCGCTGCCGTTGCCGGCGCGTGAGCCGAGCGGCTCGAACCAGCAGGTCGCCGCCGCGATGGCCGCGAAGGCGGCGGCCGACGCGGGCCGGGCCGGTCCGCAGCAGGCGCAATTCGTGCAGCGGATGTGGCGGCACGCGGTCGCCGCGCAGGGCGATACCGGCGTGCCGGCGCACTACGTGATCGGCCAGGCGGCGCTCGAATCCGGCTGGGGACGGCGCGAGATCCGGCACGCCGACGGCTCGAGCTCGCACAACCTGTTCGGCATCAAGGCCGGCAGGAACTGGCAGGGCAGGACCGTCGAGACCGCGACCACCGAGTACGTCGACGGGCGTCCGCGCCGCGTCGTGCAGCGCTTCCGCGCCTACGACTCGTACGCCGACGCCTTCCGCGACTGGGCGCGGCTGGTCGGCGGCAACGAGCGCTACGGCGGCGTGATCCGCGCCAGCGCCGGCGGTTCGGTCAACCGCTACGCGCAGGGCATGCAGCGGGCCGGCTACGCCACCGACCCGCATTACGGCGACAAGCTGGAACAGACGATCAACAAGGCGCTGGCGATCCGGCGCCTGGTGATCTGAACCGATTCGCGAGCAAGGAACATCCATGGGACTCTTGAACATCGGCGCCAGCGCATTGAGCGCGGCCTACACGCAGATCCAGACGGTCGGCAACAACATCTCGAACGCCAACACGGTCGGCTATCACCGCCAGACCGTCGTGCAGTCCGAGGTCGGCACCAACACCGGCGCCGAGTACGTCGGGATGGGCGTGCAGATCGACGCCGTCCAGCGCCAGTACGACCAGTTCGTCGAGCGCGCGGTGTTCGTCGCGCAGTCGACCGCGTCGGCCGCGCAGGCGCGCAGCACGCAGACGAGCGCGCTGGAGAACCTGTTCGCCGACCCCGACACCGGCCTGGGCGCGTCGATGGACGCGCTGCGCACGGCGCTGGCCGACCTGTCGAACACGCCGAACAGCAGCGCGGTGCGCGAGGTCGTGCTTAGCAGCGCGCAGAACCTGGCCTCGCGCGTGAGCACGCTCGACACGCAGATCGAGGACCTGGCGCGCGACACCGATCTGCAGCTCGAGGCGGCGGTCGGCGAGCTGAACACGATGCTCGCCGACCTGGCCGAGCTCAACGGCAAGCTGGCCTTCGGCAGCGGCACCGGCACCGCGCTGAACGATCTGCTCGACCAGCGCGACGCGCTGATCAACGAGATCAATACGCAGATCCGCGGCAACGCGTACATCAACGACGACAACACGGTCACGATGTTCGCCAGCACCGGCGAGTCGCTGGTGGCGGGCACCTCGTCGTCGCAGTTCTCGATCGGCACCGACACGCTGGGCACCGGACGGCCGCAACTGATGATGAAGCAGGGCGCGGTCGACGTGCCCGTCAACACGGTCAACATCGGCGGCGGCGCGATCGCCGGCCTGCTGCGCTTTCGCAACGAGGACCTGGTGTCGGCGCAGAACCAAATCGGGCAGATGGCCGCGGCGATCGCCGGCGCGTTCAACGCCGTGCAGACCGCCGGTGTCGACGAATCGGGCCAGGCCGGCCAGCCGCTGTTCGACGTCGCGTCGCCGACGGTCGGCGCCGCGACGACCAACACCGGCAGCGGCGCGTTCGCGGCGACCGTCGTCGACGCCTCGCAGTTGAAGGCCAGCGATTACCGGATCGACTACGACGGCACCGACTACGTGGTGACCCGTCTGTCCGACGGACAGAGCACGACGGCCGCCGTCGCCGATTTTCCGCTGGAGGTCGACGGCCTGCAGTTCGCGCTGACCCCCGGCGCGTTGTCCGGCGACCGCTTCCTCGTCAAATCGGGCAGCGTGTTCGCCGGCGAGTTCGGCGTGCGGCTGACGTCGGGCTCGCAGATCGCCGCCGCGATGGCCGCCTATCCGGCCGCAACCTCGTCGAACCAGGGAACGATGACCGTCGCCGGCTTCTCGGTGGCCGATGGCGCCGACGCGAACCTGACCGAGCCGGTCACGCTGACCTTCCATGCCGACGGCACGTTCGACGTCAGCGGCACCGGTACCGGCGATCCGACCGGCCTGACGTATGCGTCGGACCAGCCGATCACGTACAACGGCTGGACGCTGACGCTGCAGG
Organism: Burkholderiaceae bacterium; assembly: GCA_047605425.1. Lineage (GTDB taxonomy): Bacteria > Pseudomonadota > Gammaproteobacteria > Burkholderiales > Burkholderiaceae_E > JAKPAM01. The sequence continues at coordinate 22,512 of JASGFT010000009.1, read as the reverse complement.
GCCAGCCGGCCGAAGGCGATACCGTCACCGTGTCGGCGACGCAGTCGCCGCAGACCGACAATCGCAACGCCAAGCAGCTCTACGAGGCGATCGACGCGGCCAGCGTCGACGGCCGCTCGTTCAACGACGCCTACGCGGCGCTGGTCGCCGACGTCGGCGCGCGCGCGGCGAGCGCGAACACGGCGACGACGATCGCCGAGCAGTCGCTGGTCAACGCCGAGGCCGCCCGCGACAACATCAGCGGCGTGAACCTGGACGAGGAAGCCGTGCGGCTGCTGCAGTACCAGCAGGCTTACCAGGCGGCGGCCAAGATCATCGCGACGGCGAACACGCTGTTCGATTCGCTGCTGTCGGCGGTCAACAACTGATCGGATCGAAAGGAGTTCCCATGAGAGTCGCCACCACCTCGCACTACGCGCAGGCCGTCAAGAACCTGCAGGACCAGGCCTCGCAAATCGGCACGCTGCAGACGCAGATCTCCAGCGAGCTTCGCGTCAACAAGCCGAGCGACGATCCGGTCGCCGCGGCCCAGGCCGAGCGCATCCGCGCCCGTCAAGCCAAGCTCGAGGCCGACCAGCGGATGATCGATCACGCCAAGGGCATGCTGCAGCAGGCCGACAGCGCGGTCGGATCGGCCAGCGACGAGCTGCAGCACGCGCGCGAGCTGCTGCTGACCGCGTCGGCGCCCGCCTTCACCGACGCGGACCGCGCGTCGCTGGCCGAGGAGCTGTCGGGCACGCTCGGCAACCTGATCGCGATCGCCAACCAGAGCGACGGCAATGGCGGCTACGTGTTCGGCGGCGCCGGCACCGACCGGTCGCCGTTCACGACCAGCGGGTCGATCGTCTACCAGACGCAGACCGGCCAGCAGTCGGTGGCGACCGATCCGGCGCTGGCGACCACGCAGGACGGCGAGGATGCGTTCATCGCGATCCCGCAGGCCGACGGCGGCACGCGCAGCGTGTTCGACGCGATCAGCGCGGCCATCGACGCGCTGCAGGACACCGCGCTGAGCGACACCGACCGGATGGCAGCCATCGATTCGACGATCGACAGCGTCGACGCGTCGTTCGACCGTCTGTCGTTCATTCGTACGCGCATCGGCGAAAGCTTGAAGATCGTCGACAGCCAGACCAGTCTGGCGGAATCGACCTCGATCACGCTGCAGTCGCGCCTGTCGGACCTGGTCGACCTGGACTACACGAAGGCCTTGACCGAGATGACGTCGTCGCAGGTGGCCTACCAGGCGGCGATGCAGACCTACGCGGCGGTATCGAGGATGTCGCTGTTCCAATACCTGTGATCCGGCCGCGGCGCGCGGGACGCGAGTCCGGCGGGCGCGGCTCCGGAGCCGAACGCTGATGATCTCTCTGTCAGACACCCTCATCGGGTACGCGCCGATCGTCGATCGGAAGCGCAATGCGATCGCCACGCGCGCCAGCGTGCTGGTGCCGGGAAGCCGCGAAGCGACGATCGGCCGGCTGTACGAGCAGGTCGCGGCGGCCAGCCCGGCCGACGCGCCGGCGGTGCTGCTGGCCGTCGATGACCTGCAACTGGCCGACGACATCCTGCAGGTCGATCCGGTCGAGAACCTGTGGATCGAGGTGCCGGCGCCGTTCCTCGTCGAGCCCGGCGGCGAGGCGCTGGCCGTCGAGATGCACCGGCGGGGCTTCCGGATGGTGCTCGCCGGCCGGCCGGTCGGCGAGCTGACGCCGGCGCTGCTGCCGGCCTTCCGGATGACGATGATCCACGTCGACACCGATCGGCGGCTGAAGGATCCGTCGTCGCAGCATGATCCGCAGGCGGCGCGGCGCACGATCCCGTACGCGCAGCTCGGCGTCGGCAGCATCGCCTTGATGGAGCGCTGCTTCGCGACCGGGGCGGTCGCCGTCGTCGGCTGGCCGTTCGAGGACACGTTCCGGCACAGCAAGTCGGTCGCCAGCAATCCGGACTTCTCGACGGTGGCCCGCCTGCTGCAACTGGTCGACAAGGGCGCCGACGTCGCCGACATGGAGGCGCTGATCCGCCGCGACCCCTCGCTCGCGTACCGGTTGCTGCGGTACATCAACTCGGCGGCGTTCGGCCTGACGGTCCAGGTGCACTCGTTCCGGCACGCGGTGATGATGCTCGGCTACGCGAAGCTCAAGCGCTGGCTGACGCTGTTGCTGGCCACCTCGTGCAAGGAGTCGAACCTGCGGCCGGTGATGTTCGCGTCGTTCCGGCGCGGGCTGTTCCTCGAGCACCTGATCGCGCAGGACCAGGACGAATCGGTGCGCGACGAGTTGTTCATCCTCGGCGTGTTCTCGTTCCTCGACAAGCTGTTCAGCGAGCCGCTCGAGACGCTGCTGGGCCAGTTGAGCGTGCCCGAGAGCGTCACCGACGCGCTGGTCGCCCGGTCCGGCCCGTACGCGCCGTACGTGCGGATCGCCGAGCTGGTCGAGCAGGGCCCGTCGCTGCGCCTGCCCGACGAACTGCTCGGCGCGCTGCTGTCGACCGAGCAGTGCAACCGCGCCGTCATGCAGGCGCTGCTGACGCCCGATCTGCTCGCCGCCTGAGGCGCCGCCGTCGCCGGCGCGCGCCGGTAGAATGGCGTCCATGACTACCGATTCGCAATCCGGCGCGGCGCGGCAGCCCGCGCCCAGCCCGCAAGAGGCGCTCAAGCGCGCGGCCGCCCGCGCCGCGCTCGATGAACTGGTCGACGACAGCATCGTCGGGGTCGGCACCGGTTCGACGGTCAACCATTTCATCGACCTGCTGGCCGAGCGCAAGGAGCGCTACCGCGGCGCGGTATCGAGCTCCGAGGCGTCGACCCGGCGCATGCAGGCGCTCGGCATCCCGGTGTTCGACCTGAACGAGGTCGTCGACAGCGGCCAGCCGATCCCCGTCTACGTCGACGGCGCCGACGAGCTGAACTGCGACCTCGAGATGATCAAGGGCGGGGGCGGGGCGTTGACGCGCGAGAAGATCGTCGCGGCGGCGGCCGAGCGCTTCGTCTGCATCGTCGACCGCTCCAAGCTCGTCGATACGCTCGGGCAGTTTCCGCTGCCGATCGAGGTGATCCCGATGGCCCGCGCCAGCATCGCCGCGCGGTTGCGCGAGTTGGGCGCGCGGGTGACCGAGCGCGAGGGTTTCGTCACCGACAACGGCAACCTGATCCTCGACGTCGCCGGCCTGCGCATCGAGCGCCCGGCGCAGCTCGAGGCCGCGATCAACGACTGGCCCGGCGTCGTGACGGTCGGACTGTTCGCGATGAAGGCGGCGGACGTCGCGCTGATCGCCACGGCCGAGGGCGTCGAGCGGCGCTCGAGGGCGCTGGACTGACGAACGAGATCACAGTTGGAGACGAGATGGAACTGAATGACAAGGAGGTCACCGCCGCGCCGATCCCGGCCGCGTCGGTGATCCTGCTGCGCGACGCGCCGGGCGGCTTCGAGGTCTTCCTCGTGCAGCGGCACAGCAAGTCGACGAGCTTCGGCGGCGCGCACGTGTTCCCCGGCGGCAAGGTCGACGAGGCGGACCATGGCGACGAGGCGATCGGCCGGCTGGCGGCGCCGCGCGAGGCGATGCACCGCGCGCTCGGCGAGGCGGCGCTCGACGCGACGCAGGCGGCCGCGCTGCATTTCGCGGCCTGCCGCGAGACCTTCGAGGAGTGCGGGATCCTGCTGGCCGGCCGGCAGGGGCGGGCCGACGCCGGCCTGCAGGCCGAGGCGCTGGCCGCGCATCGCGAGGGTCGCTCGTTCGCCGAGGTCGTCGAGCAGATGGACCTGAGCATCGACGTCAGCGGCATGTCGCCGTGGTCGCGCTGGATCACGCCGCGGATGCCGTCGCTGAGCACCAAGCGCTTCGATACGCGCTTCTTCGTCGTCGCGTTGCCGGCCGGCCAGACCGCGCTGCACGACAACCACGAGGCGATGGACAGCATCTGGGTCGATCCGCGCCAGGGACTCGACCGGTACTGGGCGGGCCAGATGCAACTGGCGCCGCCGCAGATCATGACGCTGGCCCACCTGTCGCGCTTCGGGTCGGTGCCCGAGGTGCTGGCCGACGCGGTCCGGCGCCCGCCGCCGCTGATCCAGCCCGAGCCGATGCAGGTCGACGGGCTGCGCGTCGTCGCCTATCCGGGCGACCCCGGCCATCCGCTGAAGGAGCGGGCGATGCCGGGCCCGAGCCGGCTGGTGTTCCGCAACGGCCACTTCGAGCCGAACGACGGATACGAGGCGTTCTTCGCCTGAACCGGCTCGTCCGCCGCCGGCCCGCGCGGGCGCCGGCGGCTCCGGGAAGGGCGCGGGCGCTCAGGCGCTGGGAGCGACGTAGCCGGCCGGACGCTCGGCGCCGCCGCCGAAGAAATACTGCTCCATCTGCGCGGCCAGGTACTTGCGGGCGCGCGCGTCGGCCAGGTTCAGCCGGTTCTCGTTGACCAGCATCGTCTGGTGCTGGATCCAGCCCTGCCACGCCTGCTTGGAGACGTTCTCGAAGATCCGCTTGCCGAGCTCGCCGGGGTAAGGGGGAAAGTCGAGGCCTTCGGCCTCGCGGCCGAGCTTGACGCACTGGACGGTTCGGGACATGGACGACTCCTTGGTGCTCAGAGATTCTTGATCAGGATCTGCGACTTGCGCTGCCAGTTGTACAGCCGCTTGCGTTCGGCGGGCAGCGCCTCGAGGCCGGCCAGCACGAAGCCGCGCTTGAGGAACCAGTGCGTGGTCCGCGTGGTCAGCACGAACAGGCGTTTCAATCCCATCGCCCGCGCGCGCTGCTCGATCCGCTTGAGGATGCGGTCGCCGTCGCCCTGGCCCTGCGCGCTCGGATTGACCGCCAGGCAGGCCATCTCGCCGATCTGCTCGGTCGGGAACGGGTAGAGCGCCGCGCAGCCGAAGATGATCTTGTCGTGCTCGATCACCGTGAAGTTGGTGATCTCGTGCTCGATCTTCGCGCGGTCGCGCTTGACCAGCGTGCCGTCGTCCTCGAGCGGGCGGATCAGCGAGATGATGCCGCCGACGTCCTCGAGCGTGGCTTCGCGCAGCTCTTCGAGCGTCTCCTCGACCAGCATCGTGCCGACGCCGTCGTGCTTGAACAGCTCGAGCAGCACGCTGCCGTCGATCGAGAACGGGATGATGTGCGCGCGCGAGACGCCGCCCTCGCAGGCGCGCAGCGCGTGCTTCAGGTAGAACGCCGAATCGGGCGGCAGCAGGTCCTGGCCGAGCAGCCGCTTGGCTTCGTTCTCGGAGATCTCGCCGAGGATCTTGCCGGTCAGGTCGACGACACCCGGCGTCTCGGTGACGAAGATCAGCTTGTCGGCGTCCAGCGCGGCGGCGGTGGCGGCGGCGACGTCCTCCATCGCCAGGCTGAACGCCTCGCCGGTCGGCGAGAAGCCCAGCGGCGACAGCAGCACGATCGAGCCGCCGTTCAGCGCGAAGTTCATCGTCCGCACGTCGACCTTGCGGACCAGGCCGGTATGGCCGAAGTCGACGCCGTCGATGATGCCGATCGGACGGGCGGTGATCAGGTTGCCGGAGATCACGCGCACGGCGGCGTGGGCCATCGGCGTGTTGGGCAGCCCTTGCGAGAAGGCCGCCTCGATGTCGAGGCGCAGCTCGCCGGAGGCTTCCTTCGCGCATTCGAGCGCGACGCCGTCGGCCACGCGCATGCCCTGCGAATAGTTGACCTCGGCGCCGCGCAGGCGGATCTGCTCGTTGATCTGCGGCCGCGCGCCGTGGCAGACGATCATCCGCATGCCCAGCGCCTGCAGCAGCGCGATGTCCTGGATCAGCGCGTTGAGCTGGCCGGCCTGCACCAGCTCGCCCGGGAAGCCGACGACGATGGTCTTGCCCCGGAACGCGTGGATGTACGGCGCGACCTGGCGCAGCCAGTCGACGAACTGCCGGTGATCGGGCTCGGCCGGACGTGCCGGGGAGGCGGGCTCGACGGCCACGCCGGGAGACAACGCATTCATCGCAGTGCCTGGGTCGTCCGGGCGGACGTCGGAGCGAGTGAGCCGAACATTATAATTGCCGGATGATTCCGTCCAAGCGGCGCGCGTCGGGTGGTTCCGGCGCCACGGTCGCCGCGCCCGCCGCGCCCGCAGTCCGTCCTCGCAAGCCGCTGCCGCCGCCGAACTTCCCCGACGCCCTGCCGGTCTCGGCGCGCCGCGACGAGATCGCCGCGGCGATCCGCGCGCATCCGGTCGTCATCGTCTGCGGCGAGACCGGCTCGGGCAAGACCACGCAGCTCCCGAAGATCTGCGCGATGGCCGGCCGCGGCCAGCAAGGCCTGATCGGCCACACGCAGCCGCGCCGGCTGGCGGCGACCACGGTGGCGCGCCGCATCGCCGAGGAGCTGGGCTCGCCGCTGGGCGCGCACGTCGGCTACAAGATCCGCTTCAACGAGAAGTTCGCGGCCGGCGCGTCGATCAAGCTGATGACCGACGGCATCCTGCTGGCCGAGACGCTGTCGGATCCGGCGCTGCGCGCGTACGACACGCTGATCATCGACGAGGCGCACGAGCGCAGCCTGAACATCGATTTCCTGCTCGGCTACCTGAAGCAGTTGCTCGACGGGCCTCGCGGCGACGACCTGAAGCTGATCGTGACCTCGGCGACGATCGACGCCGAGCGCTTCGCGCGGCACTTCTCGGTCGACGGCCGGCCGGCGCCGGTCATCGAGGTCTCGGGCCGCCTGTATCCGGTGCAGATCCGCTACCGGCCGCTGCTGCCGGCGAACGGCGCATCGGGAGCGAATGGCGCATCGAGGGCGAACGGCGCGTCGAGGGGGGCCGGCGGGTCGGGCGGTGGATCAGGCGGCGGATCAGGCGGCGGATCAGGCGGCGGGGCGGGCGGCGGGGCGGGCGGCGGGGCGGGCGGCGCGAGTGGTGCAGCCGGCGCGGCCGGTGCGTCGTCGGCCGCGCCCGGACCACGGTCGGCCGGCGCCCGGCCGGCGGGGACGGCCGGGGCAGTCGGCAGGACGGCCGCGCGGCCGCGCCGCGAGCACGACCCGCGCGACGAGGATCCGGACCTGGCCGAGCAGATCGAGGACGCGATCGTCGAGCTGTGGACCGAGGCGCCCGGCGACGTGCTGGTCTTCCTGCCCGGCGAGCGCGAGATCCGCGACGTCGCCGAGCACCTGCGGCGCGCGCACGCGCGGGCGCAGACGCAGCGACAGCAGGTGCTCGGGCGCGGCGACGTCGAGATCCTGCCGCTGTTCTCGCGGCTGTCGGCCGCCGAGCAGGACCGCGTGTTCGCGTCGTCGTCGTCGCGGCGCATCGTGCTGGCGACCAACGTCGCCGAGACCTCGCTGACGGTGCCCGGCATCCGCTACGTCGTCGATACCGGCCTGGCGCGCGTCAAGCGCTACCGGTACCGCGGCAAGGTCGAGCAGTTGCAGATCGAGCCGATCTCGCAGGCGGCGGCCAACCAGCGCTCGGGCCGCTGCGGCCGCGTCAGCGACGGCGTCTGCATCCGGCTGTACGACGAGGACGACCTGCTGAAACGGCCGCGCTTCACCGATCCCGAGGTGCTGCGCTCGTCGCTGGCGGCGGTGATCCTGCGGATGAAGGCGCTGCGGCTGCAGGACATCGAGGCGTTTCCGTTCCTCGACCCGCCGCCGCGCCGCGCGATCGTCGACGGCTACGACCTGCTGCACGAGCTGAACGCGGTCGACGAGCAGCGGCGGCTGACGCCGGTCGGCCAGCAGTTGTCGCGGCTGCCGGTCGATCCGAGGATCGGCCGGATGCTGCTGGCCGCGCGCGACAACGACTGCCTGCGCGAGCTGCTGGTGATCGCCGGCGCGCTGTCGGCGCAGGATCCGCGCGAGCGGCCGCTGGCCGCGCAGCAGGCGGCCGACCAGCAGCACAAGCGTTTCGCCGACGAGGCCTCGGATTTCGCCGGCTTTCTGAAGCTGTGGGAATACTGGCAGCAGGCCAACGCCAATCGCGGCGCCAACGGCGAGTCGAACCGCCGGCTGGCCGCGCGGCTGGAGCGAGAGTTCCTGTCGCCGCGCAAGTTCCGCGAATGGGCCGACGTGCACGCGCAGTTGCACGAGGCGATCGGCGACCTGCACTGGAAGCCCAACGCCGACCCGGCGCCTTATGAGCGGATCCACCAGGCGCTGCTGACGGGACTGTTGGGCAACCTCGGCTGCAAGGCGCCCGAGGACGCGAGCTACACGGGGACGCACGCGACGCATTTCGTGCTGCATCCGGGCTCGGGCTTGACGCGCAAGCCGCCGCGCTGGGTGATGGCCGCCGAGATGACCGATACCGGCCGGCTGTACGCGCGCACGGCCGCGCGGATCGAGCCGGCCTGGATCGAGCGCGCCGGCGCGCACCTGATCACGCGCTCGTGGAGCGATCCGACCTGGTCGAAGAAGGCCGGGCAGGTCGTCGCGCACGAACGCGGCATGCTGTACGGCCTGACCGTGTACGCGCAGCGCCGCGTCAACTTCGGCGCGAAGGATCCGGCGATGGCCCGCGAGGTGCTGATCCGCGAGGCGCTGGTGGCCGGCGACTGGCTCGACGCGCCCGAGGATCGCGAGCGCGCGGCGCGGCTGCCGTTCCTCGCGCACAACCGCCGGCTGATCGCCGAGATCGAGCGGCTCGAGCACAAGATCCGCCGGCCCGATCTGCTGGTCGACGCGCAGTTCCTGTACGACTGGTTCGACGCGCGCGTGCCGGCCGACGTCTGGTCCGGGCAGGCGCTCGAGGCCTGGTACCGCCGCGCCGGCGCCCAGGACCGCGATCTGCTGAAGCTGTCGCGCGACGAGGTGCTGCGCAAGGAGAGCGAGGGCATCAGCAGCGAGGCGTTTCCGCGCAGCCTGCGGATGCGCGGCGTCGACATGACGCTCGACTACCACTTCGAGCCCGGCGCGGCCGACGACGGCGTCACGCTGACGATCCCGCTGTACGCGCTGAATCAGGTCGACGGCCAGCGCGCCGAGTGGCTGGTGCCCGGCATGCTGGCCGACAAGGCGCAGGCGCTGCTCAAGTCGCTGCCGCAGAAGATCCGGCGCCACCTGGTGCCGCTGCCCGCGTACGTCGAGGGCTTCTGCCGGCGATGGGGCGGCCGCGCCGGTGAGCGCGGGCTGGTCGAGGCGCTGATCGACGACGTCCAGCAGCAGATCTCGATCCGCCCGCTGGCGACCGATTTCAAGCTCGAGCAGGTGCCGCCGCACCTGTTCATGAAGTTCAAGCTCGTCGATCGGCATGGGGCGTTCATCGCCGCGTCGCGGCATCTGGCGCAGCTTCGGGCCGACCATGGCGGGCGCGCGCAATCGGCGTTCCAGTCGGCGCTCGGCGAGCTGCTGGGGCCGGGGGTGATGCTCGGCGCGTCGACGCCGGACGCGCGGCCGGAACCGGCGGGCGGGGGCGGCGGAGATTCGGCACGGTCCGCTTCGGATCCGGCCCGGGCCGATTCGGGTGTGACGGACCGCTCGGCGGTAGGCCGCGGCGCGGCGGGACTGCCGGCCGGTCGCGGTGCCGCAGGATCCCCGGCCGGTCGTCGCGCGGCCGGATCTCCAGCCGGTTCCGGAGCGGCGGGACCGGGGGGCGATGGGCGGTCGACCGGCGCCGGCGAGGCCGCCGCCGGGCAGAGCGGGGCTGGGCATGGCGGAGCCGGCGCGGCCTGCCTGCCGAAGGCCGGCCGGCGCTTCGTCGACTGGCAGTTCGGCGAGCTGCCCGAGCTGATGGAATTGCACGGGCTCGGCGAAACCGGGTCCGACGGCGCGGACGACGATGACGAGCCGAGCCGCGGCGGCCAGTCGATGATCGGCTATCCGGCGCTGGTCGACCGGGGCGACTCCGTCGAGTTGCGGGTGTTCGACGAGCCCGAGCAGGCGGCCCGCGAGCATCGCGGCGGGCTGCGGCGGCTGTTCGCGATCGCGTTGAAGGAGCCGCTGAAGTTCTTCGAGAAGAACATCCCCGATTTCACGCGGTTGTCGCTGCAGTACGCGAGCTTCGGGACGGCCGACGAGCTGAGGGCCGAACTGGTCGCGGCGCTGCTGGACCGCGCCTGCCTGGCCGATCCGCTGCCGGCCGACGAGGCGGCGTTCCGCCGGCGGCTCGACGAGGCGCGGCCCCGGCTGAACCTGATCGGCCAGGAGCTGGTGCGCCTGGTCGCGGCGATCCTGGCCGAGCACGGGCAGGTCAGCCGGCGCCTGAGCGCCGCCAAGCCGCATCCGGCGGCCGCCGACGACATTCGCCAGCAGCTCGCCGAGCTGCTGCCGGCGCGCTTCATCAGTAGAACCCCTGCTGCCCGGATCGCGCATCTGCCGCGATATTTGAAGGCGTTGACGCTGCGCCTCGATAAAATCAGGACCGATCCGTCCCGGGACGCCGAGCGGCAGCGCGAGATGGCCGCGCTGCAGCAGGGTTACCGGCGTCTGCTGGCCGGCCGCAAGGGCCGGCACGACGATCGGCTCGACGCATTCGGCTGGGCGCTGCAGGAACTGCGGGTATCGTTGTTCGCGCAGGAGTTGCGCACGCCGATGCCGGTCTCGGTCAAGCGGCTCGAGCGTAGCTGGGCGGCGTTGACCGCCGGCACCTGACGCCCATCCATCGACGTTTCAACCGACCAGAGCATTACCAACGATGAGCAACGAGTCTTCCGCCTCCTTCAGTTTCCAGACGGCCGCCGACCTGCGGACCACGCTGCACGACGCCGTCGCGCCGATCATGACGCTCGCGGCGGACGCGGCGGCGGCCGTCGCCGCCCGGGTGCCCGACGCCGACGCGCAGACGCGCGAGCAGCACGCGGTCCATGGCCTGGCCTGGCTGATGACGTACGCGCGCGCGCTCGAGCAGCTCGACCACTGGGCCGCGCGGCTCGGCGAGCGCGGCCGCTTCGGCGAGACCGAGACGCTGATCGCCGCGATCGGCGCCGGCGAATACCTGGCGCAGATCTTCGGCGGCATTCCGATGAGCCAGGGCGAGATCGTGCGTCTTCACGAACTGGGCCTGGATGCCGCGAGGATCGGCGCGGCGCGCACGCCGGCGGTCGAGCGGCTGATCGCCGACGGCAACACGCCGGCCCGCCGCGCGCGGCTGATCACGCTGCTGGCGAAGCAGGAGGGGGCGGCCAGCTTCGGCGACAACGGCCTGGACGAGACGCTCGAATCGATGCGCGACCAGATGCGCCGTTTCGCGCAGGCCGAGGTCGCGCCGTACGCGCACGAATGGCACCTGAAGAACCAGTACATCCCTTATGAAGTCGTCGACCGGATGTCCGAGTTGGGCGTGTTCGCGTTGACGATTCCCGAGCAGTACGGCGGCCTGGGCCTGGGCAAGGAATCGATGTGCGTGGTGTCCGAGGAGCTGTCGCGCGCGTACATCGGCGTCGGCTCGCTGGGCACGCGCTCCGAGATCGCCGCCGAGCTGATCCTGGGCGGCGGCACGCAGGCGCAGCGCGAGCACTGGCTGCCGAAGATCGCGTCCGGCCAGATCCTGCCGACGGCGGTGTTCACCGAGCCGAACGTGGGTTCGGACCTGGCCAGCCTGACGACGCGGGCCGTTCGCGACGGCGACTACTGGGTCGTGACCGGCAACAAGACCTGGATCACGCATCCGGTGCGCGCCGACATGATGACGATGCTCGTGCGCACCGGCAGGCAGGAGGACGGCTATCGCGGCCTGTCGCTGCTGCTGGGCACGAAAAAGCGCGGCACCGACGCCGACCCGTTCCCGGTCGAGGGCCTGACCGGCAGCGAGATCGAGGTGCTCGGCTATCGCGGCATGAAGGAATACGAGCTGGCGTTCGACGGCTTCAAGGTGCCGGTCGACGATCTGCTCGGCGGCGAGCCCGGGCAGGGCTTCAAGCAACTGATGCAGACCTTCGAGTCGGCGCGGATCCAGACGGCGGCGCGGGCGCTGGGCGTGGCCCAGGCGGCGTTCGACGTGGGGCTGCGCTATGCGCAGGAGCGCCACCAGTTCGCGCAGCCGCTGATCGGCTTCCCGCGGGTGGCCGACAAGCTGGTGATGATGGCGGTCGAGATCATGATCACGCGCCAGTTGACGTATTTCGCGGCGCGCGAGAAGGACCTCGGGCACCGTTGCGACCTGGAGGCCGGCATGGCCAAGCTGCTGGCGGCGCGCGTCGCCTGGGCCGCGGCCGACAATGCCGTGCAGATCCACGGCGGCAACGGCTTCGCGCTCGAATACCCGGTCTCGCGTTTGTTGTGCGACGCCCGCATCCTCAACATCTTCGAGGGCGCGGCGGAAATCCAGGCGCAGGTGATCGGCCGGCGCCTGCTCGAAACGGCAAGATGACCACGGAGACCTCACGATGATCGATTCCCGCCTGTCGCGGCGGCGCCTGCTCGGCGCCGGTGCCGCATTGCTCGGCGCCCAGGCCCTGCCGGCGGCGGCCCAGGACGCCTATCCGTCGCGTCCGATCAAGCTGGTCGTCTGTTACGCGCCCGGCGGGCCCGTCGACACGGCCGCTCGCCAGCTCGCGCCGCTGCTGTCGGCCAAGCTGAACAACGCGAACGTCCTGGTCGAGAACCGGCCGGGCGGGGGCGGGACGATCGGCGCCGAGGCCGTCGCGCGTTCGGCGCCCGACGGCTACACGCTGATGTTCGCCGCCAGTCCGCCGCTGACGATCACCCCGCACCTGCTCAAGCGGATGCCGTTCGATTCGCTGAAGGACTTCTCGCCGATCGGGCTGTACGTCGATTACGCGAACGTGCTGGTCGTCGCGCCCGACTCGCCGTTCAAGACGCTGTCCGAGCTGATCGCCTACGCGAAGGCCAATCCCGAGAAGGTTTCCTACGGTTCGGCGGGCGTCGGCGGCTCGAACCACCTGTCGGGCGAGCTGCTGGCGCGGATGACCGGCACGAAGATGCTGCACATCCCGTACAAGGGCAACGCGCCGGCGATGACGGACGTGATGGGCGGCAAGATCACGATGATGTTCGACATCACCGGCACGTCCGCCGGCTACGTGAATTCGGGTCGCGTGCGCGCGCTCGGGATCAGCTCGTCGCGGCGCAACGCGTCGCTGCCCGACGTGCCGACGATGATCGAGGCCGGCGTGCCCGGCTTCGACGTCGTCGGCTGGTTCGCGCTGCTCGGGCCGGCCGGCATGCCGCGGCCGCTGGTCGACCAGATCAACGGCGCCGTGCATTCGGTGCTCGCCGACAAGGCGTTCGAGACCAAGCTGAACGGGCAGGGCTATGACACGCACCCGTCGACGCCCGAGCAGTTGAGCGCGGTGATCCAGCGCGACCTGGACATGTGGGGCAAGGTCATCCGGGAAGCGAAGATCGAGGTCGAGTAGCGGCCTTCGTCCAGGCCCGGCCGAGCAGCACGATCGCCACCGACACGGTCGCCAGCGCGGCGAACGTGCCGAGCAGCAGCGCGGCGCTGATCGCGGTGGTGTCGGCGCCGTAGCGCTGCGCGACGATGAAGTTGTTGGCGCCGGCCGGCAGCGTCGCGCACAGCACGCCGGCGGCCGCCTGCGACGGCGATACCGGGATCAGCCAGTACAGCGCGATCGCCGCCAGCAGCGGATGGATCAGCAGCTTGGCGATCACCAGCACCAGCGTCGCCCGGTCGAGCGAGACGCGCTGCACGCCCAGCGTCGCGCCGATCGCGAACAGCGCGCAGGGGCCGGCGGCATTGCCGAGCAGCCGCAGGAAGTTGTCGATCACCGGCGGCATCGGCCAGCCCAGCGCCGCCACCAGCAGCCCCAGCGCGATCGAGGCGATCAGCGGACTGCGTACGAGGCCCGTGCCGATCGTCAGCGCGATGCGCCAGCCGCGCGCCTGCGGGTGGCGCTGCTTTTCGAGCAGCGCGACGGCGATTGCGATCAGCACGAACACTTCGCACAGGATCGTCAGCGCGACGGTCGGCAGGTACTGCTGGCCGATCTCGGCGACCAGCGCCAGGCCCAGGTAGCCGACGTTGCCGTGCGCGCAGGTCATCGCGTCGGCCGTCGCCTGCCTGCCGTCGCTGCGCGCCGGGTCGATCCAGCCGCGCCGGCCGGCGGCGCGCGCGGCGGCGAACAGTCCGAGCGTGGCCAGCAGGTAGCCGGTGATGAAGCGGGCATCGAGCAGCGCCTGCAGCGGGTTCGCGCTGATCACGCGGAACAGCATCGCCGGCAGCGCGAACCAGAAGACGAACGCGTTCAGGCCCGCGACCGAGTGCTCGGGCAGCAGCCTGCCGCGCGCGCCGGCGAAGCCGCAGAAAACGAGGCCGAACACCGGCAGGGTCAGGGTCAGGACGGCAGACATCGGAGGGAACGGACCGCGATCGTTGGTCGGCGCGCGACATGACGGCGGTCAAATCGGATCAGCACCGGAAGAAGGATGTTGTTCTACAGGCAAAGGATCGGGCCGTCAGGTATTTTGCGTCAGAATCCTGTCCACCGGCGGCGCGGTCGTGCGTTTGTCCGGTAAGCGGATCGCTTTCTTTTCGCGGCCATGGCCGTGCCTCATCGCAGTACGCTCTTTTCCTCCCGTTCCGAAGGGCGGACTGTTCGCGCAGGATGGATATGAATCTCGTTGTTCGTGGTGCACGGCCTTCGCTGTCGACGAAGCGCCGATCGATCGTCGTCGCCATGGCCGCCGCCTGGTGCGTGCCCGCGTTCGCCGATTCGGCCCGACCCGTACCGGCCCCGGCATCCCGAGGCGCGCCGATCAAGCCGGCCGCCGTGACCGCCGCGGCCGCGCCGACGATGGCCGTGCCGGCGATGCCGTCGCCGGCCACCGCGCCGATCGATGCGGCGGCGAGCGCGGGCGGGATCGCCGTCGTGCTGAACTCGCGCGACGCCACGGTGTCGCTGATCGACATGGCGACCTTCACCGAGGTTGGCCGCGTCGACGTCGGCAAGGAACCGCACCACCTGTATCCGACGCCGGACGGCCGCCAGCTCATCGTCGCCAACGCGATCTCGAACGACCTGGATCTGCTCGATCCGGCGACCGGCAAGCCGATCGGCCGCGTGCGCAACATCGACGATCCGTACCAGATCGGCTTTTCGCCGGACCGCAAGTGGTTCGGCGTCAACGCGCTGCGGCTCGACCGCGTCGATCTGTATCACTACGACGGCGGCCAGATGACGCTGGCCGGGCGCGTGCCGCTCGCCAAGGCGCCCAGCCACCTGTGGTTCTCGTCGGACAGCCGCTGGCTTTACGTGACGCTGCAGGAGAGCGACGAGGTCGCGGCGATCGACGTGCAGCGCCAGGAGCTCGCGTGGCGCATGCCGGTCGGCAAGCAGCCGGCCGGCATCATCGTCACGCCCGACGACAAGTACCTGATGGTCGGCGTGATGGGCGAGAACTACGTGCTGGCCATCGATCCGGCGACGCGGACCGAGGTGGCGCGGATCGTCACCGGAAAGGGTGCGCACAACTTCCGCGGGCTAGGCGACAAGCGCCACGTGTTCGTGTCCAACCGCGTCGACAACACGATCTCGAAGATCGACATGACGACGCTGAAGGTCGTCGATACGATCCCGGTGCCCGGCGGACCCGACTGCATCGAGGTGACGGCCGACGGCAGGCAGCTCTGGGTGACGTCGCGCTGGGCCAAGCGGATCTCGATCGTCGATCTGGACCAGCGCAAGGTCGTGCGCGTGGTCGGCGTCGGGCGCTCGCCGCACGGCATCTTCTTCCAGCAGCGCGCGCCGCTGCTGTGAGGCGGGCGCCGTGCGAGCCTTTCGGATCGCCGCGGTCGCGGCGGCGCTGACGGCGGTCGCAACCGGCACCGCCTTCGCAGCCGGGGCGGTCGGCACGACCGGCACGACCGGCACGACCGGCACGACCGGCACGACCGGCACGACCGGCGCGGCGGCGACGCAGGGTCGCTCCTCGCCGGCCGCCTGCCGCGCGACCGTCTACCTGACGCTGGATACCGGCAACATGAGCCAGGCCGAGACGATCGCGCGCATCCTGCGCGAGCAGCGCGTGCGCGCGACCTTCTTCCTGGCCAACGAGCGCACGCCACGCGACGACCACGCGCTCGATCCGTCGTGGCAGCCGTACTGGCGCGCGCGCGTCGCCGAAGGCCATGCGTTCGGCAGCCACACGTTCGATCACGTGTATTTCCGCTCGATGGACGCCGGCGATCCGTCGCGGGTCGTCGCCCGCCCGCAGTTCGGCGCGGCGGCCGGCAAGACCGTTCGCTGGGACGCGGCCCAGGTCTGCGACGCGATCCGCCGCGTCGACGACCGCTTCGTGGAAATGACCGGGCGGCGGCTGGACCCGTTCTGGCGGGCGCCGGGCGGCAAGGCGCCGCCGGCCGTCATGCGGGCCGCGCAGGCGTGCGGCTATCGCCACGTGTTCTGGGCGCCGGCCGGCTTCCTCGGTGACGAGTTGCCGTCCGAGCCGGTCTACACGAACGCGATGCTGCTCGAGCGCGCGCTGCGAACGATCCGCGACGGCGACATCCTGATGGCGCACCTGGGCATCTGGTCGCGCAAGGATCCGTTCGCGCCGATGCTCGAGCCGCTGATCGTCGGGCTGCGCGAGCGGGGCTTCTGCTTCGCGACACTGAACGACGCGCCGGCGCCGGACCGCGCCGCGCTCGGCAAGGGGGCGTGATGGACACGCTCGCCGACGGTTTCGCCCGCGTGCAGATGTGGCTGTTCGAGGGGGTGGTCCAGCCGCTGGTCTTCAACCTCGGCTGGATGCGCTGGCAGGAAGAGGCGTTCGATGCGACCGAATGGCTGCTGGCCGGCGTCGTCGAGGTCACGCTGCTGGCCGCCGTGCTCGGCCTGCTGCAGCGATGGATGCCGGCCGAGCCGATCGTCGACCGGGCTTCGGTCCGCACCGACATCCTCTACACGCTGCTGCACCGGCTCGGCGCCTTCTCGCTGCTGGTGTTCGCGCTGGTGACGCCGCTGATGGATGGCATCGAAGGACATCTGCGCCTGCTGGGCATCTCCCGGCTCAACGTCGACCAGGCCTGGCCGGGGGTGACCGACCAGCCGCTGGTCAGTTTCGCGATCTACCTGGTGATCTTCGATTTCGTCGACTACTGGGTGCATCGCGGGCAGCACCGGCTCGATTGGTGGTGGCAGTTGCACGCGGTCCATCACAGCCAGCGGCAGATGACGTTCTGGACCGACGACCGCAACCACGTGCTCGACGACCTGCTGCACGACGGCCTGTTCGCGGTGCTCGCCGTGTTCATCGGCGTCGGCGCCGGCCAGTTCATGTCGCTGATCATCGCCGTGCGCATCATCGAGAGCCTTCAGCACGCGAACCTGCGCTGGCGTTTCGGCGCGATCGGCGAGCGCCTGCTGGTCAGCCCGAGCTTCCATCGCCGTCATCACGCGATCGGCGCCGGCCACGAGGGCCGGCATCGCGGCTGCAACTTCGCGGTGCTGTTCCCGGTCTGGGACGTGCTGTTCGGCACCGCGGACTTCCGTCCGGGCTTCGTGCCGACCGGCATCCGCGACCAGTTGAGCGGGCGCGACTACGGCCGCGGATTCTGGCGGCAGAACTGGCTCGGATTGCGCCGCCTGTTCGGCGTCGATACGCGGCCGCCCGATCGCGAGGCCGGCTGATGCTCAAGCGCGTGACACAGGCGTTCGCGCAGGGCGCGCGCAGCCAGCTCGAGCCGGCGATGCTCAAGCTGCTGCTGGTGCCGTTCGCCGTCGCGATGCTGTTGTGGGCGGTCGCCGCCTGGTTCGCTTGGGCGCCGCTGGTCGAGTGGCTCGACCGGACGCTGTTCGACTCGACCGGCGCGATGCGCTGGGTGCAGACGACGATGGCGCGCATCGGCGTCGACGATTTCGGCCGCGCCGCTTCGGCGGTGATCGCGCTGCTGCTGTGGGTGCCGCTCGTGTTCGTGTCGGCGACCGTGCTGATCGCGGTGCTGGCGATGCCCGCCGTCACGCGCCACCTGGGCCAGCGCGACTATGCGGACGTCGCGCGGCTGGGCAGCGCGTGGAACGTGCTGCCCAGCCTGTGGAACGCGTCGAAGGCGTTCGCGCTGTTCATGATCGGTTATCTGCTGACGATGCCGCTGTGGCTGATTCCGCCGCTGGCCTTCGTCGTGCCCTGGCTGTGGTGGAGCTGGCTGACCGCGCGGCTGATGCGGCTCGACAGCCTGATCGAGCATGCGGATCCCGCCGAGCGGCGGGCGCTGATCGCGGCCCACCGGCGCGAATACGGGCTGCTCGGGATGATGGTGTGCGCGCTGAACTACGTGCCGCCGCTGTTCCTGATCACGCCGGTGCTGTCGGCGCTGGTCTTCACCCATTATTCGCTGGCCCGGCTGCGCGAGCAGCGGGCGGCTCCCCAACGGATCACGGATGGCATTCGGCCTGATCATCGTCGGTGACGAGATCCTGTCCGGCAAACGGCAGGACAAGCATTTCGCAAGGATCGTCGAGCTGTTGCGCGCGCGCGGGCTGTCGCTGGCCTGGGCGCACATCGTCGGCGACGACCGGCCGGCGCTCGTCGAGTTGCTGCGGCGCACGTTCGCCGGCGGCGACGTCGTCTTCTGCTGCGGCGGCATCGGCGCGACGCCCGACGACCATACGCGGCAGGCGGCCGCGGCCGCGCTGGGCCTGCCGCTGGCGCTGCATCCGGAGGCCGCCGCGCTGATCAGCGCGCGCGTCGCCGAGATGTCCGCGCGGGGGCGGGGCAGCGCCGACATGACGTTGCCCGACAACCGGCAGCGGCTGAAGATGGGCGAGTTTCCGGCCGGGGCCGAGATCATCCCGAATCCGTTCAACCGGATTCCGGGCTTCCGGGTCCGCCATCATTGGTTCGTTCCCGGGTTTCCGGTCATGGCCTGGCCGATGCTCGAGGCCGTGCTCGATCTGCACTACCGGCACCTGTTCCATCGCGAATCGGCGGGCGACCGCTCGATGATCGTCCATGGTCTGGCCGAATCGACGATCACGCCGCTGATGGAAAGCGTCGAGCGCGACTTCCCGATGGTCCGCGTCTACAGCCTGCCCTCGGTCGGGCAGGGCGGTGGCCGCCGGCATATCGAGCTGGGCGTCAAGGGCGATCGGGTCTCGCTGCGGACCGCGTTCGAGCGCTTGCGCGAGGGCGTGCTGGCGCTCGGCGGCGAACTGGGCGACGAGTCCGGCGGCTGACACGACGCGCCAGAAGGTGTCGCAATTGGTCAGCCCGGCGTGACGCGTTACGACGCGCGTCCGGCCGGCGCCGGATCGATCGCGGCGCACGGACGCTGGCGGGGCCGGAAAAAGAAAAAGCCCGGTAGACCGACCGGGCTCAAAGCACCCCTGGAGGAGGAGGCTTCAGGAGGTGCTGGAGGAGACAATCAAACCGCTTCTACCGCTCAAACCGCCACCGTCTTGCGCGCCACGCGCGGCGCGGCCTTCGACGCGGCCACGATGTTCGCCTCAGCCAGTTCAACGGCCTGCTTCGTCGCTTTGTTGACCTGCTCGAATGCCGTATTGGCAGCCGACACGGCCGACTTCACGAAGGACACGAAGCTCTCGGAACCGGCGGGGGCGTTCTTCGCCATCGTATCGATCACCGAGCTGAACTGCTGGTTGCTTTCCGCGACCTGTTTCTCGAACAGTTTAGCAATCTCCGTGCCAGTCTCGTTGGCGATCTCGTAGACCTGCTTGGCGTACGAGGCGAACTTGTCGGTGGCCGGCTGCGCGGCGCTCATCGCGATGTCGGCCAGCGCCTTCGGATCCTTGGCCGCGAGCAGCGCCTTGATCTGGTCGGTCGATTCGGTCAGCGAGGCCTTGGTCGCCTGCAGATGCAGCTCGGCCAGCTTCTCGAAGCTCTCGATGTATTTCAGCGCGACGGTCTGGAAGGTCTCGAACGCGGCTTTCTGGATCTGGGCGAATTGTTCGGACGTCGTCATGGCGGTTTACCTCGCTAGGCAGGATGGAGTGGGCGGGGTTACGGCCGGCAATCGGCCGGGGTCCGGTGCTCGCCGGCGTTGCCCCGTTGTGAATTGTGCGTTGCAACAAAACGTATTGTAGGCGCTCGCGCCCGTGTGTCAACAGGATTTGTTGCGCTGCATCAAATGCCGCGCGACCGGCCTTTCCCGAAACGATCGCAGCGGGGATCCGCGTGGTCCGCCCCGGCAGCGCCAACCTCCGTGACCGAATCGCGCGGCTCGGACCGGACGGCGGCGAACCGATGGCCGAAGGCGGCTTCACCCACGTCCACGTCGATCGCCATGCCCGCCGCCTTGTTGCTCTGCCGCAACGGCCGCTGACGGTGTCGACGCCGCTCGTCGATTCGTCGGCGGACCGAGTGCGTCGTGAGTGACTTTTTCGTGTCAAATGTGACGCGATCGGGCATCCCGAGGGGCGCGGCGGAGCCCATTCCGGACCGGTCGCGACCAGATGTGACGTGTTTGACACAAAAGGGCAACTCCTCAGGCGTTGCTTAAGACATAGGTGTAAATCTTTAAAAACACTGGATTTTCGGGATACTATCTGGGTCCCGGATTCAGCGCGGCATGGATGTTGCGACGGATTCCGGCCCGCCGGAGAGTAGCTCGTGACAAATCGCCGTAAAATCTGCCATCCATCGTTCAAGATCGCCCTTCTGTCGGTAATTTCGACGATATGCCTCCATGTTCCGGTGACGGAGGCGGCGATTGCCGGCAAGACGAAGGCGGGACGACCGGCGGTGCAGGCGGCCAGCCCCAAGGCGGGGGCCAAAGCGTCCGCCAAGGCCTCCGCGAAGGCGGCGGCGCTGGCCCCGCGCGCGGCGAAAGGCACGACGGCGAGCGCCGCCAAGGCATCGGTTCGCGCGGCCGAGCGCCAGACCGCGTCCGCCCATGGCAGCGCCCGCAGGGCCAGTCGGGTCGTGCCGGTATCGGCCGTCTCGTCGATGATCGGCCGTCCGTCGATCGGCCAGGCGATCGGCCTGCATGCGGTCGACGACCCGCTGGATCTGCACTCGGCGGTCGCGTTGGTGGTCGACTCGCGTTCCGGCGAACCGCTGCTCGAAAAGAACGTCGGCGCGGTGCTGCCGATCGCGTCGATCTCCAAGCTGATGACGGCGATGGTCGTGCTCGACGCGAACCAGTCGGCGAACGACGTGCTCGAGATCTCGCAGGCCGACGTCGACACCGAGCGATTCAGCAGCTCGCGCCTGCGCATCGGCAGCCGGCTGACTCGCGCCGAGGCGTTGCAGGCGGCGCTGATGGCGTCCGAGAATCGCGCCGCCAACGCGCTGGGCCGCTACTACCCGGGCGGCATGGCCGCCTTCGTGCAGGCGATGAACCGCAAGGCGGCCAGCCTGGGCATGGTCGACTCGAGCTTCGAGGAGCCGACCGGACTGTCGAGCCGCAACGTGTCCAACGCCGTCGACCTGGTCAGGATGGTCAAGGCCGCGTCCGAGTATCCGATGATCCGGCAGTATTCGACGGCGACCGAGCTGGCGATCGACAACGGCTTTCGCACGGTCAGCTTCCACAACACGAACCGCCTGGTCGATACGCCCCACTGGGACATCGGCCTGCAGAAGACCGGCTACATCTCCGAGGCCGGCAATTGCCTGGTCATGGAGTCGCGGATCGAAGGCCGGCCGGTGATCATCGTGCTGCTCGATTCGGCCGGACGCGGATCGCGGTTCGCCGACGCGCAGCGGATCCGCCGCTGGATCGAGGACGGGCCGGAGCGGTCGTCGATCCACCCGGGCAAGATGACCCAGACCCAGACCTCGCTCGGGTCCTGACGATCCGTCGGGTCGCGCCCGGTTCGTCGAACCGGCTTCGGCCCGCGGGTCGCCTTCGTCGATTTCCGGGACGCCGACAGGCGCAAAGCCAGCGCTGGGCCGATGCGTGTGTATGCTGTCGCTTGCGGCCAGCCAGCCGATTCGCGCGCCAGTCTTTTCGCGCTCAATCCCCGGAGAACCTTCGAAATGATCCGCAAGAACGCATTCGCGACGGCCGCGGCCGTCATCGCCACCGGCGCCGCGCTGTCGGCCTGCAGCAGCATCGATCTCGGCCGCGCCACGGCGCGCGCCAGCCTGGCGCCCACCGCGGCCATCTCCCCGAACCCCACCACCGGCACCGCGACCTTGACCGCGCTGAGCCATGGCGTTCGCGTGGCGGGCGAGGTGCGCGGCCTGGCGCCGGGTAGCGAGCACGGCTTCCACATCCACGACAAAGGCGATTGCGGCGAGAACGGCAACGCCTCGGGCGGCCACTTCAACCCGGCGGGCGGCAAGCACGGCAGGTTCGGCGCCCAAGGCGCGCACGCCGGCGAATTGCCGAGCCTGGTGGCCGACGCGGCCGGCGTGGCTCGCTTCAGCGTCGACGTGCCGGCGATCTCGCTGAGCGAGGGCGAGGCCAACAACGTCGTCGGTCGCGCGCTGGTCGTGCACCGCGACCCCGACGACTTCACCACGCAGCCGGCCGGCAACTCGGGGCCGCGCATCGCCTGCGCGGTCATCACGCGCGGCTGAGAGGCTGAGAGTCTTTCGTCCATGCCCGCCTTGCACGTCCAAACGCCCCGGCTCGTCGTTGCAAATGCTCGCCATAGCCCGAGCTATGGCTGCGCTTTGCGCCTGGATCCGGGGCGTTTGGACGCGCCTTTCGGGCACGGCCGAAAAACTCTCAGCCTCTGAGCC
>JASGFT010000008.1:0-48962 GCA_047605425.1 Burkholderiaceae bacterium | reverse complement strand
GAAGGTCAAGACGCCCCCCATGTATCAGGTGTACCTGATCAACGACGATTTCACCCCGATGGAATTCGTCGTGACGGTCCTGCAGAAGTTTTTTGGCATGGGGCGGGAAAAAGCCACCCAGGTAATGCTGAAAGTCCATCGCGATGGCAAGGGAGTCTGTGGTGTCTACCCTCGCGATGTCGCCGCGACCAAGGTCGAACAAGTTAGTAGTTACTCACGCGAGCATCAGCACCCGTTGCAATGCGTGATGGAGGAAGCATGATCGCTCAAGAGTTGGAAGTCAGTCTCCACATGGCCTTCGTCGAGGCACGGCAGCAACGTCACGAGTTCATCACGGTCGAGCATCTGCTGCTGGCGCTGCTGGACAACCCGTCGGCGGCCGAGGTGCTGCGCGCCTGCGCGGCGAACATCGAGGATCTGCGCAAGAACCTGACGGCGTTCATCAAGGAGAACACACCGGTCGTGCCCGGCAGCGAGGAGATCGACACGCAGCCGACGCTCGGCTTCCAGCGGGTGATCCAGCGCGCGATCATGCACGTGCAGTCGACGTCCAACGGCAAGAAGGAAGTGACCGGCGCCAACGTGCTGGTCGCGATCTTCGGCGAGAAGGATTCGCACGCCGTCTATTACCTGCACCAGCAGGGCATCACGCGCCTGGACGTCGTCAACTACATCTCGCACGGCATCACGAAGAATCCGCAGCCGAAAGAGCCTTCCAAGGAAGAAGCGCCGGACGCCGAGCAGGAGCAGGCGGCCAATCAGCAGTCGGCGCTCGACCAGTACACGCAGAACCTCAACGCCGCGGCCCGCGAGGGCAAGATCGATCCGTTGATCGGCCGCGAGCACGAGGTCGAGCGGGTCATCCAGGTGCTGTGCCGCCGGCGCAAGAACAATCCGCTGCTGGTCGGCGAAGCCGGCGTCGGCAAGACGGCGATCGCCGAGGGCCTGGCCTGGCGGATCACGCAGGGCGACGTGCCCGAGGTGCTGAACGACGCGGTCGTCTATTCATTGGACATGGGCTCGCTGCTGGCGGGCACCAAGTACCGCGGCGACTTCGAGCAGCGGCTCAAGACCGTGCTCAAGCAATTGAAGAACACGCAGCACGCGGTGCTGTTCATCGACGAGATCCACACGCTGATCGGCGCCGGCTCGGCGTCGGGCGGCACGCTCGATGCGTCGAACCTGCTGAAGCCAGCCTTGTCGTCGGGCCAGCTCAAGTGCATCGGCGCGACCACGTACAACGAATACCGTGGGATCTTCGAGAAGGATCACGCGCTGTCGCGCCGTTTCCAGAAGATCGACGTCAACGAGCCGTCGGTCGAGCAGACCGTGCAGATCCTGCGCGGGCTGAAATCGCGCTTCGAGGAGCACCACGGCGTCAAGTACTCGTCGTCGGCGCTGTCGGCCGCGGCCGAGCTGGCGGCCAAGTTCATCAATGACCGGCACCTGCCCGACAAGGCGATCGACGTCATCGACGAGGCCGGCGCCGCGCAGCGCATCCTGCCCAAGAGCAAGCAGAAGAAGGTCATCGGCAAGGGCGAGATCGAGGACATCGTGTCCAAGATCGCGCGCATTCCTCCCGCGTCGGTGTCGTCGGACGACCGCAGCAAGCTGCAGACGCTCGATCGCGACCTGAAGGCGACGGTCTTCGGCCAGGATCCGGCGATCGACGCGCTGTCGGCGGCGATCAAGATGTCGCGCTCGGGGCTCGGCAAGCCGGACAAGCCGATCGGCGCGTTCCTGTTCTCGGGCCCGACCGGCGTCGGCAAGACCGAGGTCGCCAAGCAGCTCGCGTACACGCTGGGCATCGAGCTGATCCGCTTCGACATGTCCGAGTACATGGAGCGGCACGCGGTGTCGCGGTTGATCGGCGCGCCGCCCGGCTACGTCGGCTTCGACCAGGGCGGGCTGCTGACCGAGGCGATCACGAAGAAGCCGCACGCGGTGCTGCTGCTCGACGAGATCGAGAAGGCGCATCCGGACATCTTCAACATCCTGCTGCAGGTGATGGACCACGGCACGTTGACCGACAACAACGGTCGCAAGGCGGATTTCCGCAACGTGATCATCATCATGACGACCAACGCCGGCGCGGCCGACCTGCAGAAGCGCGGCATCGGCTTCTCGTCGTCCAAGCAGCACGGCGACGAGATGGCCGAGATCAAGCGGATGTTCACGCCGGAATTCCGCAACCGCCTGGATGCGGTGATCAGCTTCCGTCCGCTGGACGAGGAGATCATCCTGCGCGTCGTCGACAAGTTCTTGATCCAGCTAGAAGAGCAGTTGCACGAGCGCAAGGTCGAGGCGATCTTCACGGACAAGCTGCGCAAGTTCCTGGCCAAGGAAGGCTTCGATCCGCTGATGGGCGCGCGGCCGATGCAGCGGCTGATCCAGGACACGATCCGCAAGGCGCTGGCCGACGAACTGCTGTTCGGCAAGCTGGTCGGCGGCGGCAAGGTCACCGTCGATCTGGACGAGGACAACCACGTGACGCTGGACTTCTCCGAGGCGCCGCCGCCGGCGGCCGGCGGCGAGGGCGAAGAGCAGATCGAGACGCTGCCGGCCTGAGCGTTTCGGTCTTCAGACCGGTGGCCGATCCTATCGGCCTACGCTGGCCGATAGCTGCCTGGCTCGGCTGTTCGTCAGGCTTTTCGGGACGATACGCGGCGGTTCATGCTTGGCATGCCGCCGCGTTCCGTTTGCCCGGGCGCGGGGATTCCGTTCACTCCCCACGTTGCCGAGCCATGCCACGTTCCCCCGCGATATCCTCGTCCCGGCGCCGCTGCTTGCGCGCCGCTGCCGCCACCAGCGCCGTCCCGGTCCTGAATCTGTCGAGCGGTTGTGCATCGTTGTCGCTGACGGCGGCGCGGGGCGGTCCGCCGCGGGTCGTCATCGTCGGCGGCGGCGTCGCGGGAGCGACGCTGGCCGTTCGCCTCAAGCGCGAAGGCGGGGAAGGCATCGACGTCGTGCTGATCGAGCGCGAGCCGCGTTACGTGTCCGCGCCGCTGTCCAACGCCGTGGTCGGCGGCTGGCGCCAGCTCGAGCAGTTGACCTGGGGCTACGACGGGCTGCGTCGCCTGGGCGTGCGCGTCGTGCAGGACGAGGTCGGCGCGATCGATCCGTCATCGATGCAGGTCAAGCTGCGCGACGGCGCGTCGATGCAGGCGGACCGGATCGTCGTCGCCTGCGGCGCCGAGCCGGTCAGCGCGCGGATCGGCGGCTATGGCCCGGACGTGCAGGCGCTGGTGCTGCACGCATGGCAGCAGGCGCGGCAGGTCGAGGCGCTGCGCCAGCGTCTGGTGCGGCTGCCCGACGGCGCGACCGTGTTGCTGTCGATCCCGCGCGCGCCGTACAGCGGGCAGATGGCGCCTTATGAACGCGCTTGCCAGCTCGCCACCTATCTTCGCCAGACGCGGCCGCGCGCGCGGCTCGTCGTGCTCGATGCGAATCCGGCGATCGCGCAGGCGCCCGACGCGCTGCACCAGGTCTTTCGCCAGCGGTTCATGGGCGTGATCGACTACCGGCCCAACTGCGTGGTCACCGACGTCGGCGGCGATGGCCGGCACGTCGTGCTCGAAGGCGGCGAGCGCGTCCGCGCCGATCTGCTGAACGTGATCCCGCCGGGGCAAGCGGCCCGGCTGGCGCACGAGGCCGGCCTGACCGGCGCCGACGGGCGCTGGTGCGACGTGGCCTGGCCGTCGATGGCCAGCGCACGCTGGCCGCGAGTGCACGTGATCGGCGACGCGGTGGCGGGACCGCCGGGCATGGCAAAATCCGCAGCGATGGCCGCCGCGCACGCGCGCTGGGCGGCGCGGTCGATCCTGGAGTCGCTGTCGCTGCGCCGGCCCGAGGACCCGCCGCGTCCGCACGGCGCGATCGTCGCGCGCCAGTTCGCGTTCGTCGACAGCCGCAGCGCGCTGCAGCTCACGTCCGTGCATCGCTTCGACGCGACGCGCGGCACCTGGGCCGAAGCGAGCGGCGTGCCGGCGGACGGCGTCGATGAACAGGGCCTGCCGCTGCAACCCGGCGTGCGAGGGCCGGGTGATCCGCAAGGAAGCCAGGCGCTCGCGTGGGCCCGTCAATTATGGAAGGACATGCTTGAAACGTGAGAATCTGACGCTGGCGGTAGCCGGCTTGTGTGTCGGCGGCCTGATCGCCGCCCTGGTGTCGCAACATCGATTCGGCATGGAGCCGTGCGCCTGGTGCGCGTTCCAGCGGCTGATCTACCTGCTGATCGCGATCATCGCGCTGATGGCCTGGGGGTTGAACCGCGGGCCCGTGGCCAAGGCGCTGTCGTGGATCGGCGCGGCGCTGTCGGTCGGCGGCCTGGCGACCGCTCTGTACCAGCAGTTCGTCGCCTCGCAGACCCAGAGCTGCGCGCAGACCTTCGCCGACCTCGTCATCAAGGGCCTGTGGCTCGACGAACTCGCGCCATGGTTCTTCAAGGCGCGGGCGTTCTGCAACGAAGCCAACATTCCGATGGCGGGCGTTCCGTACGCGATCTGGAGCGCGGTATTGTTCGCTGTGCTGGCCGTGATCCTGGTCATCCGCGCACGGCGCCCTCGTTGAACGGAACCGATATGAACAACAGCCTCGAGCAACTGAAGTCGTTGACGACCGTGGTGGCCGACACCGGGGACTTCAACGCGATGCGAGCCTACCAGCCGCGCGATGCGACGACCAATCCGACATTGATCGTCAAGGCGATCCAGAAGCCCGCGTACGCGAGCCTGCTGACCGAGGTCGTCGACGCGCACCGCGGCGAACCACCGGACCTGGTCTGCGACCGCGTGCTGGTGCGCTTCGGCTGCGAGATCCTGAAGATCATTCCGGGGCGGGTGTCGACCGAGGTCGACGCGCGCCTGTCGTACGACACCGCGGGCACCGTGGCCCGCGCGCAGCGGCTGATCGAGCTGTACGCGGCCCAGGGCATCGGCCGCGATCGCGTATTGATCAAGACCGCGTCGACCTGGGAGGGCATCCAGGCGGCCGAGCGCCTCGAGCGCGAGGGCATCCACTGCAACCTGACGCTGCTGTTCGGCTTCGGTCAGGCGGTGGCTTGCGCCGACGCCGGCGTCACGCTGATCTCGCCTTTCGTCGGCCGGATCTTCGACTGGTACCGCCAGCGCGACGACAAGGACTACGCGCCGGACGACGATCCGGGCGTGCAGTCGGTGCGGCGCATCTACGCGTACTACAAGAAGTTCGGCTACGCGACCGAGGTCATGGGCGCGAGCTTTCGCAACATCGGCCAGGTGCTGGCGCTGGCCGGCTGCGATCTGCTGACGATCAGCCCCGAGTTGCTCGGCCAGCTCGCGGCCAGCGAGCAGCCGGTCGCCCGCAAGCTCGATGCGGCGGCGGCGCGGCGGCAGCCGATCGAGCGACACCACGTCGACGAGCGCGGGTTCCGTTTCGAGTTGAACGAGGACGCGATGGCGTACGAGAAGCTCGGCGAAGGCATCCGGCTGTTCGTCGCCGACGCGCGCAAGCTCGAGGCGATGGTGCAGCCGGGCTGAGAGCCTTTCGGGCACGGCCGAAAGACTCTCGGCCTCTGACCCTCTAACCCGCGCGCAGGCGGCGGCGGCCGGTCACTTCGACGGCGACGCGGCGGCGCCGCGCGCCGCCCATTCGCGCAGCGCCCGCAGCGTGCGCTCGACGTGCTGGTCGGGTTGCATGCTCGTGTACTCGAGCAGGATCCGGCGATCGGGCGTGATCACGTACGAGACGCGGTTGGCGATCGTCGGGCGGCTCGCCAGCCGGGCATCATAAGCGTCGATGATCTTGAGGTCCGGGTCGGCGGCGACCGCGAAGCGGCTCTGGCAGGCGCTCAGCGAGAAGCGCTTGAGCGTGTCGATGTCGTCGGTCGAGACGCCGACCACGCGGGCGCCCAGCGCGGCGAAGTCGTCGGTTGCCTCGGCGAACTGCTGCGCCTCGATCGTGCATCCGTGCGTGAAGGCCTTCGGATAGAAATACAG
The DNA here is from genome assembly GCA_047605425.1 of Burkholderiaceae bacterium. Classification (GTDB taxonomy): domain Bacteria; phylum Pseudomonadota; class Gammaproteobacteria; order Burkholderiales; family Burkholderiaceae_E; genus JAKPAM01. Next base: position 42,987 of record JASGFT010000008.1, on the reverse strand, counting down.
CACGACCGGCCCTTTCGCCAGCGCGTCGGCCAGCACGAAATCCTGCACCTCGCCGGCCAGCGCCGCCTGCGTGCGGATCGCCGGCGCCGGGGCGCCGACCGGTAGTACCGCAGCGGCCGGCGCGGAAGCGAGCGCGAGCAGGCCGGACAAGGCCAGCACCGCGGCGTCGGCCGGGCGCGGGCGCCCGGTGCGGCGCGAGGTGACGCGATGGCCGGGCGGATCGTAAGGGTGTCGAGTGGACATCGGTTGGGCTCCTCATCTTCTTCGTCGACGATCGCCGCGCGAGCGCGCCGACGGAACGTCGAGCGGGTGTCGTGGCGGGCACGGCGGGTGATCGCTGTCGCGGCCGGGCCGGGCCGTGTCGTGCCGCGCCTCGCCGACCAGGGCGATCGAACCGACCGGGCCACCCGGGCCACCGGGGCCACCGGGGCCAACCGGGCCAACCGGGCCAACCGGGCCAACCGGGCCAACCGGGCCAACCGGGCCAACCGGGCCGGGCCCGTCCGTATCGCGCATCGCCGCGGTGCGCCGCCCGTCAAGCATAGCGCTGTCGCGGCGGCCGGGTCGCTATCGGCCAGCGGTCGGTGGGGACTTGGACACCGCGACCGGCGACAGCCGACCGCCGTCCGCGAATCGACAAGCGGCCGGCCGTTCAGGCACCATGCCGGGCTCATCATGCTCGTGCTGATCTCGACCCTGCTGATCCAGGCCGTCGCGTCGCTGTCCAGCGTCGCGATGCCGGTGCTCGTGGCCGGAACGGCCGATACGCTCGGCGTCGGGCCCGCCGGACTCGGGCGCTACATGATGTGCCTGTACGCCGGCGCGATCGGTTCGAGCGTGTTGGCCGGGGCCTCGATCGCCCGCTTCGGTCCGATCCGGGCCAGCCAGGGCGCGTTGCTGCTGTGCGCGCTGGGGCTCGCCGTCTGCGCGATCGGGCCGGGCTGGCTGCTGCCGGGCGCGCTGCTGCTCGGTTGCGGCTACGGGCCGATCACGCCGGCCAGCTCGGCCCTGCTGGCCCGCTCGACGCCCGCCGCGCGCCGCAACCTGGTCTTCTCGATCAAGCAGACCGGCGTGCCGCTCGGGGGCGCGCTCGCCGGGCTGCTGGTGCCGGCGCTGCTGTACGCCGGGTCATGGCGCTTCGTGCTCGGCGTGCTGGCGGCGTGCAACGTGCTGTGCGCGCTGTCGGCCGAGCCGATCCGCCGCGATCTGGACCGCGGCGCCGGCGAGCTGCCGTTCGCGCGGGCCGACCTGTGGACGCCGGTGCGCCTGGTCTGGCAGGCGCCCGAACTGCGCCTGCTGGCCTTCGGCTCGCTGTGCTTCTCGGCGATCCAGTTGTGCGTGACGACCTACCTGACGATCTTTCTGGTCGATGACCATGGCCTGGATCTGGCGACCGCCGGGGCCTGCCTGGCGCTCGCGCAGGCAGGCGGCGTCGGCGGGCGCATCGTCTGGGGCTGGCTGTCGGATCGCTGGCTGGGCGCGGTGCGGATGCTGCTGGTGCTGGCGATGATCGTGATCGTCTGCTGCATCGCGCTCGGACTGGCCGGCGGAGCCGATACGTCGACGATGCGGCGCCTGCTGCCGGGCGTGTGCGCGGTGCTCGGCATGTCGGCGATCGGCTGGAACGGCGTGTACCTGGCCGAGGTGGCGGCGCGTTGCGGGCCCGGTCAGGCGGGCATGGCGACCGCCGGAGCGCTGGCTTTCACGTTCGTCGGCGTGATGGTCGGCGCAACGCTTTTCGGCCACGCGGCGCAGCACTGGATCGGCTTCGGCTGGGCGTTCGTGTCGCTGTCGCTGCCCGCCACGGTGATCGCCGGGCTGATGCTGACGCTGCTGCGTCGCCGCGCCGCGGCGGGCCCGGCCGAGCCGCCGGCGGCCTGAGCGCCGGCCGGCGGAGACGGTGGCCAGGCGTCGAAATGCCTGACATCCGACGTCATTCACAAGGCATAGAACCCCTCAAATCGATGATGATCGTGCTTGTAAGGGCTGGCTATCATTCGCGAAAGCTACGGAAAGCGCTGTCAACGTGCCCATATCATGCGGCAACGTTGTTCGAAGAATAAGTATCAGCACGAGGGGGAATCCGATGGACAGCAAGATCAAACGCGCCCATCGCTGGTCGCTCGCCGCGGCGGCCGTGATGCTGGCGATGGTGGCCGCTTGCGGCGGTGGTGGCGGCGGCGGAACGCCCGATGGCGGCGGCAGCCCGACGCCGACTCCGACGCCTTCGCCGGATCCGACTCCTGTCCCCACGCCTTCCAGCTACAAGGTATCGGGCGCCATCTCGGTCACCGAACCCAGCGCGATCGATTCGGATACCAACGATCCGAACCAGGCCGACCATCGCAGCAACAACAGTTTCTCGACGGCCCAGACGCTGCCCAACCCGGTGCAGGTCATCGGCTACGTCGCGGTGCCGGGCGGCAATCCCCCCGGCAAGCTCGGCGCCAATGGCGATCTGGTCGACGGCTACAAGGTCACGCTGGTGGCCGGCCAGGTGATCGAGCTCGAATTCGCCGCCGATCCGGATGACTACGACCTGGACCTGACCGTCTACACGCCCGAAGGCGATCTCCTCGGTATATCGGACGGCGTCAACCAGTACGAATGCGTGCGCGTCGAGCAGGCGGGCACCTACGTGATCGGCGTCGAAACCTATTCGCGCACCAGCGTCGGCGGCAGCATCTACCAGTTGCGCATCGGTTCCCCCGACGCGTCGACCCGGTGCTCGACCAGCACCGGCACCGACGCGCACCTGATCGCCGACCGGATCATGGCCGTCGCCAAGCCGAACGCATCGGCGCAGGCCAAGGCCGCGGCCGGCGTGCGACTCATCGACGGCGGCGGCAGCGGCGGCCAGGACGGGCTGCACCTGGTCCGCATGCCCGAACGCGCCGCCGAGCGCGACAGCGGTGTGCGGGCGATGCAGACGCTCGCCTTGCGCCAGAAAGGGGCCGGATCCGTTCCGGCGACCCGTGACGAGGCGATCGAGGCCCAGACCCGTCAATGGCGCCAGGGCATGGGCGAGCGGGCGCGCAAACTGCGCGAGACAGTCGACTACGCGAAGCTGATGGTCGCCAGCGGCGCCTATGCGAGCGCCACGCCGGACCGGCTCGTGCGCACGCAGCAGGCGACCGGCTGGCCGGCGTATCCGCCGAACGATCGCGAGTTCGCCAGGCAGCGCTGGCACTACGAGGCGATCAACCTGCCGGCGGCGGTCGAGGTGCTGCGCGGCGCCGATCTGTCGGGCTCGGCCGCACCGATCGTCGCGGTCGTCGACAGCGGCATCGTCGCCGATCACCCGGACCTGGCCAACCAGCTCGTCGCCGGCTACGACATGATCTCGGACGAGGACAGCGCCGGCGATGGCGACGGACCCGACACCGATCCGAACGATGCCGCGCGCTCGACGACCTCGGTGTTCCACGGCAGCCACGTCGCGGGGACGGTCGCCGCGCAGGCCGGCAACGGCATCGGCGGCACCGGCATCGCGCCGATGGCGAAGATCATGCCGGTACGCGTGCTCGGCATCGAAGGAAGCGGCAGCCTGTACGACATCGTGCAGGGCGTGCGCTTCGCGGCGGGCCTGCCGACCGAGCGCAACGTCCAGCCCGCCCGCCGCGCCGACGTCATCAACCTGAGCCTGGGCGGATCCGGTAGCTGTCCCAATGAGGTCGCCGACGTCTTCCGCCAGGTTCGCGCGGCCGGCAGCCTGGTGGTGGTCGCGGCCGGCAACGAGTCGTCGAGCACCCGCACCTCGCCGGTCGGCGTGCCGGCCAACTGCGACGGCGTCTGGTCGGTCGCCGCGGTCGATGCGAGAAACCAGCGCGCGCCGTATTCGAACGTCGGTCCCGAGAACGCGATCGCGGCGCCCGGCGGCGACACCTCGGTCTCGACCACCGGCAATGGCCTGCCCGACGGCATCTACAGCACGATGGCCAAGGTCCAGCGTGGGCAGCGCGAGCCGACCTACGGCGCCCTGCAGGGCACGTCGATGGCGACCCCGCACGCGGCCGGCGTGCTCGCGCTGATGCGCTGGGCGAATCCGGGCATCACCGCCGACCAGATCGATGCGCTGCTGGGTGACGGTACGATCGTCGACGACTTCGGCGATGCCGGCCGCGACGGCACGTTCGGCCACGGCCTGATCAATGCCCGCAAGGCGGTCGAGGCGGCGCTGGCCGCGCGCGGCGCGCCGGTGCCGACACCCGCCGGGCAGGTCCAGGCGCGGCCGACGTCGATCAGCCTGGGTTCGACGCGGACCGAGGCGGATCTGGTACTGTCGCTGACCGGCACGAGCAGCGAGCGGGTCGTCTCGGTCGCCACGGATTCGAACCAGATCTCGGTCGCGCCCAAGTCGGCCGGCAGCGTCGATCCGGCCACGGGCCTGGGCACCTATCGCGTGACCGCGAACCGTAGCCAGCTCGGCGTCGGCGCCTCGGCGTTCCCGAACGTCGTGGTGACGCTGGAGCCCGCGCGGACGATCCAGGTGCCGGTGGCGATCAGCCGGGGTGGTACCGACGGCGCGCTCGGCACGCTCGGCCCGGTCTACGTGCTGGTCGCCAATGCCGACGACCCGGATCTGGCGACGGTCAGCGGCGCCACCGTGGTCGCGCCCACCGCCGGTCTCTACTCGTACGAGGTGGCGGTTCCCGGTACGCGGTCGATCTTCGTGTTCGCCGGCAACGACCTGGACAACGACGGCTACATCTGCGATTCGGGCGAGGGCTGCGGCGCCTATCCGAGCCTGACCAGCGAGCTGACCGCGTTGAATCCGACCGCGGACGTCAGCGGCATCGACTTCGCGATCTGGCCGATCGGCGGCGTGCGGCCCGGCGTCAACGCCGCCGGAGCCAACGGCTCTCGGCCGCTGGTGCTGCGGCGATGAGCGAGACGACGCTGATCGACGCGTCGCTGACGCTCGCGAAGATCGCGGCCACCGGTCTGCTGGCGGCGCTGACCGCCTGCCAGGCGGTGGGTTCGGAGCCGGCGCCGGGCGAGACCGTGGTCCGGGTGCTCGAGCAGGCCGACGCGCAGTGCCCGGACGGCCGCGAGCGGCCGCCGGGCGACGCCCCGCAGACGCCGGCGGTCACCGTTCATCGCGACGCGCGATCCTGGCGGGCGGCCGTGGTCCAGGCGCCCGACCTGGCCGGCTGGCTGGTCGACTTCGCGGGCGGCGAAACGGTGCTGCGCGTCGAGGCGGGAGCGCAGCCGAATCCCGGCTGGCGGCTGCGTGTCGACCCGCCGCGGCTGGACGCCGCACGGCAGGTGCTTGGGCTGCCGGCGACCGTGCAGCCGCCCCCGTCCGGAAGCTTCCATGCCCAGGTGATCAGCTACCCGTGCCGCTATCTGCGCTTGGCTCCGGCCCGCTACCAGGCGGTCGAGGTCGTCGCGCCGGATTAGGGCTTCAGCTCTCGGCGTGGGTTCGATCGCTGGTGTGAACAGGCGCTGGGCGCGCTGAAGCTCGCGGGCGATGGCCGGGTCGGCGCGCGACCGGCCCGTGCTCAGCGCGTGCCGGTGCTGCCGAAGCCGCCGGTGCCGCGCGAGGTATCGGTCGAGAACGAGTCGACCCGTCGCCACGCGACCCGCACGACCGGCTGGAACATCAACTGAGCGATCCGCTCGCCCGGTTCGATCGTAAAGGTTTCGACGCCGTCGTTGGCCAGGATCACGCGGATCTCGCCATGATAATCGGCGTCGATCACGCCGATGCCCTGGGCGACGCGGATGCCGTGCTTGAGCGACAGGCCCGAGCGCGACGCGACGATCGCCACCAGGCCGGGATCCATCATGTTGATCGCCAGCCCGGTCGGCACCAGCACGCGCTGGCCGGGAGCGATCGACAGCGGCGTGTCGATGCACGCGCGCAGGTCCATCGCCGCCGATCCGTCGGTCGCGTAAGCGGGCGCGGCGATGCGCTCGCCGAGCAGCGGGTTGACGATGAGGGCTTCGATCTGTCGGTGCATCGGCGGTTCCTGGTGAAGCGGGTCGAGGTACGGACGAGGGTGCGAGGGGACGGGCGGCAGCCGCGCGGGATTCGATCTTCGGGGGGACGGGTGGCGGCCGCGCGGGCTCGATCTTCAGCGGATGAGCGGCGACGCGCGAGCGCGACGCCTCAGCCGCCGGGATCACCGCCGCCGCGCCGCTGCGCGGTGCGCCGGCGGTTGTTGTGCAGGAAGGCCGCGGCGAACAACAGGATCATCGCGATGAACAGGCTGTCGGCGAACCAGTCGATGCCCGCGACGACGCCGAGCAGCAGCCAGATCGCGCCGATCGCTCCGATGGCCTTGGCCAGGCCGCTCGATGCGCGCGACAGCAGCACGTCGAGATCGGGCAGCGACGCGTCGCCGATCGCCGGCACGCGGCCGGTCGGCCGCTGGCTCGTCGGCGTGCCGGCGGTCGACGCGTTGCCCGTCGACGCGCCGGCAGCCGACGCGCCACCAGCCGATCGGCCCATCGCCGGCGCGACGCCTCGCGCCGAACGAGGCGCGGGGGTGGTACCACGGCGGAGCGGCGCCGCCGGGGCATCGAGGCGGTCCGGCGCGGCCAGTCGCTGGCCGCTGCGGGCGACCAGCCCCTCGACGTAGCGGGCGAAATCCCCGTCCTTCGGCGCCTGGTCGATCGGTTCGAGCGGGTTCATCGGGCGTCGCGCGGCTCGGACTTCTGGTCCTGCCGGTCCAGCCGCATCGCGATCGCCGACACCAGCTCGCGCGCCAGCGCGTGCTTGTTGGCGCGCGGCAGCGACTGCGCGCCGGCTTCGTCGATCAGCAGCACTTCGTTGTCGTCGCGGCCGAAGGTCTGGTGGCCGATGTTGGCGATCAGCAGCGGAATGCCCTTGCGGCGCCGCTTGACGTCGCCGTTGCGTTCGAGGTCCTCGCTCTCGGCCGCGAAGCCGACGCAATAAGGCGGGTCGGGCAGGTGGGCGACGCTGGCCAGGATGTCGGGGTTCTGCGCGAACTCGATCTTCGGCGCGGGCGTGCCTTCGACCTTCTTGATCTTTTGTCCGCTGATGTTCGTCACGCGCCAGTCGGCGACGGCCGCCACCGAGATGAAGACCTGCTGGCGGCGCGGCGGCGAGCCCGAGCCGGTCAGTTCGCCGATCACCGCTTCGTGCATCTGCATCGCGCTGACGACGTCGATGCGGCGCACGCCCTGCGGGGTCGGCAGCGCGGTCGGGCCCGAGACGAGGACGACGTCGCCGCCGGCCTGCCGGCAGGCGCGCGCGATCGCATAGCCCATCTTGCCCGACGACAGGTTGGTGATGCCGCGCACCGGATCGATCGCCTCGAAGGTCGGGCCGGCGGTCACCAGCACGCGGCGGCCGGCCAACCGCTTGGGCACGAAGAACGCGGTCATCTCCTCGGCCAGTTCCTCGGCCTCGAGCATCCGGCCCTCGCCGGTCTCGCCGCAGGCCTGGTCGCCGCTGTCCGGACCGAGGATCTGCACGCCGTCGGTACGCAGCCGCACGACGTTGCGCTGGGTCGCGGGGTTCTGCCACATCTGGCGGTTCATCGCCGGCGCGACCAGCAGCGGACAGTCGCGCGCCAGGCACATCGTCGACAGCAGGTCGTCGGCCAGGCCATGGACCAGCTTGGCCATGAAATCGGCGGTGGCGGGCGCGACCAGGATAGCGTCGGCGCGGCGCGACAGGTCGATGTGCGCCATGTTGTTGTCGATGCGCGCGTCCCACTGGTCGACGAACACCGGTTCGCCGGTCAGCGCTTGGAACGTCGGCGCGCCGACGAAACGCGTCGCGGCCTCGGTCATCGCCACCTGGACGGTGGCGCCGCGGCGCTGCAACTCGCGCGCCAGCTCGGCGGCCTTGTACGCGGCGACGCCGCCGGTGACGCCGAGCACCAGATGGCGGCCTTGCAGATCGGTGGAGAGGGCGGAGTCGTGCAATCTCATCGGCTTGCCTATCTTGGGCGATCGTTGGTGGGCGTTCGTGCGGCGCCGCGCGGCCGGTGGGGGGGAGGGGGGCCGGAAACGGCGCCGGCGATCAGGCGCCGCCGGCGCGGCGCATCCTGATCAACTCGTCGAGGATCAACAGGACCGCGCCCAGCGTGATCGCGCTGTCGGCGGCGTTGAACGCAGGAAAATACCAGGGATCACGATAAAAGAGCAGGAAGTCGACGACCTTGCCGAACATCAGGCGATCGATGACGTTGCCGATCGCGCCTCCCATGATCATCGCCAGCGCCAGCGAAAACAAGGTCTGGCCGCGGTGACGATGAAGCAGCACCGCGATGACGGCCGACGCGCCCAGGCCCAGCGCCGTGAAGAACCAGCGCTGCCAGCCCGAGGCGTTGTCCAGGAAGCTGAACGCCGCGCCGGGGTTGAACAGCAGCGTCAGGTCGAACAGGCCGGGGATCACCGGCAGCCGCTCGCCGGGCGCGAAGCGGTCGAGCACCCACAGCTTGGTCAACTGGTCGATGACGATGACGAGCGCCGCGAGCGCGAACCAGCGCGCGGGCGAGGGCGCCGCCGCCGTGCCGGCGACCGACGGGGCGTCAGCGCGCGAGTCGTCGGAGCGCGACGCGTCGGGGCGCGAGACTGGCGACGTCATCGGAGCGGGGCGGGCACGCGCATCAGGCGAACGCCCGCTGCTCGCCGGCGCCGAACAGGTTGTCGTGGCAGCGCTCGCACAGCAGCGGATGGTCGGTGTGCCGGCCGACGTCGGCGCGGTAGTGCCAGCAGCGGTCGCACTTGGGCGCCGAGCTGGGCCGCACGGTGATCCGCGTCGCGCCGTCGGGCGACGGCGGCAGCAGCGTCGCCCGCGACGTGATCGTCACGAAGCGCAGGTCGTCGCCGAGCGAGGCCAGCAGCGGATGATCGGCTGCCGGCACCTGCACGTCGATCTCGGCCTGCAGCGACGCGCCGATCTCGCCGCGGCCGCGCGCTTCCTCGAGCTGCTTGAGCACGTCGGCGCGCACCGCGCGGATCCGCGTCCACTTGTCGATCAGCGCGTCGGCGCCGGGCACCTCGGGCCACGCGAGCCAGGTCTGCGTGAAGATCGTCTCGCCGCCCGCCTTCCAGCGATCGGGCGAGAAGACCTGCCAGGCCTCTTCGGCGGTGAACGACAGCGCCGGCGCCATCAGCCGCAGCAGCGCGTCGGTGATCAGGTACAGCGCGGTCTGCGCCGAGCGGCGCGCGTGGCTGCCGGGCTGCGTCGTGTACAGCCGGTCCTTCAGGATGTCCAGGTAGAACGCGCCGAGATCCTCCGAGCAGAAGATCTGCAGCTTGGCCATCACCGGATGGAACTCGAAGCGCGCGTAGTCCTGCTCGATGCCGCGCTGCCAGGCGGCGGTCATCGCCACCGCGTAGCGATCGATCTCGAGCATCCGCTCGACCGGTACCGCGTGGCTGGCCGGGTCGAAGTCGCTGACGTTGGCCAGCAGGAAGCGCAGCGTGTTGCGGATCCGCCGGTAAGACTCGACGACGCGCTTGAGGATCTCGTCGGACAGCGCCAGCTCGCCCGAGTAGTCGGTGCTGGCGATCCACAGCCGCAGGATCTCGGCGCCGAGCTTGCCGTAGATCTCCTGCGGCTCGATGCCGTTGCCCAGCGACTTGGACATCTTGCGGCCCTGGCCGTCGACGACGAAGCCGTGCGTCAGCAGCGACTTGTACGGCGGCACGCCGTTGAGCATCGACGAGGTCAGCAGCGACGAATGGAACCAGCCGCGGTGCTGGTCGCTGCCTTCGAGGTACATGTCGGCCGGGAACGCCGAGTCCTTCGCGTGCGAGCCGCGCAGCACCGTCTGGTGCGTGCTGCCCGAGTCGAACCAGACGTCGAGCGTGTCGCGGTTCTTGACCCACATGTCCGGTTCGGGCTCGCCGACCGAGGCCAGCATCTCGCGCGCATCGATCCGCTGCCAGACCTCGATGCCGTGCTGCTCGAACTGCCGCGCGACCAGCTCGATCAGCTCGGACGTCTTCGGATGCAGCGCGCCGGTTTCCTTGTGCACGAAGAACGCCATCGGCACGCCCCACTGGCGCTGGCGCGACAGCGTCCAGTCCGGGCGGTTGGCGATCATGTTGTGCAGCCGCGCCTTGCCCCAGGCCGGGTAGAAGGTCGTCGCCTCGATGCCGGCGAGCGCGGTCTCGCGCAGCGTCGGCCCGCCGTCCTTGGGCTCGACGTCCATGCCGGCGAACCACTGCGACGACGCGCGGTAGATGATCGGCGTCTTGTGGCGCCAGCAATGCATGTACGAGTGCTTGTCGTGCGCGACGTTCAGCAGCACGCCGCGCTCGCGCAGCGTCTCGACGATCAGCGGATTGGCGTCCCAGATCGACTTGCCGGCGACGATGCGGCCGCCGGGCCAGTCGGGCATCGTCGACGCATAGCGGCCGTCGCCCATCACCGGCTGCAGGATGTCGGCGTCGGTCATCCCGTGCGCCTTGCACGACACGAAGTCCTCGACGCCATAAGCGGGCGCCGAGTGCACGACGCCGGTCCCGGTATCGAGCGTCACGTACTCGCCGAGGAACACCGGCGAACGGCGATCGGCGAACGGGTGCTGGAACGCGATGCGATCGAGCGCGCGGCCCTTGCAGGTGGCGATGACCATGCCGGCCAGCTTCCACGCGGCCAGGCAGGCCTCGACGCGCTCGGCGGCCAGCAGCAGCAGCGCCGGCTCGCCGAGCCAGATCGTCTCGACCAGCGCGTAGTCGAACTCGGGGTGCAGGTTCAGCGCCTGGTTGGCCGGCAGCGTCCACGGCGTGGTCGTCCAGATCACGCACAGGCCGCGCGCGATCGGCAGCGACGCCAGCCCGAACGCGTTCGCCAGCGCCGGCAATTGGTCGGCGGCGAACGGAAAGCCGACGTCGACGGCCGGGTCGACCTTGTCCGCGTACTCGACCTCGGCCTCGGCCAGCGCCGACTGGCAGTCGAAACACCAGTTGACCGGTTTCAGGCCGCGGAACACGTAGCCTTTCTCGAGGATCCGGCCGAGCGCGCGCAACTCGTCGGCCTCGTTGCCCGGCGCCATCGTCAGGTAAGGATCGTCCCAGTCGCCGAGCACGCCGAGCCGGATGAAGCCGGCCTTCTGCTTGGCGATCTGCTCGGTCGCGTAAGCGCGCGAGCGCGACTGCACCTCGTCGGGCGGCAGGTTGCGGCCGTATTCCTTCTCGATGCGGATCTCGATCGGCATGCCGTGGCAATCCCAGCCCGGGATGTAGCGCGCATCGAAGCCCGCCATCTGCCGGCTCTTGACGACGATGTCCTTCAGGATCTTGTTGACGGCGTGGCCGTTGTGGATGTCGCCGTTGGCGAACGGCGGGCCGTCGTGCAACTGCCACAGCGGCCGGCCGGCCGACAGCGCGCGGATCCGTTTGTACAGGCCCTTGTCCTGCCATTCGGCGGTCCACTGCGGTTCGCGCCGGGGCAGGTCGCCGCGCATCGGGAACGGGGTTTCCGGCAGGTTCAGCGTCGTGCGGTACGCCGACTCGGGTGCGGCCGGTTTCTTGGCCATGATCAGGTTCCTCAGGGTTGGCGCAGCACGTCGCGCGCCTGGCGCGCGTCGGCGTCGATCTGCGCCGTCAGGGCGTCGAGCGAGTCGAAGTGCCGTTCGTCGCGCAGCTTGCGGACGAACTCGACGCGCACGATCTCGCCGTACGCGTTGCGATCGAAATCGAACAGGTGGACTTCGAGCAGCGGCCGGCCCTGGGTCTGGACCGCCGGCCGCGTGCCGAGGCTGGCCACGCCGTCGATCGGCGCGGGGACCGCCGACGCTTCGCCCGCCGAGCGCGCCAGGCCGTGCACGCGGACCGCGAAGATGCCCGACAGCGCCGGGCGGTCGAACGGGATCCGCACGTTCAGCGTCGGAAAGCCCAGCGTGCGGCCGAGCTTGCGGCCGTGCACGACGTGCCCGGAGATGCAATACGCGCGACCCAGCAACTGGCGCGCGTCGGCCAGCCGGCCCTCGGCCAGCGCCGCGCGGATCGCGGTGCTGGAGATCCGCGCGCCATCGTCCTCGATCGTCGGCATCGCCTCGACGTCGAACGCGCGGCGCGGATCGCCGTCGCCGCCGGCCATCCGGCGCAGCAGCGCGAAATCGCCGCGGCGCTGCGCGCCGAAGCGAAAATCGTCGCCGATCAGCAGGTACCGGACCTGCAGGCCGTCGACGAGCAGGTCGCGGACGAAGTCCTCGGCCGACAGCGCGGCGAGCCGGGCGTTGAAATGCGCGATGTTGACGCGGTCGACGCCGTACAGCTTCAACGCCTCGAGCTTGTCGCGCAGCGTCGAGATCCGGGCCGGCGCCGTGCCGCGGCCGGTCCTGGCGAAGTACTCGCGCGGATGCGGCTCGAACGTCAGCACGCAACTGACGAGGCCGCGCCGGCGAGCCTCGTCGGCCAGCCGGGTCAGGATCGCCAGGTGACCGCGGTGCACGCCGTCGAAATTGCCGATCGTCAACGCGCACGGGCGGCGTTGGTCCAGCGGCGGGAGTCGACGGAAAGCGTGCATCCGGTTCGGGCGGCAAAACGTTGAAGTTTAAGCCATTCGGGGCGGAAAGGCCGAACCGCGGTGGTAAAGTGGCGCCCGGCGGACAGCGCCGGCCCGGGGGCCGGCCGTCGACGCGGAGCGCCGGGCGGCGCCCGGCAACCGGCGTCGGCCCGGATGCGCGAGGCGAATGTTGTTGCGTAAGCGATTGGTGATCCTGATATCGGGGCGCGGCTCGAACATGGACGCGCTCGTGCGGGCGTGTCGAGACGAGGCCTGGCCGGCCGACGTCGTCGGCGTCGTCGCGAGCCGGCCGGGAACGGCCGGCGCGGCGCTGGCGCGCGAGCACGGGCTGCCGGTCATCGAGCTGGACCACCGCGCCCATCCGGACCGGACGGCCTTCGACGCGGCGATGATCGCGGCGATCGATCCGCTGGCCCCCGACCTGGTCGTGCTGGCCGGATTCATGCGGATCCTGACGCCCGCGTTCGTCGCGCACTACGCCGACCGGCTGATCAACATCCATCCGTCGCTGCTGCCGGCGTTTCCCGGCGTGGCCACGCATCGCCAGGCGCTGGCCGCCGGCGTGCGCGTGCACGGCGCGACCGTCCATATGGTCGGCAACGAGGTCGATAGCGGCCGGATCCTCGCGCAGGCCGCCGTGCCGGTGCGCGACGGCGACGACGAACGGACGCTCGGCGAGCGCGTGCTGCGCGCCGAGCACGCGCTTTATCCGATGGTGGTCGGCTGGCTGGTTCATGACCGGATGCGGCTGCGCGGCGGCGAGCCGTCGTGGCGCGATACGGCCGGCGCGGCGCCGCGCTGGCTGTGGAGCGACGCGTGAGGCGCGGCGGTCCGGCGAAGGTCAAGGCGAAAGCGATGCGGCGCGACGACGCGGCGCCGCGTGGCGGGGCCGTCTCCGCGCTGGGCCAGCGGCTGCTCGACGCGCTGGCGCTGGCGCTGGACGGCGCCCGGCCCGCCGATCTGGTGCTGCGCGACTTCTTTCGCTCGCAGCCTTCGCTCGGGCGGCGCGATCGCGGCGTGATCGCCGAGACGGTGTTCGACGTGCTGCGGCACCGGCGCCTGTACGCGAACTGGGCGCAGAGCGGCATCGGGCCGATGCCGCGGCGGCTGGCGCTGATCGCGCAGCGGCGGCTCGCCGGCGCGGGCATCGCCGCGGGGGGCCGGCCGGCGCTGGCCGTCGAGCCGGCCGAGCAGCCCTGGCTGGACCGCGTCTGCGCGCTCGATCCGGCGTCCGTCGCGCCGCCGATCCGTTTCAGCCTGCCCGACTGGCTATGGGAAGCGCTGCGCGCGACGCACGGCGACGAGGCGGCCGCGTCGATCGCGCAGGCGCTGCTGCGCCCGGCGCCGCTGGACCTGCGCGTCAATACGCTGAAGACGACGGTCGACGACGCGGTCCGGGCGCTGGCCGCCGACCGCATCGTCGCGCAGCCGTGGCCCGGCGTGCAGTGCGCGCTTCGCGTCGAGGGCAAGCCGGCGCTCGAGCGCAGCCGCCTGTTCGAATCGGGCGGCGTCGAGGTCCAGGACGCCGGCAGCCAGTTGCTGGCGCTGCTGGCCGCGCCCCGGCGAGGCCGGACGGTCGTCGATTTCTGCGCGGGCGCCGGCGGCAAGACGCTGGCGCTGGCCGCGCTGCTGAAGAACACCGGCCAGGTCTATGCGTGCGACGTGTCGGCGGCGCGGCTGGCCAAGCTGCGTCCGCGCCTGGCGCGGGCCGGCGCGACCAACGTGCAGCCGATGGCGATCGACAGCGAGAACGATCCGAAGCTCGTGCGGCTGGCCGGTCGCGCCGACGTCGTGCTGGTCGACGCACCGTGCAGCGGCTCGGGCACCCTGCGGCGCAACCCCGACCTGAAGTGGCGGATCGACGAGGCCGAGATCGGCCGCCTGTGCCGGACGCAGGCGTCGATCCTCGCGGCGGCGGCCCGGCTGGTCAAGCCCGGAGGCACGCTGGTGTACGCGACCTGCAGCCTGCTGGCGGCCGAGAACCAGCGGATCGCCGAGGGTTTCGACGCCGGCCATCCGGGCTGGCGGCCCGAGCCGGTCGGCCCGTTGCTCGAACGCCTGGCGATCGGCATCGGCCGTGATCCGGCCGACCCCGACGCGCGTTTCCTGCAGTTGCGGCCCGACCGCGACGATTGCGACGGCTTCTTCGCGGCGTGCTGGACGCGCGCCGGCTCGCCCGCATGAACACCGAGCGACTGCTGCATTCGATGCTGCTGGATTTCTGGCGGGACCTGCAGCAACCGTCGGTCGTCTGGCAGATCCTGGCGCTGGCGGCCTGTCTCGTCGTGGCCTGGGCCGGATCGAGCGCGCTGCTGCGGCGCTGGCGAAGGGAGGCGCTGTCGCGCGTGACCGGCGTCGATCCGGCGGTGGCGGCGACGGCGGCCGCGCTGGCGGCCGAAGCGGGCGGCGGCACCACCGACAACCGGGTCGCGGCCGAGGTCGACCAGGCCTCGCACGGCCTGTTCGGCAGGCTGCAGGCGCGCGAGGCGATCGCCCGGCTGCTGTTTCCGCTGTTCTCCTTGGGTCTCCTGGGCATCGTCCGGCTGGTGATGGACCACTGGATGGCGACGAACGTGCTGCGGCTGGCGATCGTGATGACGGTGGCCATGGTGCTGGTGCGCACGATCGTCTACGTGGTGTCGTCGGTATCGCGCTCGTCGATGCTGGTCGCGTTCGAGCGATCGCTGGTCAGCCTGGTCTGGGGGGCGGTCGCGCTGCACGTGACCGGCTACGCCGACGACGTGGTGATGCTGCTGCGCTCGCTCAGCTTCCCGGTCGGCGCGCAGACGCTCGACGCCTGGACGCTGCTGTCCAGCGCGTTCTGGATCCTGGCCACCGTGCTGGCGGCGGTCTGGCTCGGCGGGCTGGTCGAGGCGCGCCTGCTGGCCGCCGCGTCGATCGACGTCAGCCTGCGCGCCGTGCTGTCGCGGCTGATCCAGTCGTTGTTCCTGATCGTCGCGCTGCTGATGGGCTTCTCGATCGTCGGCATCGATTTGAGCGCGTTGTCGGTCTTCGGCGGCGCGCTGGGCGTCGGCATCGGCCTGGGCCTGCAGCGGATCGCCAGCAACTACATCAGCGGCTTCGTCGTGCTGCTCGAGCGCCAGATCCGGCTCGGCGACCAGGTCAGGATCGATGCCGTGCAGGGCACCGTCAAGGACATCCGGACGCGGTTCACGCTGATCGAGGCCGGCAACGGCGCGATCCACATCATGCCGAACGACTCGCTGGTCGGCTCGGTCGTGCAGAACTTCTCGCGGTCCGGGCGGCTGCGCCTGAGCCTGCCGATCCAGGTCGCCTACGGAGCCGACCTGGAGCAGGCGAGCCGGCTGGCGGTCGACGCGGCGCGCGCGACGCCGCGCGTGCTGGCCGATCCGCCGCCGTCGGTGTCGCTCGCGCGTTTCGATCCTGATGGGATCAGTTTGGAAGTCAGCTTCTCGCTGGCCGACCCCCACAACGGACAAGGGCGCGTGCTGTCCGACGTCGCGATGGCGATCTGGCCGCGGTTTCGCGAGGCCGGCATCGAGGTGCCAGCCTCGCGGCGCGAGGTCCGCGGCGGGGCGACGAACGGCGGGTCGCGGGGCTCGTCGGTTTGACGTCCGTCAGTTTTCGGTCAATTTCCGACCGATGGACTGCCGATGTCCTTGAAAAAACACACGCCGCACGCGACTTAACGGATAGACTCGGAGCCTTCGGGTAGACTGTGAGACGCTGGGTCGATTCGCGTCCAGCGCGAGCGCGCCGTCGCGCCGCCGCTCACATTTCCATTGATGGAGATTTGGTTTGATCGATTCGATTTTGTCGTTTCTGGACACCGGCCTGCTGAATTTCAGTTGGTGGCAGATCGTCATCTACACGCTGATCGTGACCCACATCACGATCGCCGGCGTCACGATTTACCTGCACCGCTGTCAGGCGCACCGGGCGATCGACCTGCATCCGGTCGTTTCGCACTTCTTCCGGTTCTGGCTATGGCTGACGACCGGCATGGTCACCAAGGAGTGGGCGGCGGTCCACCGCAAGCACCACGCCAAGTGCGAGACCGTCGACGACCCGCACAGCCCGCAGATCTTCGGCATCAAGAAAGTGCTGCTCGAGGGCGCCGAGCTGTACCGGATCTCGTCGGCCGACAAGCCCGAGATCGATCGCTACGGCCACGGCACGCCGGACGACTGGATCGAGCGCAACCTGTACTCGAAGCATTCGGTCTGGGGGATCTACCTGACGCTGGTCATCGACGTGCTGCTGTTCGGCGCGATCGGCCTGACCGTGTTCGCGATCCAGATGCTGTGGATCCCGTTCTGGGCCGCGGGCGTCATCAACGGCGTCGGCCACTATGTCGGCTATCGCAACTTCGACGTCGCCGACGCCAGCACCAACCTCGTGCCCTGGGGCTTCCTGATCGGCGGCGAAGAGCTGCACAACAACCACCATGCGTTCGGCAGCTCGGCCAAGTTCTCGAGCAAGTGGTACGAGATCGACCTGGGCTGGGGCTACATCAAGATGATGTCGTGGCTGGGGTTGGCCAAGGTGCGCAAGATCGCGCCCAAGCCCAAGCTCGTCGCCGCGCGCAGCAAGATCGACCTCGAGGCGCTGCAGGCCGTCATCCACCACCGCTACGACGTGATGGCGACCTATGCGGCCAAGCTGCGCCGCGCGTGCAACGAAGAGGCCCGGCGCCTGCGTGCGATCAAGGCCCCCGAGAGCCAGTTGATCGCGTCGGCGCGTAGCTGGCTGGCGCGTGACGACAGCAAGTGGAGCCAGCAGCATCGGGCCAAGCTGCCCGAGGTCATGGCCGCCAGCGATCGCCTGCGCACGCTGGTCGAGATGCGCAGCGAGCTGTCGCAACTGTGGGAGCGCTCGCACCAGTCGGGCGAGCAACTCGTCCACCAACTGCAGCAATGGTGCGCGCGGGCCGAGGCCAGCGGCGTCCGGGCGCTGCAGGAAATGGCGCTGCGCCTGCGCAGCTACGCGGCGGTCTGAGGCCGCTCCCCCAGGGATCGAGCCCACGCGGAGCCGTCACACCGGCTCCGCGTCCGTTTCCGGCTCCGCGTCCGTTTCGATCGCGTAGTAGCGATCGAGAATCTGCTGCGACACCGCCAGCCGCCGGTCGGTCGGACAAGTGAATCGCAGCACGAGGTCGACGCGCCGAGCGTCGACCGGCTCGATCAGCACGATCGGCTTGCTCTCCGGCAGATCGATCAGATAGGCGCCCGCGATCCGCTTGAAATGCTCGGTGGACTCGTCGAGCCAGCGCTCGGTCGCCGCCGTGCCGGCCCGCAGCAGATGCGCCTTGGCCGACAATACGCGCGGCCCCGGCTCGATCGGGATCCGGATGATCTCGTGCAGGAACCGGCCGGTGTGCGACAGCTTGCGGACCGGGTTCAGCAGCAGCAGCATGTTCGGGAACTCGACGGTCCGTCCGGACACGTAGCCGGTCGGCCCCTGCTCGAGCAGGCGCGTCGACATCAGGTTGATCTCGATGACCTCGCCGCGCAGCGTCGCGACCTCGATCAGGTCGCCGACCGCGTAGCTGCGCTGCATCACGCGCATCAGCGAGCCCAGCCCGCTCATGAAGAATTCCTTGCCGGCGATGGCCACGCCGGCCGTCAGCGCGGCCAGCGACAGCGCGAAGTGCTGCAGCCAGCCGCCCCAGATCACCAGCAGCAGGATGCCGACGACCACGCCGATCGAATTGCGCACGGCCAGGTACGCGGTGCGCCGCTGCTCTGCCGTGCCGGTCGATTTGTCGCGGTAGTAGCGCTCGGCCAGCCGCACGCCCAGCGCCGCGATCAGCAGCAGGCACAGCGAAACGAGAAGCTGGCTCAGGTTCGACGAGGTGATCCTCGCCCAGGATTCGGTCAGCAGCAGGGCGGTCGATGGCATACGGGTCTCGTGGGTCGGTCAAGGCGGGCCGACCATATCATGCCGATCGGTTAAGATTCGCGCCTTGTCAACGATTCGCCCGCTTTTCCGCGAGTGATCGATCGTGAATACCGAGCCTGAGGCGCGCTCGCCTGCGCCCGACAACGCCGACCGGGCCGTCCCCTCGTCCGCCGGGACCGACGTGGCGCGCGTCGTCGTGCACGACGAGACCGACCCGCCGGTCAAGGTGCCGCTGCGCATCGAGGACTGGCTGACGGTCGTCATCATGGCGCTGCTGGTCGTCATCACCTTCGCCAACGTGCTCGTCCGTTACCTGACCGACCAGTCGTTCGCGTGGACCGAAGAGATCTCGATCTTCCTGATGATCGTGCTGACGATGGTGGCCGGCTCGGCCGCCGTGGCCCGCCATCGGCACATCCGGATCGAGTACTTCGCCGACGGCGGTAGCCCGGCCCGCCAGCGCCGGCTCGCGCGCTTCGCCGCGCTGATGGTCGCGCTGTTCTTCGCGCTGCTGGCCGGGCTCAGCGTCTGGCTGGTCTGGGACAACATCCGCTACGAGGAGACCTCGCCCGGCATCGGCGTGCCCGAGTGGTGGTACTCGATCTGGCTGCCGATATGCTCGGCGGCCATCGCGCTGCGCGCGCTCGGCGTGTTCATCCGCCGGGGCCGCGAACCCGCATGATCGCGACGCTGCTGGTCGTCGCCTTCATCGCCTTGATGCTGCTCGGCGTGCCGATCGGCGTTGCGCTGGGCGTGGCCGGCGCGCTGGCGATCGGCCTGGCCAACGGCGACGTGCAGTGGTTCGGCCTGCTGGCCGTGCCGCAGAACTTCTACGCCGGCCTGGCCAAATACCCGCTGCTGGCGATCCCGATGTTCGTGCTGGTCGGGTCGATCTTCGATCGCTCCGGCGTCGCGGCGCGGCTCGTGAACTTCGCGATCGCGATCGTCGGCCGCGGCCCCGGCATGCTGCCGCTGGTCGCGATCACCGTGGCGATGTTCCTCGGCGGGATTTCCGGATCGGGCCCGGCCAACGCGGCGGCGGTCGGCGGCGTGATGATCGCCGCGATGTCGCGCGCCGGCTATCCGGCCGCGTTCTCGGCCAGCATCGTCGGCGCGGCGGCCGCCACCGACATCCTGATTCCGCCGTCGATCGCGTTCATCGTCTATTCGGTGCTGGTGCCGGGCGCCTCGGTGCCGGCGCTGTTCGCCGCCGGCATGGTGCCCGGCGTGCTCGCCGGCCTGGCGCTGATCGTTCCGGCCGTCTGGCTGTCGCGCAGGCACGGCCTGGGCCAGCGCGAACGCGACCTGCCGCGGCCGCCGTTCTGGCGCAGCCTGCGCGAGGCCTCGTGGGGGCTCGCCGCGCCGGTGCTGATCCTCGGCGGCATGCGGCTCGGCTGGTTCACGCCGACCGAGGCGGCCGTCGTCGCGGTCGTCTACGGCCTGTTCGTCGGCATGGTCATACACCGGACGATCGGCGTGCGCGACCTGTTCCCGATCCTGCGCGAGGCCGGCGAGCTGTCGGCGGTGATCCTGCTGGTCGTATCGCTGGCCGGGATCTTCGCGTACTCGCTGTCGACGCTGGGCGTCATCGATCCGCTGACCCGGGCGATCGTCAATTCGGGCCTCGGCGAATGGGGCGTGCTGGCGCTGCTGATCCTGATGCTGATGGTCATCGGCATGTTCCTCGACGGCGTCTCGATCTTCCTGATCTTCGTGCCGCTGCTGCTGCCGATCGCGCAGGCTTACAACTGGGATCCGGTGTGGTTCGGTGTCGTGCTGACGCTGAAGGTCGCGCTCGGGCAGTTCACGCCGCCGCTGGCCGTCAACCTGATGGTGTCGTGCCGGATCGCCCGGGTCGGCATGGAGCAGACGGTTCGCTGGGTCGTGTGGCTGCTGGCCGCGATGTTCGTCGCGATGGTGCTGGTGCTGGTGTTTCCGGAGCTGGCGCTGTGGCTGCCGAGGCGGCTCGGCTATTGATCGATCGACGGGTCGATGAACGGAACGACCGGCGGCTTGCCGGTTCGTCGTCAACTGGAGGAGCAAGATGAGGATGCACAAGTGGCTGGCCTGCGCGGGTGTCGCGCTGTCGGCATGGATGGCGGCCGCTCCGGCGGCCGCTCAGGCGCCGGCGAACTACAAGGCCGAGTACAAGCTGTCGCTGGTGCTCGGGCCCGCGTTCCCGTGGGGCAAGGGCGGCGAGATCTGGGCGAACCTGGTTCGCGAGCGCACGCAGGGGCGGATCAACATCAAGCTGTATCCGGGCACCTCGCTGGTCCAGGGCGACCAGACGCGCGAGTTCACGGCGATCCGCCAGGGCGTCATCGACATGGCGGTCGGCTCGACGATCAACTGGTCGCCGCAGCTCAAGGAGCTGAACCTGTTCTCGCTGCCGTTCCTGATGCCCGACTACGCGGCGATCGACGCCGTCACGCAGGGACCGGTGGGCCAGCAGTTGTTCAAGGCGATCGAGAAGGGCGGCGTGCTGCCGCTGGCCTGGGGCGAGAACGGCTATCGCGAGCTGTCGAACTCCAAGCACGACGTCAAGCTGCCGCAGGACCTGAAGGGCCTCAAGATCCGCGTGGTCGGCTCGCCGCTGTTTCTCGAGACCTTCACGGCGCTGGGCGCGAACCCGACGCAGATGAGCTGGGCCGACGCGCAGCCGGCGCTGGCCAGCGGCGCCGTCGACGGGCAGGAGAATCCGCTGGCGATCTTCACCGCCGCCAAGCTGCACACGGTCGCGCAGAAGCACCTGACGCTGTGGGGCTACGTCGCCGATCCGCTGATCTTCGTCGTCAACCGCG
The DNA here is from genome assembly GCA_047605425.1 of Burkholderiaceae bacterium. Taxonomy (GTDB): domain Bacteria; phylum Pseudomonadota; class Gammaproteobacteria; order Burkholderiales; family Burkholderiaceae_E; genus JAKPAM01. The sequence continues at coordinate 21,840 of JASGFT010000008.1, read as the reverse complement.
ACGTCTGGCAGAGCTGGACACCCGAGGATCGCGAGATCGTCCGGCAGGCGGCGATCGACGCCGGCAAGCAGGAGATCGCGATCGCGCGCAAGGGCATGGTCGAGGCCGACCGGCCGCAGGTCAAGGAGATCTCGGCGCTCGGCGTCACGGTGACGCAGCTCGATGCCGCGCAGCGCGACGCCTTCGTCAAGGCGACGCGGCCGGTCTACGACAAGTGGAAGAAGCAGATCGGCGAGGCGCTGGTCACGCAGGCCGAACAGGCGATCGCCGCGCGCAAGCCTTGAGCGGGGGCTGATGCCGCCGGAACCGCCGGTTCAGGCTTCGGCGGCTCAGGCGGCTCAGGCGGCTCAGGCGGTTCGCGTGGTTCGCGTGGTTCGGGCGGCGGCGGCTCAGTAGCTCAGGCGGCGCACCGGCTCACCTCACCGGCTCAGCCGGGCTTGATCTGGTTGCGCTCGATCAGCTTGGCCCATTTGGCGTTCTCGCTGCGGATGAATCGCGCGAACGCGTCCGGCGTGCCGCCCGCGGGCTCGCTGCCGGCCGTGCTGATCAGCGACTTCAGCTCGCCGCCGTCGAGCATCGCGTTGACCTCGCGGTTCAGCCGCTCGACGAGCGCGGGCGGTGTCCCGGCCGGGGCGATCAGCCCCTGCCAGTTGTACGACTCGAAGCCGGCGAGGCCGGATTCGGCCATCGTCGGCACGTCCGGCAGCACGGCCAGGCGCTTGCTCGAGGTCACGGCCAGCGCGCGCGTCTTGCCGGCCTTGACCGACGGCAGCGCCGCGTAACCCATCTCGAACATCATCGACACGTGGCCGGCCATCAGGTCGGTGGCCGCCGGCGCGCCGCCCTTGTACGCGATGTGCATGATCTGGATGCCCGCCTGCTCGCGGAACATCTCGCCCGACAGATGGTGCGCGCCGCCGATGCCCGACGACGCGAACGTCAGCTTGCCGGGCTGCGAGCGGGCCAGCGCGATCAGCGCGCGCACGTCCGGCACGTCGGCCAGCGCGGGGCCCACGCACAGGATCAGCGGCGACGATTCGATCAGCACGATCGGCGCGACGTCCTTCAGCGGATCGTAGGGCAGCGTCTGCATCAGGTGGCCGTTGACGGCCAGCGGCGCCAGGTGGCCGGTGCCGATCGTGTAGCCGTCGGGCGAGGCCTTGGCGACCAGGTCGGTGCCGAGCACGCCGCCCGCGCCGGGCTTGTTCTCGACGACGACCGTCTGCCCGAGCGCGGCGCCCAGCCGGCTGGCGATCTGCCGGGCGCGGATGTCGCCGAAGCCGCCCGCCGCGTACGGCACGATCAGGCGCAGCGGCTTGATCGGCCAACTCGCGGCGGCGCTGGCGGCCGCATCGGCGGGTGCGGCCGATTGCGCGAGGGCCCGGCCGGCGACGACGGCCGGCGCGAGCAGCGAGGCCGCTTGCAGCCAGCGCCGGCGGGAGGGCGAAAACGAGAGGTCTGCCATCGGTGTCTCCGTGGTGGGGCAGGCGGGCGCTCGTGGCCGCCGATCATCGTCGGCGCTCGTGACCGGCACTCGTCATCAGCGATGCGCGAAACAAAAACGCCAGCATCATGCTGGCGTTCTCGCGGGATCGGCAAGCAGCGAACCGGGCGTGACGAAACGCCCCGGTCGCGGCCGGCGGATCACTTGATCTTGGTTTCCTTGTACGCGACGTGCTTGCGCGCGACGGGATCGAACTTCTTGATCTCCATCTTCTCGGGCTTGGTGCGCTTGTTCTTCGTCGTCGTGTAGAAGTGGCCGGTACCCGCCGTCGATTCGAGCTTGATCTTTTCACGCATGATGATTGTCCTTGTCTACGCGGGGAGCGCTCAGGCGGCGTCGCGGGCGCGCAGGTCGGCCAGCACGACGTCGATGCCTTTCTTGTCGATCAGGCGCAGCGCGGCGTTCGAGATGCGCAGGCGCACCCAGCGTTTCTCGCTCTCGACCCAGAAACGGCGGTTCTGGAGATTGGGCAGGAAGCGGCGCTTGGTCTTGTTGTTGGCGTGCGAGACGTTGTTGCCGACCATCGGCGCTTTTCCGGTCACTTGGCAGACTTTGGCCATGGGATCACCTTGATACAGTTCGCGGAGGGTCAGACGCTGACGGGCGAGGCCTGACTCGTGCCGTCGCCGATCGGGCCTGCCAGGTCCGGCGGTGCGCGAAGGGCGCCGAACCGGTTGGCGGGCCACGCGCTGGGCGCGGCTTGCATGCAGTAAAGCCCTAAAGTATACGAAGACTGGCGTTTTTCGTCAATGTCCGGTCGTGCCGCAAGAAGGTACGCCGGTCGAAACCCCGGTGCGCGTCGGGGAATTCGAAACGCCCGCCGGACGGCCGCCCGATGGCCTGTCAGGGGTCTCACTATACTTCGCGGGTGAACGCAAAGAGCTTAGTCGGTGCCATCGACCGAACGTGGTCGACCCTTCGCCAACGCGCGCTGAGCGCGCCGCCCACGACCCGGGCGATCATGTGGGCGATCGCCGCCGGGCTGGTGTTCAGCCTGCTCAACACGACCTTGCGCGCGCTGACGCAGCAGATGCATCCGTTCCAGGCGCAGTTCCTGCGCTATGGCGCCGGCTTCGTCGTCATGATTCCGCTGATTCTCCGGCAAGGGGTCGCGCTGTACCGGCCCAACGGCATCGCCGGCCAGTTGTGGCGCGGCGTCGTCCACACGGTCGGGCTGATGCTGTGGTTCGCCGCGCTGCCGCACATGGCGCTGGCCGACATCACCGCGATGGGATTCACGACGCCGATCTTCATCATGATCGGCGCTGCATTGTTTTTCGGCGAGAAGATGGTGGGCGCGCGCTGGGTGGCGGTCGGCATCGGTTTCGCCGGCGTGCTGGTCGTGCTCGGCCCGCACCTGCGCGGCGATGGCGGCGTCCATGCGCTGCTGATGCTGCTGGCCTCGCCGGTGTTCGCCGGCTCGTTCCTGATCACCAAGGCGCTGACGCGCCGGGACAGGCCCGGCGTCATCGTCGCCTGGCAGTCGATCACCGTCGCGCTGTTCTCGGCGCCGCCGGCGCTGTACTACTGGCAGGCGCCGACCGCCGCGCAGTGGCTCTGGTTCCTGGTCTGCGGCGTGCTCGGCAGTTTCGGCCACTACTGCCTGACCCGTTCGTTCGCGGCGGCCGACATCTCGGCGACGCAGTCGACGAAGTTCCTGGACCTGGTCTGGGCGACGCTGCTGGGCATCGCCGTGTTCGGCGACCGGCCGTCGATGGAGACGCTGGCCGGTGGCGCGATCATCCTGGCGTCGACGCTGTGGATCGCCCGCCGCGAGGCGCGGGTCGCCGTCGCTCGAGGTTGACGCCTACAACCAGCCCTTCTCGGCGAACGACAGCGACGCGTTGCCGGCGATGATCAGATGGTCGAGCACCGGGATGTCGAGGGCCGCCATCGTCGCCTTCAGGCGGTCGGTCAGCAGCCGGTCGGCGGCGCTGGCCTGGGCGACGCCGGACGGGTGATTGTGCGCGAGGATCAGCGCGGCGGCGTTCAGTTGCAGCGCCCGGCGCGCGACCTCGCGCGGGTAGACGGCCGCCTGGTTCAGCGTGCCGCGGAACAGCTCCTCGGCGGCCAGCAGCCGGTGCTGGCTGTCCAGGAACAGCACCGCGAACACCTCGTGCGGCCGGTCGCGCAGCCACAGCGACAGGAAGTCGCGCACGGCGCGCGGCGTGGTCAGCGCGTCGCGATCGCGCAACTGTTCGGCCAGGCTGCGGCGCGTCATCTCGACGCTCGCCTGCAGCACCGCCCACTTGGCCGGCCCCAGGCCGTCGACCTCGCAGAACTCGCCGATGCCACTGGTCAGCAACGCGTGCAACGAGCCGAAGCGGGCCAGCGTCTGGCGGGCCAGGTCGATGACGTGGCGGCCGGGCACGCCGGTGCGCAGGAAAACGGCCAGCAACTCGGCATCGGTCAGCCGTGCCGTGCCTTCGGCGATCAGTCTCTCGCGTGGGCGTTCGGACGCGGGCCAGTCGCGCAGCGACAGCCTCGGCGGTTCGGACATCGGCGGCAACCTCGCGGGATAAGCTCGGAAAATCGCAATGAGCGGGTAAAATGGCGGATCAGCAATGCTGTGCGGCTTCGTGCCGGTCCGGTCCGGCCGGGCTGATGGTGCCGCCCTTCGATGACCATGCGATCACACGAGGGCCCTGCGCCCGACGCGGACGGCTCGTCCGCCACGCCCGCGGCCGCCGATGAGTCGGCCGCGCGCGTCGTCCCCGGCTCGTTCCTGACGTTGCATTACCGGATCAGTCTTGCAGACTCCGGCGAGGATGTCGTTAGTACGTTCGGCGGCAATCCGGCCACGCTGCAATTGGGCATCGGTCAGATGGCCGAACCGCTCGAGGCTTGCCTGCTCGGCCTGGGCGAGGGCGTGCACCAGCGGTTCGACCTGCCCTGCGAAGCGGCCTTCGGGCCGCGCAATCCGCAGTTGGTCCAGACGGTGTCTCGGGCGATGCTCGAGCAGAACAGCCCGTCGGCGACCCAGTACGAGCCGGGCGACCTGGTCGACTTTCCGGCGCCGGACGGCGGGCGCTTCGCCGGCGTGCTCAAGCGCATCGACGACGCGCAGGCCGTGTTCGATTTCAACCACCCGCTGGCCGGTCGCCCGATCCGGTTCGAGGTCCGTATCCTGAGCGTGCTATGAGTGCTCCCACCATCGATTCGACAATCCACCGGACCGTCCGGACCGATGCGGCCCCCGCCGCCGACGAGACCGGTCGCGTCGCGCCGTCGCTCGTCGATCTGGACGACGTGCCGGCGCCGGCCGGCGATGCCGTGGCGGTGCTGGCGCAGCCGCGCGGCTTCTGCGCCGGCGTCGATCGCGCGATCGAGATCGTCGAGCGGGCGCTCGAGCGTTTCGGCGCGCCGATCTACGTGCGCCACGAGATCGTCCACAATGCCCACGTTGTCGGCGACCTGCGCGACAAGGGCGCGGTGTTCGTCGACGAGCTCGACCAGGTGCCCGACGGCGCGACGGTGATCTTCAGCGCGCACGGCGTCGCGCGCACGGTTCGCGACCACGCGCAGCAGCGCGGCCTGCGGGTGTTCGACGCGACCTGTCCGCTCGTCACCAAGGTGCACGTCGAGGTCGCCAAGATGCGCCGCGAGGGGCGCGAGGTGATCATGATCGGCCATGCCGGTCATCCCGAGGTCGAAGGGACGATGGGACAGGTCGACGACGGGATCCATCTGGTCGAGACCGTCGACGACGTCGCCCGCCTGCGGGTCGGCGATCCCGACCGGCTGGCGTTCGTCAGCCAGACCACGCTGTCGGTCGACGACTGCCGCGGCATCATCGAGGCGCTCAAGCTGCGCTTCCCGAGCATCGCCGAGCCGAAGAAGCAGGACATCTGCTACGCGACGCAAAACCGCCAGGACGCGGTCAAGTTCATGGCGCCGCAGTGCGACCTGGTGCTGGTGATCGGCTCGCCGACCAGCTCGAACAGCAGCCGCCTGCGCGAGGTCGCCGAGAAGATGGGCTGCGAAGCGCGGCTGATCGAATCGGCCGATACCTTGCAGCGGGCCTGGCTCGAAGGCAAGAAGCGGATCGGCGTGACGGCGGGCGCCTCGGCGCCGGAGCGGCTCGTGACCGACCTGATCGCGCGGCTGCGAGAGTGGGGCGTGCGCAGCGTGCGCGCGCTGCCGGGAGCCGAAGAGCACGTGTCGTTCCCGCTGCCCAAGGGGCTGAACCGCCCGGGCACCTGAGCGGCGCGGACCGGCGCGGCGGCGCCGCCGATGGGGACGCGCCGGGTCCGGAGCGGCCGTCCATCCGGGTCTCGGGGCGTCCGTCGGTAACGGGCTCGCCCGGCTTTTGTCGAATTTCTACAATTCCGACGGTATCGACCGGGTCAAGCCCGGCCATTTCCGTAGGAGTCCAGAATGATGACGATCGTCGACGGCGAATCCCGGTCCGGTGCGTCGCGCCGGATGATGCGCGGCATGGTGCGCATCGAGGCGATGGCGATGCTCGTGTTGTGCCTGAGCGGCGCACTGGCGATCGTCGGACTGCAGACGCGCGCGGCCCAGGCCCGCAGCGATGGCGTGCTGCAGGCGCAGGCGGCCGAGCTGGCGGCCGAGCTGATCGCCGAGATCCGCACGACCTCGCCGAACGCCCGCAGCCTGGCGTTCGACAGCGATCGGCACGGGCCCCGCTACGCGCGCTGGCTGCGCAAGCTGCAATCCGGTCCGGTCGCCTTGCCCGGGGCGATCGAGCATCCGCCGACCGTCAGCGTGGTGAGCAACACGGCGCGCGACGGCGATCGGCACCTGATGATCGCCGAGGTCACCGTGACGATCTACTGGCAGCGTCGCGGCCGCGATGTTCATCAGCACGTCACGACGGTCAGGATCCCTGATCCGGTGACGTGACCGGCCGCGTGACGGGTCGGGCGCGCCGGCGTTCGGGATGGGTGGACGCAACCGTTGCCGCCGTGATCGCGGCGAGTGCCGTGCTGGCGACGATCGAAGTCCTGGACGGCACGCGCGCCCGGGAGGCGGGCGAGGGCGCCGCGGCCCGCGCGGCGGCGGCATCGAGCGGCGCGCTGGCGGCGGTCGAGCGCACGGTGGCCAGCGCCGGGGCCGGATTGCTGGCCGAGGCCGGGCAGGCCGAGCCTGGACGACAGGCGGCGGCGTCGCCGCTCGGGTGCCGGCTGATGGCGGGCGCGCAGGTGCTGACGGTCGCGCCGGTGCTCGTGCACGGCGGTGCCGATCGGTTCGCGTCCGACTCGGTGATCGCGATGGCCGGCGCCGGCGCGACGATGGCGACGCCGGTGGCGGTCGCCGGCGACGGACCGGCGGTACTCAAGGGCACGCGGATGCTGCGACTGGCGGCCGCGCCCGGCGTCAGGCCGGGCGACCGGCTGCTGGTCTACGGCCAGGCGGCCGGCGGCGCGCCGGGAACGCTGTGCGCGATCACGCGCGTCGCCCGGCTGCTGCGCGCCGAGCCGGCGGCCGGCGACGACGGCTCGGCCGCGGCGGATGCCGCGCTCGGCGGCGAGCGCATCGCGCTGGCCGAGCCGCTGTCGGTGTCCGTTCGCGATGCCGCGGTCGTCCATCTCGGGGCGGCGCCGCAGTTCGTCCGCTTGCTGGTCGACGACGCGCAGCGACTCGTCGTCGAGGATCTGCTGGAGCCGTCGGCGCCGCGCCGCGTGCTCGCGCAAGCGGTCCGCGGTCTACGCGTGCAGGTGGGCATCGACGAGGATCGCGACGGGGCCGTCGACCTGTGGCTGAACGCGCGCGACGACCGCGCCGATCGTGCGATGGCCGCGGGCCGGGTCGGCGCGTTGCGCGTCGGGCTGCTGGGCATGCCGTTCGAGCGCACGGCCGTGGCGCGGGCCGCGCGCGGCCCGGACGAGGCCGGCTGCGCGGACGACGGGTCGGTGACCGTGCTCGATCCGGTGGCCGGCCTGCCGGAGCCGGCGGTGCCCCCGGTGCCGGCAGCGGCCCCGCTGGCGGTGTCGCCGGAGCCGTCATCCGGCGACGGCCGGCAGCCGACGGCGATGGCACTAGCCACAGCCACAGCCACAGCCACAGCAGCAGCCACAGCAGCAACAGCCACAGCAGCAACAGCAGCAACAGCAACAGCAATAGCGACGGCGACGGCGACGGCGGCGGCGGCCGATTGCAGCCTGGCCGGCGTCGCGTCGACCGTGATCCCGCTGCGCAACGCGACGGTGGGACAGCCGTGACGACGGTCCGAGAAGCGCGCGTGCCGTCGTCGCTGCTCGAAGCCCGCGGCCGGAACGGACCGATGACGGTGCTGGTGCTGATCGCGCTGGCGGCGATGATCGCGGCGGGCGCCGCGCGGCTGCGCGACGACGCCTGGCAGCGCGACGAACAGCGGTCGCGATGGCAGCGCGCCGCGTTCCAGGAAGTCGATGCGGCGCTGAACGATGCCACGCTCGCTTATCTGCGGTTCGGCGGCCCCGCCGAGCTGAGGGTCGTCGACCGCGATCGAACCGACGCGGCGATCCGCTACTACGCGAGCGGGCAGCCGCTGGACGTCGACGGCCTGCCGCGCGTGCTGTCGGCCGCGCGCACGCCGGACTGGCGCGCCGGCGCGCCAGAGCCGACCGGATGGCCGGGCGAGTCGGTCAACGCCGGCTCGCGACTGCTGCGGCGCTACGTGATCGAGCGCTTGTGCACGCGGCCCGGCGCGGCGTCGGCCGATCATTGCCAGATGGCGCGGGCGCCCGCCGATCCGGCCGCCTGCCCGGCCGGCGATGCCGCGGCCTGCGCGCGGCGCGACGGCGAGGCGCAGCCCTACCTGCGGATCACGGTGCGCATCGACGGCCCGCACCGGACGATCGCCTATGGACAGATGCTGACGAAGCCTCGTCCGGACGGCGCCGTCAGCGTCCGGGTCCTTGCCCCTTAGGAGCGCTCAACGGTCGGAGCTCGATTGCAGGCTGCGCATCATCGCCTCGGCCAGCTCGGCCCGCGTGAACGGCTTGCGCAGCAAGGGCGCGTCCGAGGCCGCGCCCGGGGTCTGGTCAGGGAATCCCGACATCACCACGACGCTGAGCGACGGCAGGTGCCGCTGCGCGTGCCGCGCCAGGTCCAGCCCGGAACCGCCGGCGCCCAGCGCGATGTCGGTCAGCAGCAGTCGGTAAGGCCGGTCCAGCCGCTGCGCGGTCGACAGCAGGTCGAGCGCGGATTCGGCGTTCGGGCACTCGGTCACCTCGCAGCCCATCGCCGCCAGCAGGTTGCGGGTCGCCACGCGCACGTCGGCATCGTCCTCGACGAGCAGCACCGGCATCCGCGCGGGCAATCGCGCCGAGCCGGCGGCCGTCGGATGCAAGGTCGACGGATCGAGCGACTCGGGCAGGTACAGCGTGACGGTCGTGCCGCCGCCCGGCGTGCTGGCGATCGCGGCCGTGCCGTCGGACTGCCGCGCGAAGCCGTAGACCGTCGACAGGCCGAGCCCGGTTCCGCGGCCGTGCGGCTTGGTCGTGAAGAACGGCTCGAACGCGCGCTCGCGGACGGCTTCGGTCATGCCGGTGCCGGTGTCGGAGACGGAGATGGCCACGTAGCGCCGTGCGGCGGCCGGCCCGTCGAGCCGCGGCCGGTCCGCGTCCTCGGCGTCGCGCAGCTCGTCGGGAAGCGTCGCGCTCGTGCGGCACGCGAAACTCAGCGTGCCGCCGTCCTGCATCGCGTCGCGGGCGTTCAACGCGATGTTCAGCAGCGCCGACTCCAGTTGCCCGGCGTCGACGCGGCACGAGCAGCGCTCGGCGTCGAGCCGGATGTCGATGCGCGGGTCGAGCGTGCGTCGCAGCATGTCGGTCAGCGAGGCCAGCAGCTCGGCGACGTCGACGATCGTCGGTTGCAGCCGCTGGCGCCGCGCGAAGGCCAGCAGCTTGCCGGTCAGCTCGGCGCCGCGCCGCGTCGCGCGGATCGCCGCATCGACGAGCGGCTGCGACGCGGCGTCCTCGGTGCAGGCGGGCATCTCCTGCAGCACCTGCAGGTTGCCCGATATGACGGTCAGCAGGTTGTTGAAGTCGTGCGCGATCCCGCCGGTCAACTGGCCGACGCTGTCCAGACGCTGCGAATGGTTCAGCGCCTCTTCGGTGCGCACGCGCTGCAGCGCCGTCGTCACGATGCTGCCGACCGAATCGAGGAACTGCGCGGCCTCGTCGCCGAATGCGCGCAAGCTGCGCGAGGCGACGATCAGCGCGCCCGACGGCCGGCCCCGATCGGACAACGGTACGGCCAGCAGGCTCGACAGGCCACGGGTCAGCGCCGGCGGCGCGAGCGGCACCGAATGCTCCTGCGCCAGATCGGCGATGCGGACCGGCTCGCCCGCCGCCATCACGTGGCCGATCAGCGTGCCGGCGACGTCGTCGCACGGCAGCGTGGCGATCGTCTCGGACAGTCCGCGCGCCGCCAGCACGCGCAGCAGCGAGCGGTGGCGCTCGAACACGACGATCGCCGCCGTCTCGAGCTGCAGCGTGTCGGCCACGGCCGCCGGCACCTGGTCGAGCAGGCCCTGCGGTTCGCGCGCGTTGACCGCGAGCCGGCCGAGCTGCGCCACGCACTCGGCGAAGCGCGCCCGCTGCAGCGCCTGCTTGACGCGCGGGTAATCGTCGACGGCGCGGATCGCGGCCACCGTATAAGGCGGGCCCGAGGTCGCGCCGTCGGCGCGCAGCGGGCTCAGCGAGATCTCGACCGTGACCTCGCTGCCGTCGCGGCGCCGGGCGCGCAGGTCGATGCGCGCGCCCATCGGCCGGGAGGCCGGCGCCTTGCCGTAGGCGTTGCGATAGGCGGCATGGCGCGGCCGCATCGAATCCGGCACCAGGTCGTCGACCGCCCGTCCGATCAGCTCATCGCCCGGATAGTCGAACAACAGCCGCGCCGCCGGGTTGGCCAGGACGATGGTGCCGCCGGGGTCGACCATCAGCAGGCCGTCGGGGTAAGCGCTGAACAGCGAGCGGTAGACGGCCAGCTCGTCGATGCCCGGCGGCGGCGCGGCCGGCGGGCGCCGCGGGTCGGCCGCGCTCATGGAAGCACCCGCACGCGCGGCACGAACACGTAGCCGACGCTGCGCACCGACTTGATCATCGGCGTGGAATCGGGATCGGGCGCGAGCTTCTTGCGCAGCCGCGCGACCTGGACATCGATCGTGCGGTCGAACGGCCGCGCGTCGCGTCCCCGTGTCTGCTCGAGCAGGTAGTCGCGCGTCAGCACGCGGCCGGCGCTGCGCACCAGCACGCCGAGCAGGTCGAACTCGCCGGTCGTCAACGGCACGTCGCGGCCGGTGGGATCGGTCAGCGTGCGCGCGCCGGTATCGAGCACCCAGTCGGCGAAGACCATCCGTTCGGCCGCCGGCGCGGCGCCGGCCGGGGAGCCGAACGGCGCGGGCGACGCGGCCGGGTTGATGGCCATGGTCATCGGCGCGACGCACGCCGCGTCGGCCAGGCCGGCCGCCGTGAACGCGGCCGGCGGGGCGCCGCGGGTCATCGGCACCGCCGCCGAGGCGATCGGCCGCGCGGACGGCTCGGGCGAGGCCGCGCCGCCGCCGCCGGCGGACCGGGTCGCGACGACCCCCCGCCGCAGCACCGCGTTGACGCGCGCGAGCAGCTCGCGCAGGTCGAACGGCTTGGTCACGTAGTCGTCGGCGCCGACCTCCAACCCGACGATCTTGTCGACGGCGTCGCCGCGCCCGGTGACGATGACCAGGCCGCACTGCCAGCGCGCGCGGACCTGCCGCGCGATCGACAGACCGTCCTCGCCCTGCAGGCCCAGGTCGAGCAGGATCAGCGCGGGCGGGTCGGCCTGCATCAGCGCCATCAGTTCGGCGCCCGATGCCAGCAGGCTGACGCGAAATCCGCGTCCGCCCAGGTAGTGCCCGAGCAGGGTGCGGATATCGGGTTCGTCGTCGACGACGGCTAGATGGATCTGTTCGGTCACCGGCGCATGGTAGCCAGCAACCCGCCCCCGATCAACCGGGCCGGGAACAGGCCGGCGGCGCGGCCTGGCGTGCCACCGGCCGCACGCGGGCCAGCGAGTTGCGCGCCCGCTCGACGGCGGCCGGCGAATCCTGGACCACGATCAGCAGCCGGTCCTCGGCCAGCGCGTTCTCGTAGTCGATCGCCTGATCGCGCGACACGCCGATGCTCCACAACGCCAGCGCCAGCGCCATCGGCGAATCGCCGACCGCGTCGTCGGCGCCGCGCAGACCGGCCGCGATCGACAGCGTGAACGGGCCGGCCGCAACGACGAGCCCGACCGGCGGCAGCAGGAAGACCGCGGGCGAGGTCAACTGCGTCCAGGCCTCCTGCCAAGGCGGCGCCAGCCTTCCGCTGAGCTTGAGCCGGCCACCGATCGTGTAGATGCCGCCGGCCTGGCCGGCGGCGAAATGCGGACGGCCGATCAGCGACAGCCGGTCGGCGCCCAGGCCGTCGGCCAGCAGCGCGCGCAGGCTGCTCGCCGCGGTCGCATCGTCGTCGCAGACGGCGATCAGCGGCTCATGGCCGTAGCGGCTGTCCATCGGCGACTCCGATGTTCTCGACGAAGAGCGTCAGCGCGCCGGCGTCGGGAATGCGGATCTCGCGCCGCCGCCGTTCGTCGAAGCGGATCAACTGCAATCGCGCCAGCCTCGACAGCGCGCGGCTGACCGTCTCGAGCGTCATGCCCAGGAAGTTGCCGATCTCGGCGCGCGTCATCCTCAGCGAGATCTGGTCCGAGCGCAGGCCGTGCCGCGCCAGCGTGTCGGCCCAGTTGCGCAGGAAGTCGGCGACCCGGGCGTCTGCCGGCAGCGTGCACAGCGACATCATCGCTTCGCGCTCGCGGCCGATCTCGCGGCTCATCGCCGCGTGCAGGCCGGTCAGCAGCGACGGGGCCTGGCCGCAGACCCGCAGCAGCGCGTCGTAGGGCACGGCCCAGACCTCGCCGGTGTCCATCGCGATCGCGTCGCAGTCGTAGCGGCCGCCGGCGATGCCGTCCAGGCCGAGCCAGTCCTGGCGCAGGTTCAGGCCGACCAGTTGCTCGCGCCCGTCGCGCGCCAGGCTGACGATCTTGAAGAACCCCGAGTGCACGAAGTACAGCGGCCGGAACGGATCACCGGCGCGGTACACATATTCGGCGGCATGCACGATCCGGCGCTGCACCGGCAGCAGCCGCAGCAGCAGGTCGCGCGTATCGTCGCTGGTCGGCGGAACCGATCGGTCATCGGGGCTGGGGGTCGGACTGGACATGGCGAAAGACGGCGGAAAGCCGATCGGCCCACGGGGGAACACGACCAGCTTAGGCACCGTTCGAAACACGACGCTGACCGCAGTGCTACGGTCGGTAACGGAACGTGAACGATTCGTTTCAACGATCGGTGGGCGCTGATCAACGCCGCTGCCATCGTCGCTGCCGCTGCCGCTGGCCGTCGCGGCGATCTCCTCGTCGCGGCGCTCTCCTACGCGCGCGGGGCCCGCGCGCCGATCGGCGTCCGGCGCCGGATCGGCTAAGGTGGCCGGACCGCCACTGCGATCTCCCCGACATGCGCGCTGCCGCCGACTCCGCCCGATCGTTCATCCGTCGACATCCTTGGATCGTCGCGACGCTGGGACTGTCGATCATTGTCCTGGCTGTGCTGGCCGGATTCGACCGGGATCGGCTGCGGCCGCCGCTCGAACGCGTGCTCAGTGACGCACTGGGACGATCGGTCAGCGCCTCGCATCTGGACCTGCGTCTGATCTGGCCGCCGCGCGTGCGGGTCGAGAACCTGCGGATCGCCAATGCCGAGGGCTTCGACGAGCCGACGATGGCGCGCATCGGCACGCTGGAGTTCACGGTGTCGCCTCGCGACGCGTGGTCGCACCGGCTGGTCGTGCCGTCGATGGCGATCGCCGACGCCGACGTGCTGCTCGAACGCCGCGCCGACGGTGCGGACAACTGGACGTTGCCGACGTCGTCCGATTCGCCGTCGAGCAGCGAGAACGGCGACGACGGAAGGGCGCCGCCGCTGCGGATCGAGCGGCTGTCGATCGACCGCGGACGGATCCGCTATCGCGACGCCGCGACGGGCTTCGACCTGGATCTGCGCGCCGATACCGTCGATCCGGTGCCAGCATCAACGCTGGCACAGGCATCGGCGTCGGCATCTGCACCAGCATCCGCATCCGCATCCGCATCCGCATCCGCATCTGCATCCGCATCCGCATCTGCACCGGCGCCGAGATCGACGCCGTCGCCGGCCGGCGATGGCGCGGGCCACGGCGACGCGCCCGCGAAAGACGCCGGCGCGGGCGAGCCGCCGCTGCGTACCCGGCTGCGCTTCAACGGCCACTATCAGCGCGCCCGCTTCGACGGCGAGGCGATGACCGGCGACGTGCTGAGCCTGCAGCGTTCCGGCGTGTTCTTTCCGATCCGCGGCCACCTGACGGCGGGCACGACGCGGCTGTCAGTCGACGGGCGCGTCGCCGACATCGTGCATCTCGGCGGCGTCGACGTGCGGCTCGAGATGGCCGGACAGACGCTCGGCAATCTGTATCCGTTCCTGCTGCTGCCGCTACCGGCGACGCCCCCTTACCAGCTCGCCGGGCGGCTCGTCTTCGCCGACGGACAATACCGGCTGACCAACCTGGACGGCAGGATCGGATCGTCCGACATCGGCGGCGAGGCCCGCTACACGCCGCGCACCGGGCGGCCGCTGCTCGAGGCGGACCTGCGCAGCCGACAACTCGTGATGGCCGACCTCGGGCCGTTGATCGGCGTGCGGACGAAGGCCGGTGACGAGCGGATCGCCTACGACCAGCAGACCACGGCGACGCGTCCGCAGGCGCAGGCGGCCGAGCGCCGCAACAACGCCGATCGGGTGCTGCCGGCCGGGCGTTTCGATCCCGAGCGGATGCGCGCGATCGACGCCGACGTCAAGCTCAGGGCCGACAAGCTGAAGTTGATCGACGGCCTGCCGCTCGAGACGCTGGATGCGGCGCTGCGGCTCGACGAAGGGCGATTACGGCTCGAACCGTTCCGCTTCGGTCTCGCCGGCGGGACGGTCGACGCGCGGGCGCTGCTCGACGGCCATCAGAAGGACCTCGATTCGACGCTCAGCATCGATCTGAGCAAGCTGCAGGTCGCGCGGCTGGTGCCGGATTCGCCGACGATCGCGCAGGGTGCCGGCACGATCACCGGACGGCTCGAACTGCGCGGGCGCGGCAATTCGATCGCCGATGCGGCGGCCAAGGCCGACGGCTCGCTGGCGGCCGTCATCGACGGCGGCCGGATCTCGAACCTGCTCGACGCGGCGGCCGGCTTGAACGGCGGCAAGGTCCTGACGCTGCTGCTTGGCGGCGATCGCGAAATCCGGCTCCGTTGCGGCGGCGCGGCGTTCGACATCCGCAACGGACACGGTCGTTCGACGATGTTCGTCATCGATACCGAGCAGACGCAGATCCTCGGCGATGGGCAGTTCGATCTCGATACCGAGCGCTTCGACCTGAAGGTCTCGCCGCGGCCCAAGGAGGCCGGCATCCTGTCGCTGCGCACGCCGGTCCATCTGTACGGATCGTTCCGTACCCCCGATTACCGGCTCGAGAAGCTGCCGCTGGCCGCCCGGCTCGGCGGAGCGATCGCGCTGGCCGGCGTCGCCCCGCCGGCCGCGCTGCTCGCGTTGATCGAGACCGGCGGCGGCGAGACCACCGATTGCGGCCGGCTGCTGAAGCAGGCCCATCGATCGCTGGACCGGTGAGCGTTGCCGATCGCTGGATGCCGGGTGCCGGGTGCCGGGTGCCGGGTGCCAGGGGGGCCGTTCCCGCCGGTCTGCGCGATCGGGTTGGCGCCGAACGATGTCATGATGCCGGGCATGCGCCGTCGACCATCGATTCGTCCTTCGCGCGCGCGGGCGTTGGCCCGCGTGGTGGTGTTTTCATCCTGGGGCCTGTTGGCGGCAGGTGGCGCGCTCGCGCAGGCTTCACCGCCGGTGCCGCTGTCGTCGTCCGCGATCGCACCGGCCGCCGCCACTGTTCGTCCCGACACGACGACCTGCATCGACCAGCCGGCGCGCGCGGCGCTGCGCGGTACGCTGCCCAGGCTGGCCGAGCGTTTGCGCGACGGACGCGGCGCGACGATCGTCACGATAGGCTCGTCATCGACGGCCGGCGCGGGCGCGACCTCGATCCAGGCCACTTACCCGTCGCGACTGGCCGTCGAATTGCTGCGGCAGTTCCCGGGCCAGTCGATCCGCGTCGTCAACAGCGGCGTCAACGGTGAGGAGGTGGCCGAGATGCTGCGCCGGTTCAAGATCCAGGTGTTCGACTATCAACCGGATCTGGTCGTCTGGCAGGTCGGCACCAACGCGCTGCTGCGCAACGTCGATGCCGAAGCCTTCGAGCGCGGCGTGCGCGACGGACTCGAACGGATCCGCAGCGCCCGCAGCGACGTGATCCTGATGAACCTGCAGTTCGCGCCGCGTGTCGAGGTCAGTGCCGGCAAGCAGCAGATGCTCGAACGCATCGATCGGCTCGCGGAGGCCGACGGCGTGCCGGTGTTCGATCGCTACGCGGTGATGCGCGGCTGGGCCGACGCGTTGGGCCGCGACTATCACCTGATGATCGCGCCCGATGGGTTACACCAGAACGACTCGTCGTACCGCTGCCTGGCGCGCGAACTGGCGAGCGCGATCGGCGATGCGGTGCGACGGGCCGACCGGGAGGCGGCCGCCGTCGATCCGCCGCGCGCGGGCGGCGTCGGCCCATCGCTGAGCGCGCGCGAAGGGCGCCGGTGAGCATGCCCCGGCCGACGCGCGGCGCGGCCGCGGCAGGCGATGCGGACGGCGACCTGATCGTCGTGCGGCCGGAAGGCCTGTACTGTCCGCCGGGGGATTTCTTCATCGATCCGTGGCGGCCCGTCGATCGCGCGGTCATTACCCATGCGCATGCCGACCATGCGCGCACCGGCCATCGCCACTACCTGGCGCACGAGGATTCGGCCGGCGTGCTGCGGCGGCGGCTCGGCGCCGACATCGTGCTGCAGACGCTGCCGTACGGCGAAGCGATCACGCATCACGGCGTGCGCGTGTCGCTGCATCCGGCCGGCCACGTGCTCGGCTCGGCCCAGGTCCGGCTCGAACACCAGGGTCGGGTCTGGGTCGCGTCCGGCGACTACAAGACGCAGGCCGACGGGACCTGTCCGCCGTTCGAGCCGGTGCGCTGCCAGGCCTTCATCACCGAGTCGACGTTCGGGCTGCCGGTCTACCGCTGGCCATCGCCGGCATCGCTGCATCGCGAGATCGTCGACTGGTGGCATGCCAATGCCGAAGCCGGTCGCGCGTCGGTGCTGTATTGCTATGCGTTCGGCAAGGCGCAGCGGATCCTGCATGCGTTGGCCGACGAGTCCGACGCGATCGGATCGATCGTCGTGCATGGCGCGATCGACGCGCTGAACGACGCGTACCGCGCGGCCGGCGTCCGGCTCGCGCGCTGCGAACGGGTCGACGCTGCGAAGCGGCGAGGCGACTATCGGCGCGCGCTGGTGCTCGCGCCGCCGTCGGCGCAGGGCTCGCCGTGGCTGCGCCGCTTCGACGATCATTCCGACGCGTTCGCCAGCGGTTGGATGCAGCTACGCGGCACGCGCCGGCGGCGCGGCGTCGATCGCGGCTTCGTGATGTCCGACCATGCCGACTGGCCGGGCCTGCAGGAAGCGATCGCCGCGACCGGCGCCTCGCGCGTGTTCGTCACGCACGGCTACGTCGACGTGATGGTCCGCTGGTTGAACGAGCGCGACGTGGCCGCGCAGGGTTTCTCGACCGACTACGGCGATGATGACGACGGTGGCGACGGCGACGCGGCCGCCGCTTCGATCGAGCCGGGGGAGTCGACCGAGCCGACCGAGTCGGGCGAACCGGGCGAACCGGGCGAACCGAGCGCGGTGTGAAGGCCTTCGCCGACCTCTACCGCGAACTCGACGCCAGTACGTCGAGCCTGGCCAAGCAGACGGCGCTGCAACGCTACCTGCGCGCAGCCGATCCGGCCGACGCTGCCTGGGCCGTCTACTTCCTGGCCGGCGGCCGGCCGCGCCAGGCGGTGCCGACGCGTTGGTTGCGCGAGCAGGCACGGCTGGCGACCGGGTTGCCCGAATGGCTGTTCGACGAGAGCTACGACGCGGTCGGCGACCTGGCCGAAACGATCGCGCTGCTGCTGCCGCCGGCAGCGTCCGTCGGCGAAGGACTGCCGTTGTCGACCTGGCTCGAAAGTCATCTGCTGCCGCTGCGCGGATTGCCGCCTGCCGAGCAGGCCGAACGTCTGCAGGCGCAGTGGCGATCGCTGGCCGATGGCGAACGGCTCGTCTACTTCAAGCTGATGACCGGCGCGTTTCGCGTCGGCGTCTCGCGCCTGCAGGTCACGCAGGCGCTGGCCGCGGTCGGCGGCCTCGATCCGAAGCTGGTCGCCCAACGGCTGGTCGGCTATACGCAGATCGGCGCGCGCCCGTCGGCCGATGACTATCTGGCGCTGATCGCGCCGCCGACCGGCGCGGCGACCGAGGGTGCGCAGCCTTATCCGTTCTTTCTCGCTCACCCGCTGCAGCTCGACGCCGATCGCCTCGAGGCCGAGCTCGGACCGGTCGGCGACTGGCTCATCGAATGGAAGTGGGACGGCATCCGGGCGCAGATCGTCAAGCGCGCCGGCCGCGTCGCGATCTGGTCGCGCGGCGAAGAACTGGTGACCGAACGCTTTCCCGAACTGACGACGGCCGCGCAGCGACTGCCCGACGGCACCGTGCTCGACGGCGAGATCGTCGTCTGGCGCGATCGGCCGATCGACGCGAGCGACGCGATCGACGCGAGCGATACGGGCGACGCGAGCGATACGGGCGATACGGGCGATACGGACGACGCGAGCGATACGAACGGCACGAACGGCACGAACGGCGATGGGCCGCCACCCGGCGTGCAGCCGTTCAGCGAGCTGCAGCGGCGCATCGGCCGCAAGACGCTCGGCGCCCGGCTGTTGCGCGAGGTGCCGGTCGTGCTGCTCGCTTATGACCTGCTCGAAGCGGACGGCGTCGATCTGCGCGCGCACGCGCAGTCGCTGCGCCGCGAGCGACTCGACGCGTTGCTGGGGACGCTAGACGATCCTGCGCTGCGGTACAGCCCGCTGCTTCGAGCCGGCGACTGGCGCGACTGCGCGAGGCTGCGCGCCCGCGCCCAGCCCGGCGGCGTCGAGGGCCTGATGCTGAAGCGGCGTAACGGCGCTTATGGCGTCGGCCGCACGCGCGACGTCGGACTGTGGTGGAAATGGAAGATCGATCCGCTGTCGATCGACGCGGTGCTGATCTACGCGCAGCGCGGCCACGGTCGCCGCGCCAGCCTGTACACCGACTACACGTTCGCGCTGTGGGACGCGCCGCCCGGCACGCCGCAGCGGCGGCTGGTGCCGTTCGCCAAAGCGTATTCGGGGCTGACCGACGCCGAGATCGCCCGTGTCGACGCGATCGTCCGCAAGACCACGATCGAGACCTTCGGGCCGGTCCGCAGCGTCGAGCCGACGCAGGTGTTCGAACTCGGTTTCGAGAACATCGCGCGCAGCGCGCGGCACAAGAGCGGCATCGCCGTGCGCTTTCCGCGGATGCTGCGCTGGCGGTCGGACAAGCCGGTCGACGAGGCCGACACCCTGGCCGATCTGCTCGCGCTGCTGCCGGCCGCCCGATGAACGCCCGACCGGCGACCGACTGGCTGGCCGAGCGCGGCTGGCGGCCGTTCATGTTCCAGCGGCGCGTCTGGCGCGCGCTGGCCGGCGGTCGCAGCGGACTCGTGCACGCGAGCACCGGCGCGGGCAAGACCTATGCGATCTGGCTCGGCGCGCTGCTGGCGTTCGGCGAGCGTGCGGATCGCACCGACCGTGTGGGCCGAGCCGAGCGCACTGACTCCAACGACCGCAATGACCGCAGCGACTCCAACGACCGCAGCGACCGCAGCGACCGCAGCGATCGGAGCGATCGCAGCGATCGAGCCGGCCGCGCCGCGCTGGCGCCGCCGCTGACCGTGCTGTGGGTCACGCCGATGCGCGCGCTGGCCAGCGACACGCTGCGCGCGCTGGGGCCGCCGATGCAGGCGCTGGCGCCGCACTGGACGGTCGGCATGCGCACCGGCGACACCGACGCGGCCGAGCGCCGCCGGCAGGACCGACGCCTGCCGACCGTGCTGGTGACGACGCCGGAAAGCCTGTCGCTGCTGCTGGCCCGCGCCGATGCGCGGGCGACGCTGCGCCACGTGCGACTGGTGGTCGCCGACGAATGGCACGAGTTGCTCGGCAACAAGCGCGGCGTGCAGTTGCAGCTCGCGTTGGCGCGCCTGCGGCGCTGGCAACCGGCGCTGGCGATCTGGGGGTTGTCGGCGACGCTCGGCAACCTCGACGAGGCGATGCGCGTGCTGCTCGGGCCGGCGCGGGCGGCGCAGGGCGAGCTGGTCCGCGGCGCGGCCGGCAAGGCGCTGCGGATCGACACGCTGCTGCCCGAACGCATCGAGCGCTTTCCGTGGGCC
Source organism: Burkholderiaceae bacterium (assembly GCA_047605425.1). Lineage (GTDB taxonomy): Bacteria > Pseudomonadota > Gammaproteobacteria > Burkholderiales > Burkholderiaceae_E > JAKPAM01. The sequence goes on along the minus strand of JASGFT010000008.1, from coordinate 1,873 downwards.
GGCCATCTGGGATTGACGATGCTGCCGCAGGTCGTCGAGCAGATCGACGCGTGCTCGACGACGCTGGTGTTCACCAATACGCGTTCGCAGGCCGAGATCTGGTACCAGGCGCTGCTGACGCGGCGGCCGGACTGGGCGGGCGTGATCGCGCTGCATCACGGCTCGCTGGACCGCCTGCAGCGGGACTGGGTCGAGGCGGGGCTCAAGGAAGGGCGGCTGAAGGCGGTCGTCTGCACGTCGAGCCTGGACCTGGGCGTCGATTTCCTGCCGGTCGAGCGCGTGCTGCAGATCGGTTCGGCCAAGGGCGTCGCGCGGCTGCTGCAGCGCGCGGGCCGATCGGGCCACGCGCCGGGACGCACGGCGCGGATCACGCTGGTGCCGACGCACAGCCTGGAGATCGTCGAGGGCGCGGCGGCCCGCCAAGCGCTGGCCGAAGGCCGGATCGAGGCGCGCGAACCGCCGCGCGGATCGGTCGACGTGCTGGTCCAGCACCTGGTGACCGTCGCGCTTGGCGGCGGCTTCGACCCGGACGCGCTGTACGACGAGGTCCGCGACACCGACGCTTATGCCGATCTGTCGCCTCGGGCCTGGGCCTGGGCGCTCGACTTCGTGCGCCGCGGCGGTCCGTCGCTGGTCGCTTACCCCGACTACCGGCGCGTGGTTCCGGACGAGACCGGTTCGTGGCGGGTGCCCGACGCGCGCCTGGCGCGGCGGCATCGCGCCAACATCGGCACGATCGTCAGCGACGCCAGCATGTCCGTGCAATTCGTCGGCGGCGCGCGGCTGGGAAGCGTCGAGGAGCAGTTCATCGCCCGGCTGCGGCCCGGCGACGCCTTCGTGTTCGGCGGCCGGCTGCTCGAGTTGGTCCGCACGCACGAGATGACGGCCTACGTTCGTCGCGCGCAAGGCGCGCGCGCCGCGGTGCCGCGCTGGAACGGCGGCCGCATGCCCTTGTCGTCGACGCTGGCCGACGAGATGCTGGTCCAGTTCGCGCAGGCCGATGCGGGCCGCTTCGACAGCCCCGAGCTGCGCCACGTCCGGCCGCTGCTCGCGTTGCAGCGGCGCTGGTCGACGCTGCCGACGCCGACCGTGCTGGTGGCCGAGACGCTGCGCTCGCGCGAGGGCCATCACCTGTTCCTGTATCCGTTCGCCGGCCGCAACGTGCATCTGGGCCTGGCCAGCCTGCTGGCCTGGCGCGTCGCGCGCGACGACCCGGCGACGTTCTCGATCGGGGTCAACGACTACGGGTTCGAGTTGCTGTCGGCGCGCGACCCGGATTGGGCCGCGCGACTACCCGCGCTGCTGGCGCCGGCCGACGACGACGCGACGCTGCTGGCCGACGTGCTGGCCAGCCTGAACGCCGGCGAGATGGCGCAGCGCCGGTTCCGCGAGATCGCCCGTATCGCCGGGCTGATCGCGCAGAGCTATCCCGGCGAGCCGCGCAGCGCCCGCCAGGTGCAAGCCTCGTCGGCGCTGTTCTGGGAGGTGTTCCGCAAGTTCGATCCCGACAATCGGCTGCTGCGGCAGGCGCGCGAAGAGCTGCTGGCGCAGGAGTTGTCGATCGCGCGGCTCGACGCGAGCCTGCGGCGCATGGCCGGGCAGCGGCTGGCGCTGGCCGCGCCGCGCCGTGCGACGCCGTTCGGTTTCTCGCTGATGGTCGAGCGCTTTCGCGAGAAGCTGTCGAACGAGACGCTCGCGCAGCGAATCGCCAGGATGGTGGAGGCGCTCGAAAAGGCGGCGGGCGATGGCGGTGATCGCGTCAGCCGCGCTGATCGCACCGACCGCACCGACCGCACCGACCGCACCGACCGCACCGATGCAACCGACGCAACCGACGCAACCGACGCAACCGACGCAACCGACGCAACCGACG
>JASGFT010000007.1:0-52735 GCA_047605425.1 Burkholderiaceae bacterium | reverse complement strand
AGGTTTCAAGCCTCGCGTGCTTTGCACGAAAGACTTGACACCGGAACTTTTTTAGGCGCTCCACATCCATCGTCCAGCCCTGGATGGTGTAGTCCTTGACGATCTGACCCGCCCATTTGCGAAACTGCACCGCGCGCGGATTGTTCACCTTGAAGCCCACGGCGATGATGGCTTGCAGGTTGTAGTGCCAAGTGTCGCGCGACACCTGCCGCCCGCCTTCATCCTGAACTATCCGGAACTTCCGGAGAGTTGGCTCGCCTTCCACCAGCTCGCTATCGGCGAAAAGTTTCTTCAGGTGCTCGTTGATGGTGCGCACGTCCACGTCGTAGAGCGTGGCCATCATCTTCTGCGTGAGCCAGATGTTCTCGTCCTCGTAGCGCATCTCCACGCTGGTTTCCTGCGCGCCGGTGGCCGCAACGAAGGTGAGGTATTCCGCTGCGGAGGAGCGGACGAGCGCGGTTGGCCTGGGTTTATCAGTTTTCTTCGCCATCGGCATCCTCCTCGTCGGGTTCGGCTTCATCGTCGCCCAGCACGGCGAGATCGTCGTCGCTCACCGCATCGACCGTGCCGGGCTGCCGTCCTGCGTGTCGAACCACTTGGATTCGGCGGTTTCCTGCCGGCCATCCAGATACAGGTCGAGAATGCGCTGGATGTCCGCTTCGGCCAGCTTTCAGCCGGCAGCGGTAACGCCAGACGACGCCCCCGGTCAGAAAGACCTCCACATGAACGGACCCCACCTCACTTCCCAATACAAAACCGACTAAAAATCACCCCCAGCAAATCATCCGCGCTAAACTCCCCGGTGATCGTATTGAGCTGGTCCTGCGCCAGCCGCAGCTCCTCGGCGAACAGATCCAGGTGCGCATTACCCAGCTCCGCCCATCCGGCCGCCGCTTCCAGATGCGTCGCCGCCGCGTCGATCGCGACCAGGTGCCGCTCGCGGGCGATGAACAACGACTCACCCTGCGCCTGCCAGCCGGCGCGTTCGAGCAATAGCTGGCGCAGCAGCTCGATGCCGTCGCCGCGCTTGGCCGACAGCCAGATCGCGTCGCCGTCGCGGCGCGCGGGGCCGGCTTCGCGGCCGTCGGCGCCGGGCAGGTCGATCTTGTTGTAGACGGTGACGATCGGCACGCTCGGCGGCAACTGACCGGCGATGCGCGCATCGAGCGCCGCGACGTCGTCGGCGCTACCCGCCTCGCGCAAGCGCACGACCACGTCGGCCTGCGCCAGCGCCTGCCAGGTCCGCTCGATGCCGATCCGTTCGACCTCGTCGTCGGTGTCGCGCAGGCCCGCGGTGTCGACGATGTTCAGCGGCACGCCCTCGATCTGGATCTGCGACGAGACGCGATCGCGCGTCGTGCCGGCGATCGGCGTGACGATCGCGACCTCGGCGCCGGCCAGTGCGTTCAGCAGGCTGGACTTGCCGACGTTCGGCGCGCCAGCCAGCACGACCGTCATCCCATCGCGCAGCAGCGCGCCCTGGTGCGCGGCGCGGCGCAGCGCGCCGACGTCGTCGCGGATCGCCTGCAGGCGCGGTTGCGCGCGTGCGGCTTCGAGAAAATCGATCTCTTCCTCGGGAAAGTCCAGCGTCGCCTCGACCAGCATCCGCAGGTCGATCAGCCGCTGCACGAGGCCGTGCACGCGCGTCGAGAACTCGCCGGCCAGCGACCGGGTCGCCGATCGCGCCGCCTGCTCGGTGCTGGCGTCGATCAGGTCGGCGACGGCCTCGGCCTGCGCGAGGTCGAGCTTGTCGTTCAGGTACGCGCGCCGCGTGAACTCGCCGGGCTCTGCCAGCCGCAGGCCGATCGATCGGCCGGCCGCCAGCACGCGCCGCAACAGCAACTGCATGACGACCGGTCCGCCGTGGCCCTGCAGTTCGAGCACGTCCTCGCCGGTGTACGAGTGCGGCGCCGGAAACCAGATCGCGATGCCCTGGTCGATCGCGCTGCCGTCGGCCTCGAGGAAGGGCCCGTAGTGCGCGCGCCGCGGCGCCAGCGCGCGGCCGCAGACGGCGGCCACGATCGCATCGAGCCGGCGGCCCGACACGCGAACGACGCCGATACCGCCGCGACCGGCCGCTGTGGCGATCGCGCAGATCGGCGGTTCGCTCAGCTCAGCACCTTGTTCGGCGCGATCTTGCGGGTAATGACCCACTGCTGGATGATCGAATAGATGTTGTTGACCAGCCAGTACAGCACGAGCCCCGACGGGAAGAAGAAGAACATGACCGAGAAGATCAGCGGCATGAACAGCATCATCTTGGCTTGCACCGGATCGGGCGGCGTCGGGTTCAGCTTGGTCTGCAGGAACATCGTGCCGGCCATCACCAGCGGCAGGATGTAATAAGGATCCGGCGCCGCCAGGTCCTTGATCCAGCCGACCCACGGCGCGTTGCGCATCTCGACCGAGGCCAGCAGCACCCAGTACAGCGCGATGAACACCGGGATCTGCACGACGATCGGCAGGCAGCCGCCCAGGGGATTGATCTTCTCCTCCTTGTACAGCTCCATCATCGCCTGGTTCATCTTGACGCGATCGTCCTTGTAGCGCTCGCGCACCGCGGTCATCCGCGGCGTGACGGCCTTCATCCGCGCCATCGACTTGTAGCTGGCGGCCTGCAGCGGGAAGAAGATCGTCTTGATGATGATCGTCAGCAGCACGATCGCCCAGCCCCAGTTGCCGACCAACGAGTGCAGCCAGGCCAGCAGCGCGTAGATCGGCTTGGCGATGACGGTCAGCCAGCCGTAGTCGACGGTCAGGTCCAGCCCCGGCGCGATCCGGCTGAGCATCCGCTGGTCCTGCGGCGCGACCAGCAGGCGCGTCTCGATCGTCGCGCTGGCCTTGGGCGCCAGCTCGGCGACCACTTCCTTGGCGCCGACGCGGTACAGGTTCTCTTCGACCTTGTCCGCGTAGTACTCGCGGGTCTTGTTGTCCGACGGCAGCCAGGCCGTGACGAAGTAGTGCTGGATCATGCCGATCCAGCCGTCCTCGGCGGTCTTGTCGAAGCTGGCCTTCTTCTTCTCGATGTCGGAGAAGTCGATCTTGTGGAACTTGGATTTGTCCGTGTAGATGACCGGACCCGTGTAAGTCGAATAGAACTGCGACTGCCCGGCCGGCTTGTCGCCGTCGCGCGTCAACTGCATGTACAGCGTCGGACGCAGCACCTGCTCGCCGACGTTGGTCACCATGTCCTGCACGTGCAGCAGGTACTCGCCGCGCTTGAGCCGATAGGTGCGCTCGACGCGCAGGCCGCCGCTCTCGGCCGCCAGCGTCAGCGTCTGCTCGGCGTCGTCAGGGTTGCCGCTGGGCGCCTTGACGACGGTGAACGGGCTGCGATGGTTCGGGAACGCCCCCTGCGGCGCGCCGACCCAGCCGGACTGCGCGACGTAGGTGTGACCGGCCGAACTGTCCAGCAGGACCATGTCCTTGCTCTTGTCGTCGATCTCGTGATGCTCGAGGAACTGCGAACGCTGGATCTGGCCGCCGGTCGTGTCGATGTCCAGCTTCAGCACGTCGTTGCCCAGCGCGACGATCTGGCCGGGCGCGCGCTCGGCCGGCGCGGCGCCGGCGGGCGGGGCGCTCGATCCGTTGGCCGCCGCGGACGGCAGCGCGCTGGCTCCCGGCACCGACGCGTCGCCGCCCGCCGGCGGCCGGGCAGCGGTCTTGGCCGCGTCTTCGGCCGGCTGCTGCGACTCTGTCACCGGCGAGAACATCGACGCATGACCGTTGTACTGCTGCCATTTGTCCCAGAGCATCAGCAGGGACAGGCCGAAAACGATCCAGAGGATCATGCGTTGGAACTGGGCTGGAATCATTGCAATGGTTTCGTAAACGCGGTGCGATCACGCACGGGCGGCACTTCGTCGATGCCGCCCGGGTGCCACGGATGGCACTTACCGAGACGGCACAGGGACAGCCAGCCACCACGCAGCGGGCCATGGTCTTGCAACGCCTGCATCGCGTAGGCGGAACAACTCGGATGGAACCGGCAGCGGTCGCCGAGCATCGGACTGACCGTCAACTGGTAGACGCGGATCATCGCACGCATCGACGTCGTCGAGGCTGACGACAGCGCGCGCGCCAGCGGCGTCAGCGCCGGCGTGCTCATCGCGCGTCACCGACCGACGCGCGACCGGCGCCGTCACCGCGATCACCGCCGGGTACCGCCGCGAACAGGCGATCGATCTCGTCGCGCCACGCGCGCTTGAGCTGGCCGTCGGGCACGGTCCGCCAGACGTCCGAGCGCCGCATCAGCCGCACGAACACCGATGCCGCCGGCGGGCGCATCCCGCTCGCGCTGACGCGCGCGCGCCACGCCTCGCGCACGACGCGGCGAAAGCGATTGCGGTCGATTGCACGCGGCAACAGGCGTTTGGCGACGGCCATCATCAATACCGGTTGGAGAGCTTTCGGATCCGCGGATCGGCCGGCCGGCGCGGCAGGACGCCACTTGACCTGGATGTGCGGCCCGTTCAGCGTGCGGGATCGCGAGCCGGTACGCGGTCCGCCGGACGAGACGCCCGCGATTCGGCCAGCCTGGGCCTTGCCGCCCACCGCCTGCGAAGCATCGGGCGCGAGCGGGCGCCGGGACGGCGGCGATGCGCTGACGGACGCCGCGGCAGCGCAGGTCGCGTGCGCCGGGCCAGCCCCGTCCGGAGAAGAAGGATCCGGCTTGCGGGAACTCAGACCGACAGGACCTTGCGGCCCTTGGCGCGACGAGCGCGCAGCACGGCGCGGCCGCCGCGGGTCTTCATGCGGACGAGAAAACCGTGCGTGCGCTTGCGACGGGTCACTGAAGGTTGGAACGTGCGTTTCATGGTAGCGCCAGATTGAAGAAAAGCCCCCGATTACAACCGATCCGCACAAGATAGTCAATCACGGATTGGATTCAGCCGGCAGTCAGAGTAATATGGAGGGTTTCCGCGTTCGTTCCGCGCGGGGATTCGAAACGTCGACCCCCGCTCGGCGCGCCCCACCCGTGGGCGGGCCGCCGCGATCCGACTGCACTCACTGTCGCCACGTCTCCTATGCACGATCGCTGGCTTGCCTGCGTCCATCAACTCGAGGCAGAGGTTCCGACCCAGCTCTACAAGACCTGGATCCAACCGCTGACCTATCTCGGGTATGACGAAAGCGAGCACGTGCTGCGGTTGGGCGCGCCCAACCAGTTCAAGCTGAACTGGGTGCGCAACCAGTTCGGCTCGCGTATCGGCGAGTTGGCCGGCAACCTCATCGATCCGCATGCGACGGTCGTGTTCGAACTCGCGCTGCCCGGAGGCAGGTATCAGCCAGCGGCGGCATCGCCCCCCGCGTCCGTCCCGCCGGCCGCTCGACCGCTCCCGGCCAGCCGGCAAGACGCCGGCGCCGATCCCGTCCGAGACGACGTTCGTCCCCGGACGTCGGCCGACGCGTTCCCCGGCGACGGCATCCCGGTGGGCGGACCCCGTCACGCGCCCGCTCCGGTCGGCACCGCGCCGCCGGCCCGTCCGATGGCACGACCCGACCCGGCGAGCGCACGGCCGGCCGTCGCGAACGGCGCCAATGGTGCCAACGGCATCGATCCAACCGGCGACCCGGTCGACGATTTCACCGTCGATGAACCGCAGGCCGCCGGCCAGCCCGCCGGCACCTCGCGTCCGCGCGACCTGCTCGCGCGCCTGGCGTCGATCGCGCCGCCGCCGGGCGGCCCCGCGCGCCAGCCCGCCTCCGCGCCGCTGGTCGCCCCGGGCCCGTCGCGAACCGCCACGCCGGCACCGCCCACGCCCACCGGCGCGACCACGCTCGTCGATCGCACCAAGCTGCGCGTCGAGCTGACGTTCGACAGCTTCGTCGCCGGCAAGTCCAACCAGTTGGCGCGCGCCGCCGCGCTGCAGGTCGTCGACCGGCCCGGCACCACGTACAACCCGCTGTTCCTGTACGGCGGCGTCGGCCTGGGAAAGACCCACCTGATCCACGCGGTCGGCAACGCGATCCTCGAGCGAAACCCCGTCGCCAAGGTCCGCTACATCCACGCGCAGGAATACTTCGAGGAGATGGTCCGCGCGATCCAGCGCAAGAGCACCGATTCGTGGAAGCTCGCGTACCAGTCGCTGGACCTGCTGCTGATCGACGACATCCAGTTCCTGTCGGGCAAGACGCGCACGCAGGAAGAGTTCTTCTACATGTTCGAGGCGCTGATCGCCGCGCGCAAGCAGATCCTGATCACCTGCGATACCTATCCGAAGGAGATGACCGACGTCGAGGAACGCCTGATCTCGCGCTTCGATTCGGGACTGATCGTCGGCATCGACGCGCCCGAGCTCGAGATGCGGGTGGCGATCCTGCACAAGAAGGCCGAGCTGTCGGGCGCGAACCTGCCCGAGGAGGTCGCGTTCTTCATCGCCAAGCACCTTCGCTCGAACGTGCGCGAGCTCGAGGGCGCGCTGCTGCGCGTGGTCGCCTACGCCGGCTTCCGCAACCGCCCGATCACGATGGACCTGGCGCGCGAGGCGCTCGAGGACCTGCTCGCGCTGAACCGCCGCCAGGTCACGATCGAGACGATCCAGAAGACCACGGCCGAGTTCTTCAAGCTCAAGGTCGCCGACATGTACGGCAAGCGCCGGCAGGCGCACATCGTGCTGCCGCGCCAGATCGCGATGTACCTGGCCAAGGAGCTCACGCAAAAGAGCCTGCCCGAGATCGGCGAGGCCTTCGGCGGGCGCGACCACACGACCGTGCTGCACGCGGTGCGCAAGATCGCCGAGCAGCGCCAGCACGACAGCGACCTGAACCACAGCCTGCACGTGCTCGAGCAGACGCTGCGAGGGTGAAGCCGCCGATGACGACGCGAATGAACAGGTATGTCGACGGATCCGCCGGGCGCTTGTTCCGCGGATCGTCCGATCGCCTTCGCCGCTCGCCGGACAAACCGTACGCGCCGGACGACGGCACCCACGGCCCGCTCGCCCGCCCCCTCGTCACGCAGGCTTTCCAACCGTTTTTCCATTCGCTTTTCCCGCCGCTGTCCGGCCGCTTTTCCCGGCGGTTTTGCGACCGGTTGTCCCACGACTTGTCCCCAGCCCGTCCATAGGTCCGTCCCCATCCGGTCCCCAGGCCTGCCCACCGCTTGTCCGGCCGGTTTGCCCCTGCTTTTGCCCCCGCTCGTCCCGCCGGTTCCGCGCCGCTTGTCCGACCAGTCATTCGCGTGCCGTCCCCCCTGTCGACCACAGGTGTGAACAAGCACGGGACGGCGCTGGGGAGAACGGCCGCTTATCCCGCCGGATCCGCCGCGCGCCCAATCGATCCCCATTCGCATGCACCGCCGTCAGCCTACCTGTCCCGCCGTTTTGCTCGCGCCAAGCCTTTGAATCGCAAGCAGAATTTTTGTTTTTCCCCTGATCAGACCACTGCTCAGCAACAACATCAGGTAAATTCAAAGTGCAATTCATAAAAGCAAACAGGGATGCCGTCCTCAAACCTCTGCAGGTCGTCGCGGGGATCGTCGAGCGACGGCACACGCTGCCGATCCTGGCCAACATCCTGATCACCAAGAACGGCGAGAACGTCTCGTTCCTGGCCACCGACGTCGAGATCCAGATCCAGACGACGGCCAGCCTGTCCACGAGCGCCGAGCAGGGCGCCACCACGGTCCAGGCCAAGAAGCTGATCGACATCCTCAAGGCGCTGCCGGACGGCGTCGAAGTCAGCGTGGCCGTCAACAACAAGAAGGCCGCGATCACGGCCGGCAAGAGCCGCTTCGCGTTGCAGACGTTGGGCGCCGAAGAATTCCCGACGATGACGATCGCCGATTCGTTCAACGCGTCGTTCTCGCTGCCGCAGAAAAAGCTCAAGCACCTGTTTCACATGGTGCATTTCGCGATGGCGCAGCAGGACATCCGCTACTACCTGAACGGCCTGCTGCTGGTCACCGACGGGCATTCGGTCAAGGTCGTCGCGACCGACGGCCATCGGCTCGCGTATTGCGAAGCGCAGCTCGAAGGCGACGATCTGCCGCCGATGGCCCGCCACGACGTCATCATTCCGCGCAAGACCGTGCTCGAGCTGCAGCGCCTGCTCGCCGACAGCGACGAGGCGGTGCAGATCGACGTGGCCAGCAACCAGGTGCGCCTGCGCTTCGGCGAGGTCGAGATGGTGTCCAAGCTGGTCGAGGGCAAGTTCCCCGACTACCAGCGCGTGATCCCCAGCGGCTACCAGCGCTACGTCAGGGTGTCGCGCGAGGTGCTCGCCGCATCGCTGAACCGCGCCTCGATCCTGACGACCGACAAGTTCAAGGGCGTGCGGCTGACGCTGTCGCCGGCCACGCTCAAGGTGCAGACGAACAACGCCGAGCAGGAAGAGGCGGTCGACGAGCTCGAAGTCGACTACCACGACGACGACGACGGCGGCGGCAAGACGCTCGAGATCGGCTTCAACGTCAGCTATCTGCTGGACGTGCTGGCCAACCTCAAGAGCGACGAAGTGCAGATCGACCTGGGCGATGCCAACACCAGCGCGCTGCTGACCGTCCCCGGCGACGACAGCTTCCGCTACGTGGTGATGCCGATGCGGATCTGAGTCTTCACGTTGCCGAACTCATCGTGCCCGTTCCCGTGCGTGTTTCTCCCGGCCCGTGCTCGGACGGGTCCTCGTATTGCAAAGGCGTTTGAATGAACGAAGCCACCGATCCGGTCCAGCCGGATTACGATTCGTCGTCGATCCAGATCCTCGAAGGGCTCGAGGCCGTTCGCAAACGGCCCGGCATGTACATCGGCGACACGTCCGACGGCACCGGTTTGCACCACCTGGTCTTCGAGGTCGTCGACAACTCGATCGACGAAGCGCTGGCGGGCTTTTGCGACGACATCGTCGTCACGATCCACACCGACAACTCGATCTCGGTCATCGACAACGGCCGCGGCATTCCGACCGGCGTGAAGATGGACGACAAGCACGAGCCCAAGCGCTCGGCCGCCGAGATCGCGCTGACCGAGCTGCACGCCGGCGGCAAGTTCAACCAGAACAGCTACAAGGTTTCAGGCGGCCTGCACGGCGTCGGCGTCTCCTGCGTCAACGCGCTGGCGCGCTGGCTGCGGCTGACCGTCAAGCGCGACGGCAAGGTCCACAAGATCGAGTTCGAGCGCGGCGTGTCGCAGAACCGGCAACTCGAGACCGTCGACGGCGAGCTGGTCTCGCCGATGGCGATCACCGGCACGACCGACAAGCGCGGTACCGAAGTGCATTTCCTTCCCGATGACCAGATCTTCAGCGACATCGAGTTCCATTACGACGTGCTGGCCAAGCGCCTGCGCGAGCTGTCGTTCCTGAACAATGGCGTGCGCATCAAGCTCGTCGACGAGCGCCAGGGTAAGGAAGAAGACTTCGCGTTCAGCGGCGGCGTCAAGGGTTTCGTCGAGTTCATCAACAAGAACAAGACGGTGATCCACCCGAACGTCTTCCACGCGACCGGCTCCCGCGCGATCGACGGCGACCTGGGCATTACCGTCGAGGTCGCGCTGCAGTGGAACAGCACCTTCGGCGAGCAGGTGCTGTGCTTTACGAACAACATCCCGCAGCGCGACGGCGGCACGCACCTGACCGGCCTGCGCGCGGCGATGACCCGCGTCATCAACAAGTACATCGAGCAGAACGAGAGCGCCAAGCGCGCGAAGGTCGAGACCAGCGGCGACGACATGCGGGAAGGCCTGGCCTGCGTGCTGTCGGTCAAGGTCCCCGAGCCCAAGTTCTCGTCGCAGACCAAGGACAAGCTGGTGTCATCCGAGGTGCGCGCGCCGGTCGAGGAGATCGTCGCCAAGACCCTCGAAGAGTTCCTCGACGAGAACCCCAACGACGCCAAGACGATCTGCTCGAAGATCGTCGACGCCGCGCGCGCGCGCGAAGCCGCGCGCAAGGCTCGCGAGATGACGCGCCGCAAGGGCGTGCTCGACGGCTTGGGCCTGCCGGGCAAGCTGGCCGATTGCCAGGAGAAGGACCCGGCGATGTCCGAGCTGTTCATCGTCGAGGGCGACTCGGCCGGCGGCTCGGCCAAGCAGGGCAGGGACCGCAAGTTCCAGGCGATCCTGCCGCTGCGCGGCAAGGTGCTCAACGTCGAGAAGGCCCGCTTCGACAAGCTGATCTCGTCCGAGCAGATCGCCACGCTGATCACCGCGCTGGGCACCGGCATCGGCAGTGGCCTGGGTTCGGACGACTTCAACGTCGACAAGCTGCGCTATCACCGCATCATCATCATGACCGACGCGGACGTCGACGGCTCGCACATCCGCACGCTGCTGCTGACGCTGTTCTATCGCCAGATGCCGGTGCTGATCGAGCGCGGTCACATCTACATCGCCCAGCCGCCGCTGTACAAGATCAAGCACAACAAGGAAGAGCGCTACCTGAAGGACGACAACGAGCTGAACCAGTACATGCTGCGGCACGCGCTGGACGGCGCCGCGCTCGTGCCGGCCGCCGACGCGCCGCCGATCTTCGGCGACACGCTCGGCGAGCTGGCGCGCAAGTACCTGCTGGCCGAGGCCGTCATCGACCGGCTGGCCCGCATCATCGATTCCGACGCGCTGCGCGCGCTGCTCGACGGCTGCGCGATCGACCTGTCGAGCGAGCAGAGCGCGACCAGCTCGGCCGAACGCCTGGAAGCCGCGATGGCCGCTTATCTGGTCGCCGGCCTGGGCCAGCCGGCCCGCGTGATCCCGCGCTTCGACGACAACCAGGAGAAGTGGTACCTGCGGATCGAACGCAAGCAGCACGGCAACGTCAAGGTAAGCGGCATCAACGCCGACTTCCTGCTGTCGGCTGATTACCAGGCGCTGATCGACGGCGCGCAGACGCTCAGCGGCCTGATCCGCGAAGGCGCCGAGATCCGCCGCGGCGAGGGCGACAGGCAGCGCTCGCAGCCTATCGAGAACTTCCGCCAGGCGATCCGGTGGCTGATGAGCGAGGCCGAGCGCGGTGTCTCGCGCCAGCGCTACAAGGGCCTGGGCGAGATGAACGCCGCGCAGTTGTGGGAGACGACGATGGACGCGTCGGTGCGCCGGCTGCTGAAGGTGCAGATCGAGGACGCGATCGCGGCCGATCAGATCTTCACGACCTTGATGGGCGACGACGTCGAGCCGCGGCGGGCGTTCATCGAGCAGAACGCGCTGGTGGCGAAGAATATCGACGTGTGAGGATGCTGTCGGGTGCCGCAAAAAGTGAAATCTGTGCTAAGTAAGTGAAAATTACTGCCACAGATAGTGAAAGGGTCCGACGGATTCCGAACATGCAAACGCCCGGCTCTACCGAGCGTTTTGTTTGGCGGATAGGACGAGCTTGAAATCGGCTAAGGGGGGCGCTAGGGCCCTGTAAGTTCAATTCCTGCTTTAGGCTGGCTGCGGCCGCTAGCTGTTCTCTTTGCTACCGGCAGCTGTCCACCCATCGCAGACATCCACTGCCCGAAACGAGTCGCAAGGAAGTTGCCACTCGGCCCGATCCTCGACACCGTCCGCCGGCGAACGGGTTACCCCTGGCCATTCTCCTGGTCTCCGAAGAGCAGACTCCCGATGCACCAAACGGCGTGGCCGAAGTTGCGAATCAGCTGCTCGCCCTGTCGCAGATACGTCGAAGCAGAGTCGATGCCGGCGAGCTTGAGGGCTTCGCCGATCTTCGCACTAGTTGTTCAGTCCCGGCATTTGATGGATCGGATCGAGTCTGAATCGTTCTGGCTCTGACGTCCATCGCTTGCATATGAACTCGTAGGGCGTGAGGCCCCTGAGGGTCTTGAGCCTTCGCCCGAAGTTGTAGGCGTCGATGAAGTCGGCCAGATGGCGTCGCAATTGCGCATGGTCGTCGTAGTGGAAGCGCTTGACCGTGGCTTCCTTGATGGTTCGGTTCATCCGTTCCACCTGTCCGTTGGTCCAAGGATGCTTGACCTTGGTGAGGCGATGCTCAATGCCGTTCCCGTAGCAGACCCGATCGAAGATGTGGCGGAAGGCGTATCGATCGCGGGCCCGGTTGGTGAACTGGATGCCGTTGTCGGTCAGCACCGTATGGAGGGTGTAGGGGACGGCCGCGACGAGGTTGCGCAGGACTGGGCCGCGACCATCTTGCCTGCCGTCGGATGGAGTTCGATGTAGGCGAACTTGGATGTCCGGTCGATGGCCACGAACAGGCGCAGCTTGCCCTCGGCCGTCTGCACCTCGGCGATATCAATGTGGAAGTAACCGATCGGGTAGCGCTTGAACTTCTTCCTGGCTGGCTTGTCGCCTTCGACCTCGGGGAGACGGCTGATCCCGTGACGCTGCAGGCAGCGGTGCAACGCAGATCGCGACAGGTGCGGGATCGTGGGTTGAAGCGCATACAGGCAGTCATCCAGAGGCAGGAGCGTGTGGCGGCGGAAGGCGACGACAACGGCCTCCTCCTCCATCGTCAGTACGGTCGACTTCGGCTTGCTCGGCCCGGTCTTGCAGTCGGCCGTCGAACTGCGCTTCTTCCACTTCGCGACGGTCTTCGGGTTGATCCCGTAACGCCTGGCCAGTTGCCTCAGGCTCTCTTGACTATCTTGTATTGCTCGACGGATCGCCGCTGTCGTCGTGGCGCTGCCGTGGTGAACTTGGCCCATAGCGCATCCCTCCATTGAGGAGAAAAGAGTGCACCATCAAATCCTGGGATCAAACACCTAGGGCAACGGCGATCGCTTCGTGGGACAGCCGTGCCTGCCACTTCAGGCGAATCACATCCTTGATCATGCGTAGAGCCATCCGTTTCCTGGGCACCGTCCCCCTCCAGCGGGCAAAGCCGCAAAGGGTACGGGCCATGGTTCAGTTCTCTACGCAGCGCCTGGCCTGTTCCGGGCTAACGCCTGATGGCGCCGGCTCGGCGGTCACGATCGCCGAAACGACCGGTCACGATGCCGAAACGACCGACTACGATCGGCCGAAATGCGCGGTCACAATCGACCGAAACGGGCGGTCACGACGGGCCGAAATACCCAGTTGGATGGGCTGCTGTCACGGACGGTCGCAGCCCATGCCGTTACATCTACCTGCTCAGATGAGCTTGCAGTCGGCGCCGCACTCGCTTTGCGCCAGAAGGTTGTCGTTCCACTTGCCGTCCGCATAAGTGCGCAAGTAGGGCACCTTGCCGGCTTCACGCACAACGCCGATGTAGACGCGCTTTCCAGTGGCTTTGTCCACCGTGTAGAACGCCTCGGTCTTGGATTCGATGCGGGTGATCGCCGCCTCGCGGGTGAGGCGCCACTTGTTACCGGTGTGCCCAATGTGCGTGATGTGCTCGTGCTGGCTGTTGCGGTTCGGCTTGTTCACGCAGTTCACTTCGTACTCTTTCACTTTCAATCCTTTCAAAGGTTATGCATCAATCTAGATGATGCGATGAAGAGTGCAATGTAATTGCTTTCTGAGCCTGTTGCAAGCAAAATTCAGCATCAACTAGATTTATGCATTATGAACTGGGTCCTGAAAAATCTGGCTGACGTACAAGCAGGGCACCCTTTTCGAGGCAGTGTGCCTCTCGTGGAGACCGGCAACGCGTTTGCTTTGCAGATGCGCGATCTCAGCCCCAACGGCGAAGTGGCCTGGGACGGACTCGTTCGTACCGAGATCGACGCTGGCAAACCCGTGCAATGGCTGGAGCCGGGCGACGTCGTGTTTGTCTCCCGTGGCGCACGCAACTACGCCGTTTGCCTGCGAGACGTGCCCAAGCCAACGGTGTGTTCCCCCACGTTTTTCTTGATTCGCATCAAGTCGCCTACGCTGCTGCCCGAGTTCTTGGCCTGGCAAATCAACCGGGCGCCAGCCCAGCGCTACCTGGCCAGCAATGCCGAGGGCTCTGACCAGCTCAGCATCCGCCGCCCTGTGCTGGAAGCACTGCCTCTGGCTTTACCGCCGCTTCAACAGCAACACCTGGTTGTGTCACTGGCTGAAGCAGCCACGCATGAAGAGCGTCAGCTTCATGCCCTGATCCGCAACCGCCAGCAACAGCTCGACGCGCTGGCGCATGCCCTGTTTTCTGACGAATCCCAAGCCAACTGACCCATGACCGCTACGCCCATCCAGCAAGATTCCATCAACGCAGCCGTCTGGAATGCCTGCGACACCTTCCGTGGCACGGTGGACCCGAGCATCTACAAGGACTACGTCCTGACCATGCTCTTCCTGAAGTACATCTCCGATGTCTGGCAGGACCACTATGACCGCTACAAGGCTGAGCATGGTGACCACCCCGCGCTGATTGAAGAGCTGCTGAAAAACGAGCGCTTTGTCCTGCCTCGCAGCGCCAACTTTTACGCCTTGCATGAAGCCCGCCATCAGCCGGGCAACGGAGAGCGCATCGACAAGGCCTTGCACGCCATCGAAGAAGCCAACCTGGCCAAGTTGCGTGACGTATTCCAGGACATCAGCTTCAACTCGACCAAGCTGGGCGATGAGGCACAGAAGAACGACATCCTGCGCCACTTGCTGGAAGACTTCGCCAAGCACGAACTCGATCTGCGTGAAAGCCGGGTGGGCACCCTGGACGTGATCGGCAATGCCTATGAGTTCCTGATCAAGAACTTCGCTTCGGCCAGTGGCAAGAAGGCCGGCGAGTTCTATACGCCGCCCGAAGTGTCCCAACTCATGGCCCGCCTCATGGCGCCGCAGGAAGGGGACGAAATCTGTGACCCAACCTGCGGCTCAGGCTCCCTGCTGATGAAGTGCGGTCAGCTGATTCGTGCTAAGGCGGGTAGCCGCAAATACGCACTGTTCGGGCAAGAGGCTATCGGCAGCACTTGGGCCCTGGCCAAGATGAACATGTTCCTGCATGCCGAGGACAACCACCGCATCGAATGGGGCGACACGCTGCGCAACCCCAAGCTGCTTGATGGCAAAGGCTTGCTCAAGCACTTTGACATCGTCGTGGCCAACCCACCGTTTTCGCTGGAGAAATGGGGTCACGAAGCCGCTGCCGATGATCCGTACAAGCGTTTCCGCCGTGGCGTGCCTCCGCGCACCAAGGCCGACTACGCCTTCATCTTGCACATGGTCGAAACCATGAAGCCCGGCACAGGCCGCATGGCCGTGGTGGTGCCGCATGGGGTGCTCTTCCGCGGTGCCGCCGAGGGCAAGATCCGCCAGAAGCTGATCGAAGAGAACCTGCTCGATGTGGTCATCGGCCTTCCCGAGAAGCTGTTCTATGGCACGGGCATTCCTGCGGCAATCCTGGTGCTGCGCAAGAAGAAGAGCGATGACAAGGTGCTCTTCATCGACGCCAGTCGCGATTACCAGGACGGCAAGAACCAAAACGTGCTGCGCCCACAAGATCTGGACCGCATCGAGCAAACCGTGCGCGCAAGGCAGAGCGTTGAGAAGTACGCCTACCTGGCCAGCCCGGCGGAGATGGCCGAGAACGAGTTCAACCTCAACATTCCGCGCTATGTGGACACCTTCGAAGAGGCCGAGGCCATAGATCTGAAGGCAGTGCGCGAAGAACGCTTGAAGCTCAAAGCTGAGTTGGCGGTGCTGGAGGAAAAGATGGCCGGCTACTTGAAGGAGCTGGGCTATGAGTGAGCCGACGCCCCGCGCCGAACTGGTGCTCTACGCCACCGAGGATGGCTCGGCGCAGTTCTTCCTGCGCGCCGAGGATGGCACTGTCTGGCTCAGCCAGGCCGAACTGGCAGAGCTCTTTCAAACATCCACCCCGAACATCAACATTCACATCAAAAACGTGCTGGATGAAGGGGAGTTGACCGAAATTCGAACTGTTAAAGATGACTTAATAGTTCAAACCGAGGGTAGTCGCCAGGTCCGCCGAATGGTCAAGCTTTACAACCTCGACATGATTCTGGCCATCGGCTACCGGGTGAAGTCGCCACGCGGCACCCAGTTCCGCCAGTGGGCCACCACCCACCTCAAGGAGTACCTGATCAAGGGCTTCGTCATGGATGACGAGCGCCTGAAGGGCGGCGACCGCTGGGATTACTTCGACGAGCTGCTCCAGCGTATCCGCGACATCCGCACGTCGGAAAAGCGCTTCTACCAAAAGGTGCGTGACCTGTTCGCACTGTCTGTGGATTACGCGGACGACGGTCAGGCCACGGGCCTCTTCTTCGCTGAAGTGCAGAACAAGATGTTCTTCGCGGTAACGGGTCACACAGCCGCTGAGCTGATCGTGCAGCGTGCCGACCCCACTCAGCCCAACATGGCGCTCACGTCCTGGAAGGGCGGTCGTGTACGCAAGGGCGATGTGACCGTAGCCAAAAACTACCTGAATGCCGAGGAGCTGGACCAGCTCAATCGCATCGTCAGCATGTTCCTGGACTTTGCCGAGCTGCGCGCCATGCAGCGCAAAGACCTGCGCATGGCCGACTGGCGAGCCTATGTAGACAGCTTCATGGCCTTCAACGAGCAGGCCGTGTTGCAGGGCCCGGGCCGCATGAGCCATCAGGCCATGACAACGATTGCGCACGAACGCTATGAGCAGTTTGATGCGACACGGCGCCGGGCAGAGGCGCTGGAGGCTGATCGCGCAGACCTGCAGGAACTGGAGCAGGTGGAGAAGCAACTGACTGGCCGGAGCAAGAGCGGCAAGGGAGGGAACGATGTTGCCTAAGGGATGGAAGCATGTGCGTCTGGGCAACATTGCTCAGATTACCTCGGGCGGTACGCCTGATCGCTCCGAGCCTTGTTACTGGGGTGAGGACATTCCGTGGGTGACCACAGGAGAGATCCAGTTCAACACCATCACGGATACCTTGGAGAAGATCTCACACGACGGATTGAACAACTCGTCAGCCAAGCTGCTGCCAGCGGGGACGTTGCTGATGGCGATGTATGGACAAGGCAAAACACGTGGCCAAGTTGCAAGGCTAGGGATCGAAGCAGCAACAAATCAGGCTTGCGCCGCAATCTGCGTGGAAGACAACGTCGACGCAGAGTTTGTCTTCCAATTTCTGGCAGCCAATTACAACGCCATACGAGAACTTGGCAATGCAGGTACACAGCAAAACCTCAACGCAGGACTAATCAAGGGCATTGACCTAGTGCTGCCGCCAAGGCACGAGCAGATCCGAATTGCAAAGATAGCATCCGTATGGGAAGCAGTGATCGCTGTAAGCGAGAAACTCCTTGCCAACAGCCGCAGGCAGAAGGAGGCGCTCTCCCAAATTCTCGACTGGGGCGGAACACGGTTAAATAGTCGTCGCGGCAAGGCGATGCGTCGACATGCATCGGAGTTATTTGCGCCTATCTCTATTCGCCGCAATGAAAATGCCGAGTTGTTGTCGGTCACGCAGGAGCAAGGTGTAATTCCTCGTCGCCTTCTAGATCGCAAAGTGGTCATGCCGGAAGGAGCAACCGACAGCTACAAGCTTGTCGAGCCCGGTGACTTTGTCATCAGCCTGCGTTCGTTTGAGGGGGGGCTTGAATACTCGAAATTCAGAGGGCTCGTCAGTCCGGCATACACGGTGCTTCGAGCCAAACAGCCCATTTGCGATGACTTCTATCGGCACTACTTCAAATCGAAAGACTTCATCAGTCGATTGTCTGTGGCTGTCATTGGTATCCGGGACGGCAAGCAGATCAGCTACGACGATTTTGCCTTCCTGAAGCTTCAGTCCCCCTCGATTGAAGTTCAGCAAAAAGTCGCTGCCGTCTTAAATGAAGCCGAGCGCGAGCTTGAGCTCTTGACGAGCCATCTGGAAGCTCTCAAAGCAGAGAAACGCGCCCTTATGGCGGATCTGCTATCCGGAAAACGTCGCGTGCGCGTGCCCGACTCCATAGCAGAACCGGAGGCCGCATGAGTGCCCGCCCTCAAACCCGCGAGCAATACAGCGCCCACATCCCGGCTCTGCACTTGCTCATCAACCTGGGCTGGCATTTCCTGAGCACGGCCCAGGCGCTGGCCTTGCGCGGCAGCACGCGCGAGGTCCTCCTCAAGACGCGGCTTATTGAGGTACTGCAAACCCGGCGCTTTGAATACAAGGGCGAATGGTTCCCACTATCGCCCAGCGGCATCGACCAGATCCTGCGTCAGGTGCAGGCGGTAAACCTGACCGAGGGCCTGTTGTCGGCCAATGAGCGTGTCTACCAGATGCTCACGCTGGGTGTGACCGTCACGGAGTTCATGCCCGATGGCAAGAAGCACCAGCCGACCATTGCCCTCGTAGATTGGCATGATGCTGCTGCCAACCGCTGGGACGTGACAGAAGAGTTGGAGGTGCTGTCCACCCACGGCACGCACCACCGCGTGCCCGATGTGGTGGCCTATGTGAATGGCTTGCCTTTGGTGGTGATCGAGGCCAAGCGCCCCGATGCCACGCATGCTGGCCAAGCCATGATCGACGAAGGCATCAGCCAGCAGTTGCGCAACCAGCGACCTGACGAGATTCCGCAGCTCTTTGCCTATGCCCAGTTGCTGCTGGCCGTGAGCCACACCGAAGGGCGCTACGGCACCACCAGCACGCCCATGAAGTTCTGGGCGCGTTGGCGTGAAGAGCAGTTTGTTGATGCTCTGTTGGGCGAGTGGAAGAACCGGCCCCTCAGCACTGATGCGGAAGCTGCATTGCTGGCTGGCAAACCCGCCAAGCTTCAAGCCTACTTTCGCCAACTGTGGACGCAACCGCTGCTCCCGACCGATCAAGACCGACTGCTGGCTGCGCTGCTGCATCCGCTGCGCTTGTTGGAGTACCTGCGCCTGTTCGTCTTGTTTGATCGCAAGGCGGGCAAGGTAGTGGCTCGCTATCAGCAGTTCTTCGGCATTCGAGCCTTGCTGGGGCGCATCAATCAGCGCAAGCCAGATGGCGGGCGCGAAGGTGGCGTGGTGTGGCACACCACGGGCTCTGGCAAGAGCTTCACCATGGTCTTCCTGACCAAGGCGTTGGTATTGCACCAGAACACCCAGGCCTGCCGCGTGGTGGTCGTAACCGACCGGCTGGACCTGGAAGACCAACTGGCGCGCAATTTCATGAACAGCGGCGCCTTCGGGTCAGCCGTGGCCACCAAGAAGGACGGCGAGAAAGCCAAGGTCGGCTCGGGCCGTGAGCTGGCCAAACGCATTGGCCAAGGCTCAGAGCGCATCATATTCACCCTGATCCACAAGTTCGCAACCGCTTCCAAGTTGCCCGAGTGCTACAACCCATCGGCAGACATGATCGTGCTGGTGGACGAAGGCCACCGCAGCCACGGCGGCGAAACCCACGAGCGCATGCGCAAGGCTTTGCCGCGAGCGGCCTACGTGGCCTTTACCGGCACGCCCTTGCTGAAGAAGGACAAGACGGCCAACAAGTTCGGCCCAATCGTGCATGCCTACACCATGCAACGCGCCGTGGAAGACGGCACGGTGGCACCGCTGCTGTACGAAGAGCGCGTGCCAGAACTGACAATCAATGAAGTGGCCGTCAACCGCTGGTTTGATCGCATCACGGCGGGTCTGAGCCTCGAGCAGGCGGCTGACCTCAAGCGAAAGTTCGCCAACAAGCAAGCCGTCTATGGCGCCGCGAACCGCATCGAACTCATCGCCTGGGACATCGCCCAACATTTCAACGAAAACATCAAGAAGCTTGGGCAAGGTCTCAAAGGTCAGGTGGCCACGGCGAGCAAGCTGGAAGCCATTCGCTACAAGCAGTACCTTGACGACACGGGGCTGGTGAGCAGTGCCGTCATCATTTCTGCACCAGACAGCCGTGAAGGCAACACCGAGGTTGATGAGAGCAAGCTGCCCGAGGTTCAGAAATGGTGGAATACCCATGTCGGCAAGAATGCTGAAGGATATGAACAACAAGCCTTGCAGGACTTTGGCAGTGATGGCGAGCCAGATCTGTTGATCGTGGTGGACCGGTTGCTGACGGGCTTTGACGAGACGCGCAACACGGTGCTCTACATCGACAAGCCCTTGAAGGAGCACAACCTGATCCAGGCCGTGGCACGTGTGAACCGCCTGCACGAAGCTAAGCGTTATGGCGTGCTGGTGGATTACCGTGGCATCTTGAAAGAGCTGGACACGGCCGTGCGTGCCTATCAAGACTTGGAGAGCCGAACGCAAGGCGGCTACGAGCTGTCAGACATCGAGGGTCTGTATCAGCAGATGAGCACCGAGTACAAGCGCTTGCCAAGCCTGCACGATGAGCTATGGGCGATCTTTGCTGAGGTGCAAAACAAGCAGGATCTGGAGCAGTACAGGCAGCTGCTGATGCCGCGCTACGCGGAGGATGAAGACGGCCAAACCTACGATACGCGGCAGAAGGTTCGTGACGACTTCTACAGCGCACTGACCGCGTTCGGCCTTTGCCTGCAGACGGCATTGTCGTCACGAAGTTTCTTCGAGGACCACAGCTTCTCCGAGGCGGACGTTCATCGATACAAGGAGGACCTGCGCTTCTTCAGCAGCCTGCGCACGATCGCTCGCCAGGATGCCTTGGAGACCGTTGACTACAGCGTCTATGAAGAGCAGATCCGCCTCCTGGTCGATAAGCAGGTCATCGGAAGCCAGGTCCGCGAGCCCGAAGGCGTTTACTTGGTCCATCAGCTAGGCGCACCTGAGGTAGTCGAACAGTGGAGCGAGGAAAAGACACGCAATGAGACGGACATGATCCGCACGCGTTTGAAGAAGACGATCGAGCAGGATCTGGCCGACGACCCCTATGCGCAAAAGGTGTTTGCGGAGTTGCTGAAGCAGGCGATCGCCGAGGCTGAGGCCATGTTCGACCACCCGTTGAAACAGTACGCCTTGTTCAAGAAGTTTGAAGAGCAGGTGGATGCGCGAGACGTCGGTGGTCTGCCAGCAGAGCTAAGTGGGAGCAAGCACGTCCGCGCTTACTTTGGTATCTGCCGCTTGGTACTTGGCGACGACGCGTTCGCACAAACGGATCAAGCGGCATGGGTTGAGCAAGCCCAAGAAATCGACGCCGTGGTGCAACAGGCCGTTGCCGAACATTCATTGAATCCCCAGAACATTGAGGCAGCCATCCGCAAGGCATTGCTTCCAAAGCTCTTCGGATTGATGGGGCTCGACAAGGCCAAGGAAGCGATAGATCAGGTGATCCAAGTCACCCGAGTTGGCCTAGCTCGTGGCGGGGTGTGACGTGACGCAACACGCCGTGGCCTACGGAGATCAGCAGATACGCTTTTCTTTGAGGCATCTCCCGCGCCCGGCACGGCGCGTATCGATCCATGTCACCCCGGAGGGTGCAGTACAGGTGGATGCGCCTGAGGGGGTGGCGCTGCCAGAGATCAAGCAAGCCGTGCGCCAACGTGCAGCCTGGGTTTGGCAGCAACTGCAAGCAGTGAAGGCAAGAAGACTCCACGTCCTTCCCCGCGAGTACGTCAGTGGTGAGACGCACTTCTATCTCGGTCGGCGTCACATGCTGAAAGTCCTGCTCGCCGAAGGTGCCGAGTCGGGTGTACGCCTATGGCGCGGCCGATTGGAGATCACGGCAGTGAGGCCAGACGCATTGGTTGTACGCAAACTTCTAGAGGACTGGTACCGGCAGCGTGCCGCGGATGTCTTCGCCAAAGTGCTCATGGAGATGGTGCCGCGTCTTGGTCTGCGCCGAACGTTGCCAGCCGTGCGTCTGCTGTCTATGCGAACTCAGTGGGGCAGTTGCTCTCCTAAAGGCGAAATCTTGCTCAATCCCCATCTGGTGAAGGCGCCCAGGCCATGCATCGAGTACGTGGTTGCTCACGAATTGTGTCACCTGAGGGAGCACAACCACAGCGACCGCTTCTACAGGCATCTGGCCCGAGCCTTGCCGGATTGGGTGGCTCGCAAGGGGGAACTCGATGACTTGGCTGAACTGTTGCTCAACCGATGATACGCTGGCGAGGCGCTGGGGCAGCGAGGTCGCTCGCCGCTTTCCATGTATTCCGGCACGGCTTTCAGAGCATTGCAAATTTGGTGGCACGAAGTCCAACGGGCAGTGCCATCAATTTTGAAAAATCTCTTTGGCTTCAAGTGCGTGCCTTTCATGTCTTGTGGCACGCGACAGATGCCTGCGCCGGCTAGTGGGGTCTATTCGCTTGGTGATCGTTCCTGAAGGGGCGATAAAGTTCTGACGGCAGTGAACTGATCCTGGCACCGAAAGTGCCCCTGGCTCGTGGCGAGGAAGCTCCGGCCTTCAGGCGGGAGTAACTCACTATTTCGGCGGCGGTCGAGCGCACGGTCTTCTCGAAGTGACGAAGAGACTGCGGTACCGACTGTTCGGGATGCGCCCGGTTGGCATTTCCCTGCATAATGCCAACCATTCTCATTCTCACTAACGTCGACAATGCCTGTGTTCCGCCGCCAGTCGCGCCCAGCTTCCCGTTTCACCCCGCGCCCCCTCTCCGTTCTGGTGCGCCGATGCTTCGGTCTCGGGCTGAGCGTCGCCGCCGCCGGCGCCTTCGCGCAGACCGCGACGCCGCCGACCGAGCCGGTGCGGACGACCCAGGCGCCGTCGTCGTCGACCGCCGACCCTGCCCAGGCCGACTCCGCCCAGGCCGGGAGTTCCGGTCCGATCGACCGCACGCTGCCGTCGGTGACCGTCTACAGCCAGCCCGAGGCCATCGGCGGCTTGCAGAAGACCTATTCCGGCGGCCAGTTGGCGCGTGGCGGCTACCTGGGCCTGCTCGGCATCACGGACCTGATGAACGTGCCGTTCAGCACGACCAACTACACGTCCGAGCTGATCCAGAACCAGCAGGCGCGCAGCGTCGCCGACGTCGTGATGAACGATGCGTCGGTGCGACCGCTGGCCTCGCGAGGCGGGTTCGGCGACGATTTCCAGATCCGCGGATATCAGGTCGGCAACGGCGACATCGCGATCAACGGGCTGCTCGGCCTGTCGCCGTCGACGCGGCTTCCGCTCGAGACGATCGAGCGCGTCGAGGTGCTCAAGGGCCCGGGTTCGCTGACCAGCGGCGTCGGCCCGAACGGCAGCATCGGCGGCACGATCAACGTGGTGACGAAGCGCGCAGCCGACGTGCCGCTGACGCGACTGACCGCGACGTACATGAGCCAGCGGCAACTGGGCACCCATATCGACGTCGGTCGCCGCTTCGGCGCGCAGAACGAATGGGGCGTGCGCTTCAACGGTCTCTATCGCAACGGCGAAGGCAACATCGACAACGGCAGGGACAGGCTGGCGCTCGGGTCGGTCGGCATCGACTACGCGGGCGAGCGCACGCGCTGGTCGCTGGACGTCATCGCCAGCAACGGGACGACCCACGAGTTCCGCCCGCAAACCAGCTTTGCCGGTACCACGGGCGTGCCGGCGGTGCCCTCGGCGCGGCGCAACTTCTATCCGGGCCAGAATCTCGACGACAACAACGCCCGGACGGTGATGACCCAGATCGAGCATGACGTCAACGACAAGCTGATGGTCTACGCGAGCGCCGGTTACACCGACTACTCGTTCAAGCAGAACCTGGCCAACGGGCGGCCCGACGCGCTCGGCAACTTCGCCGTCACCAATGCCTGGTACGACCAGGACACCAAGAGCAAGTCGGCCGACGTGGGTCTGCGCACGCGATTCGCGACCGGCAGCGTTCGCCACACGCTGGCGCTGGGCGCCAACTACCTGGATCAGGAAACCGCCTATTTCTACGTGACCTCGCCGGGATCGGCTCCATCGAACCTGTACAACCCGTCGCCATTGCCGGCCATTACCGCAGCGCGCGGAGAACCGGCCAAGAACGCCGTGGTCAAGCAACATAGCCTGGCGATCGCCGACACGATGTCGTTCGGCGACAGCGTGCTGCTGACCTTGGGCCTGCGCGACCAGACGCTCGAGCAGGACAGCTTCAGCGTCACCACCGGCGCGCTCACGTCGCACTACAAGTCCAGCAAGGTCACGCCGCTGGCCGGCATCGTGTTCAAGCCGGTACAGAACGTCTCGCTGTACGCGAACCACACGGCCGGCCTGACTCGCGGCGGCATCGCGGGGGTCCTGACGGCCAACGCCGGCCAGACCTTCGCGCCGCAGAAGTCCAAGCAGAACGAGATCGGCGTCAAGGTCGACTGGGGGCGGCTGACGACGCAGGCCGCTTTCTATCAGATCAAGCGACCCAACTCGATCACCGACCCGGTCACCAACGTGTACAGCTACGGCGGCGAGCAGCGCAATCGCGGTTTCGAGCTGACCGCTTACGGCGAGCTGCAGCGCGGCCTGCGCGTGATGGCCAGCGCGGCGTTCCAGGACGCCGAGCTGACGCGCACCGCCGGCGGCGTCAACCAGGGTAATGAGGCGGCGGGCGTGCCCAAGCGCACGTTCAATCTGGGCCTCGACTGGGATACGCCGTGGGTGCCCGGCCTGAGCGTCAATGGCCGCGTGATCAGCACCTCATCGCTCTACGCCGACGCGGCGAATCGTCTTCGCGTCAACGGCTGGACGCGCGTCGACATCGGCGCGCGCTATGCGACGCGGATCTCGGGCAAACCGGTCGTGTTCCGCGCGAACCTCGAGAACGTCTCCGACAAGCAGTACTGGGTTGTCAGCAACTACGTGACCGTCGGCGCGCCGCGCACGCTGATGCTGTCGGCGACCGTCGATTTCTGAAATCGATTGGCTGAAGCCGATCGATGAGTAGCGGCCGGGCGCCGGCCCGGCCAGCTCACAACCGACTCAGCGCTGTCGCGCGGACATGCGCGTCGACCCGTCGGACCAGATGATCGGGCACGCCGGCGGCGGCAAAGCAGTGCTCCCATGCAGCCAGTACGCGGTGGGTGGTCGAGCGCACCGTTTCGATCAAATCGTCGCGCACGCGATCGCGCAGCCCGATCCGTGCGAACAGGGAGGCAAAGGTGTCGAGGCCGATCGCATCGAAGCGCTTGACGCCCGCCATGTTGAGCGCGGTCGTCTTGTCGTGGGTCAGATAAGCCACCGTCGACACCAGATCATAGGCCGGCGCGAGGCGAGGCTGCGTCGGGCTCACGTAGATCAGCGACCAGTTCTTGATGTGCGCATCACCGTTACCCAGTAGAACGTTGAGCACGAGCCGGCGACTCATCTCCTTCACGTCCGGCAGGCCGCCCGCATAACGCAACAGGGTCTGCGCGATCATGTCGTAGTTGGCCCGGCTGTACTTCTGGGAAGGGCGCAGGTTGAAGACCTGCGCGAAATCCTCGACGTGCGTGCGACCGTCCGCGGGCCGGTCGAAGCGCCGGATCGCGTAGAACGGTTCGCCCGGACGGTACCCGGACATGTCGGGCAAACCTTCGATCTGTTCGGGGGCCAGCAGCGCTACCTCCGGCACGTCCATGCCCGCGGCACGAGCCGTTTCCATCGTGGCCGCTTCGATCCGCGGCATGGCCTCGTAGTCCGGTGACGGCGGCTTGATGATGTAGTTGCCCAGGCTGCCACCGGTGTTCAGCGTGTAGCGTTCGCCCTGGCGCAGCATCGAGAACTTCATCTGCATGCCGCCAAGGGAGAACTTCAACTCGTCCAGCTCTCGCGCCGCCGCGGGCATCGCGGCGCCCGGCTCGAACCGCAGAGGATCCGGCGTGTCGGCGGGCACCAGGATCACGGCGCCCGGAAGATCGTGTCCGAGGGCGGTCAGCAGTGGGAACTCCCGATCCTCGTGGACCTTGAGCCGCCGGGCGATGAGGGTACGCAATCCCCCTTCGGGCAGCAGGTTCGAGAAAAAGGGCGGCGCGTTGACCGACGCGGACTTATGACGCTCGTCGCGCAGCAATGCCTGTGTCTGCTCCTCGTCGGCCGGACGAGTCATCGACAGCGTGAGGATGGGACGCGCCGGCCCGAGAGCGATGTATGTCTCGTCGACGACGAAGACCGTTTTTTCGTCCGGATAGCGGGTGAGGTGACCGACGCGTACGTCGCCCAGGTGCACTTCCAGCGAACGCACCTGGCTCATTCCGGATCCTTCAGGTGGTCGAGCTCGCTCAGCAGGTCGGTTGGCCTCCGTGGCGCAGCCGCCGATGCGCGTTCACCCCCAGGTCTATCCGCCTGGAGGATGGCGGCGCGTCCGATCGGAACGAGGGCGACTTCGAGGCCGAGCGCGGCGGCATAGGTGACGAAGGTGTCCAAGGTCACGTCGAGACCGTTCTCGACCTTCGAGACGGTGCCCTGCCGCATCGGCTTCACCTTGCTCTGGGCCAGGCCAGCCGCCTCCCGCGCCTGGCGTAGCCGCCTGCCCAACAAGGCAAGCGTCTCGGGATTCCGGATACGCGGCGATCTGGTTTCGGACATGTCATACGTTATAGCGACTGATTCAATGAGTCTATACGCAATTCCGACTCAATTGGTTGAAAAAAATCGCTATAGCGTATTAGCCTCACTGCATCAGATCGAGCAACGTCCGCGCGACGACCTTCGTCGCGCGACGAAGATCCCGCAGGTCCAGGTGCTCGTCGGCGCGCTTGGCGTTCGATTCGAGCACGGTGCGAGGGCCGGCGCCATAGATGACGCCGGGGATGCCGCGTTCGACGTAGAGCCGCACGTCGGTGTACAACGGCGTGCCCTGCGCCGGGATCGGTTCGCCGAACACGTCCTGGCCGTGCCGGCGGATCGCGTCGACCAGCGGCTGGTTGCCGGGCAGCGGGCGCATCGCGCGCGCCAGCAGGATCCGGCGGACGTCGACGCGGATCGCGTTGCCGCCCCGCGGCGGTGCGTAGCTCGCGGCGGCCCGCTCGATCGTGCGGCGCAACGCCGCTTCGACCTCGGCCGGATCCTCTTCGGGGATCATCCGGCGGTCGAGCTTCAGGACGACCCGGCCCGGCACCACGTTGGTGTTGGTGCCGCCGGCGATCCGGCCGATGTTCAGGTAAGGGTGGGTGATGCCTTCGACGTCCGAACGGATCGACAGGTAGTCGCGATTGAGCCGGTACAGCGCGTCCATGATGTGGACGGCGCCCTGCAGCGCGTCGGTGCCGCTGTCCGGAATCGCGGCGTGGGCCATGTCGCCATGGACCGTGACCTCGAGCTGCAGGCAGCCGTTGTGCGCGACGATGACCTGGTAGCTGAAGCCGGCGGCGATCATCAGGTCGGGCCGGGTCAGCTCGTGCGCGAGCAGCCAGCCCGGCCCGTGTTCGCCGCCGTATTCCTCGTCATAAGTGACGTGCAGCTCGACCGAGCCGGCCAACGGCGCGCGCAGCGATTCCAGCGCGCGCAGCGCGAACGTGTAGGTGGCGATGTCGCTCTTGCTGACCGCCGATGCGCGGCCGTAGAGCTTGCCGTCGACGATCTCGCCGCCATAAGGATCCCGGGTCCAGCCTTCTCCGGGCGGGACGACGTCGCCGTGCGCGTTCAGCGCGACGACGCGGCCCGGGCCGTAGCGGCGCCGGACGATCAGGTTGGTCAGGCTGCGCAGGCCGGCGGCCGCGACGTCCGCCGCGGGGACCGGATGCCTGCTCGCCTGCAGGCCCATCGCGGCGAGCAGCTCGGCCGTGCGTTCGGCGTGCGGGGCGTTGTCGCCGGGCGGCGTGTCGGTCGGCACGCGCACCAGCTCCTGCAGGAAACGCACCTCGTCATCGAAGTGCGCATCGATCCAGGCGTCGATCGCCGCGTATTGCGTGGACAGGGTCATCGATGTTCGTCGGCGAGCTGGTCGAGCAGGTTCTGGAACGCCTGGACGCCCAGCGCCATGTCGTGGTTGGTCGTGGATTCGAGCGGGTTGTGGCTGATGCCGGCGTTCTCGCCGCGGATGAACAGCATGGCCTGCGGCATCAGCTCGTGCAGCTTCATCGCGTCGTGGCCGGCGCCGCTGGGCAGGTGGTGCAGCGGCAGACCCAGGGCCGACACAGCGTTCTCCCAGCGCCGCTGCCACGCGGGCGCGCTCGGCGCGGCGGACGCGCGCAGCGTCTCCTCGATCCGGTGGTTCAGGCCGCGGCGCCGGCAGATGGCCGCCAGCTCGGCCAGCACGTCGCGCGCGCAGGCGTCGCGGACCTCGTCGGTCGTGGCCCGGATGTCGACGCTGAACTTGCAGCGGCCCGGCACCACGTTGGTCGATCCGTTCGGCACTTCGAGCGTGCCGATCGTGGCGACCAGATCGGCGGCGGCGCTCGCCCGGCGCTCGATATACAGCGCCAGCTCGGCGACGGCCGTCGCGGCGTCGCGGCGCCGGTCCATCGGCGTCGTGCCGGCGTGGCTGGCCACCCCGATCACTTCGCCGACGTAGCGCAGGTCGCCGTTGATCGAGGTGACGATGCCCAGCGGCAGATCCAGCTCGTTGAGCACCGGTCCCTGTTCGATGTGCACCTCGACGAAGCCGAGGTAGCGCGACGCGTCGCGGGCGAGCTTCGGAATGTCGGCGACGCACAGCCCGGCGTGCTCCATCGCGTCGCGCATCCGCACGCCATTGGCATCGGTCTGGTCGAGCCAGGCCATGTCGAAGTGTCCGGTCAGCGCGCTCGAACCCAGGAAGGCGGCCTTGTAGCGCTGGCCTTCCTCCTCGGCGAAGCCGACGACCTCGACGTCGAACGCGAGCCGGCGCCCGGCTCGGCTCATCGCCTGCACGCAGGCCATCGGCACGAGGATGCCGAGCCGGCCGTCGTACTTGCCGGCGTTGCGGACGGTGTCGTAGTGGCTGCCGGTCAGCAGGCGGCGTGCCTGGCGATCCGTACCGTGGTAGACGCCGACGACGTTGCCGACCGCGTCGATGCCGACCTCGTCGAAGCCGCAGTCCACGCGCATCCAGTGCGCGAGCCGCTGCGCGACCGCTCGGTGCGCGTCGGTCAGGTAGGTCACCGTCAGCTCGCCGCGTTCCGCGTAGCCGGGCTCGCTGTGGCCGGCCAGCCGCTCGGCCCAGTCCCAGACCTGGTTGCCCTGCGCGGGCTCGACGCCGAACTTGTCGTCCAGGCGGATCTCGGCGATCCGGTGGATGTTGCGAAGCGCTTCGGCGAACTCGAAATCCGGGTGGTTGTCCAGGCGCCGGGCGAAGACGTCGATGATCTGCTGCTTGGTCAACCCCGCGCCGCGCGCGCCGCGGACCGCGAGCACGAACGGAAAGCCGAACTTCGCGCCGTATTCGGCGTTGAGCCGCCCGATTCGCGCCAGCTCCTGCGGCGTGCAATCGGTCAGGCCGGCCTTGCCCTGCTCGTTCGTCGATTCGGCGGTCAGCGTGTTGTCGGTCATCGCCTTGCCCGCGAGCTCGGGGTGGGCGCGGATCAGCGCGAGCTGGGGCTCCCGGCCGGCATCGCGGACCACCTGGATCAGCGCGCGCTTGAGGGCGGCCAGCGAGGCGAAAGGCCGCGCGTTCCAGGCCTGTTCGGCGATCCACGGCGAGTGCTCGTAGGTGCCGTCGAGCAGCGCGGTGAATTCGGCCTGAGTGGCCACGTTCAGGTCGGGCAGGGTCAAGGGCATCGGTGTTCCTGCGTCATTGCCAGATGAAGGTCGAATCGGGATCGAACGGATGGACGGCCTTCCAGTGCCGGGCGATGTCGATCCGCCGGGTGATCCAGACGCGGTCGTGCGACTGGACGTGGTCGAGGAAACGCTGCAGCGCCCGTATCCGGCCGGGCCGCCCGAGCAGCCGGCAATGCATGCCGATGCTCATCATCGACGGCGTCCGCTCGCCTTCGGCGTACTGGTAGTCGAAGGCGTCGCGCAGGTACTGGAAGAACGGATCACCGTGGCTGAAGCCCTGCGGCAGCGCGAAGCGCATGTCGTTGCAATCCAGCGTGTACGGCACGACGATCCGCGGCGACAGCGTGCCGTCGGTCTTGCGCACGTTCAGCCAGAACGGCAGGTCGTCGCCATAGTAGTCGCTGTCGTACTCGAAGCCGCCGTGGTCGGCGACGAGCCGGCGCGTGTTGGGGCTGTCGCGTCCCGTGTACCAGCCCAGCGGCCGGCTGCCGGTCAGCCGCTCGATGATATCGACGCCGCGCGCGACGTGCGCGCGTTCGGTGGCCTCGTCGACGTCTTGGTAGTGGATCCACCGCCAGCCGTGGCAGACGATCTCGTGCCCCAGCTCGGTGACGGCGGCCGCCACTTCCGGGTTGCGCTCGAGCGCCATCGACACGCCGAAGACCGTCAACGGCAGCGCGCGCCGTTCGAATTCGCGCAGCAGATGCCAGACGCCGCGGCGCGAGCCGTACTCGTACAGGCTCTCCATGCTCAGGTGGCGAGCCGGGAAGGCCGGCGGATCGAAGATCTCGGACAGGAACTGCTCGCTGCCGGCATCGCCGTGCAGCACGGAATTCTCGGCGCCTTCCTCGTAGTTCAGCACGAACTGGACCGCGACGCGCGCCTGGCCCGGCCAGCGCGGGTCGGGAGGCGTGCGCCCGTAGCCTTTCAGATCACGCGGGTACGTCGGCATGGCATTCATCGGTTCGGACGCAAGACGCTCGCCAAGTCGGGGTTGTGAGGATCGAAGCTCAGGTTCCGCTCGACGCTGGTGATGTGCTGTTCCATCAGGCGCTCGGCGGCACGGCCATCGCGCCGCTCCAGCGCGTCGACGATCTCGACGTGCTGGGCCTGCGAATGCTCGGCCGAGAGGCTGGACTGGTACATCAGCGCGATGAGCTGCGAGCGCGACAGCAGGTCCGCTATCATGTCCGCGAGCACGGCGTTGTTCAGCACGCGGGCCAGCACGACGTGGAAGTCCGCCAGCAGCCGGGTGCGGCCCGATACGTCGGCCCGGGCGATCGCGCTGCGTTCATCGCGCAGGTGGGCGCGCAACTCGGCGATTTGCGCGTCGGTGATCTGGCCGGCGAGCGTGCGCACCATCCCGCCCTCGAGCAGCCGCCGGACCTGGAACACCTGCTTGGCCTCGTCGATGCTGGGCATCGACACGACCGCGCCGCGGGCCGGCTCCAGCGTCACGAGCCGGTCGCGGCTGAGTTGGTTCAATGCCTGCCTGACGACCGTTCGCGAGACCTGGAACACGTCGGCGATCTGCTGCTCGACCAGGCGCGTTCCCGGCATCAGTCGCCGCTCGATGATCGCCGAGATGACGGCCTCGACGATCCGGTCGGTGACGTTGACCGCCGATCGCGGCGCGCGGGCCGAATCGACCAGGCGAAGGTTCGTCGAGGTTTTGCGTGCCATGGCGGCTCGGTTCCGAGCGGAGGATAGCGAACGATTGTATGCACTAAGTGTGCGCACCGCAACGAATCGACCGCCCCCGATCCGGATCGGAAAGGGGCGGGCACGGAACGTGCATAATCGACATCGAGCGGCAGGATCAGCAGACCGGTGCTTCGTAGGGCTGATCCCGGCACGAGAGTTTCCGGCACATATTTGTGTGTACGGGATTGTATACCAATATAAGAGAGGTTGCCGCGAGCTCGCCGGCACCCGATTAGGAAGAGCCGCATGGAATCGTATGCCCTGGATTGGGTCAATCTGCTGCTGCGCTGGGCGCACGTCATTGCCGCGATCGCCTGGATCGGTTCGTCGTTCTACTTCGTGCTGCTGGACAACAGCCTGAGCCCGCCCGAGGAAGGCGAGCTGCGCGACAAGGGCGTCGACGGCGAGCTGTGGGCGGTACACGGCGGCGGTTTCTACCATTCGAACAAGTACCTGGTGGCGCCGCGCTGGCGACCGCTTCCTGAAAACCTGCACTGGTCGTTCTGGGAGAGCTATACGACCTGGCTGACCGGCTTCGCGCTGTTCACGGTGCTGTACCTGTTCAACGCCGGCAGTTTCCTGATCGACAAGAGCGTCTACGACTGGTCGCCGGGCGTCGCGGTCGGCGCGTCGCTCGGTTTCCTGGTCGCGTTCTGGGTCATCTACGACGGGATCTGCCGCACGCTCGGCCAGCGCAAGCATGGCGACCTGGTCGTCGGCATCCTGGTCTTCGTGTTCGTCATCTTCGCGTCATGGCTGGCTTGCCGGCTGTTCGCCGGCCGGGCCGCCTTCCTGCTGATCGGCGCGATGCTGGCCACGTCGATGAGCGCCAACGTCTTCTTCTGGATCATCCCCGGCCAGCGCAAGGTCGTCGCGCAGCTCCGGGCCGGCCAGACTCCCGATCCGATCTACGGCAAGCGCGGCAAGCAGCGCAGCGTGCACAACACGTACTTCACGTTGCCGGTGCTGATCGCGATGCTGTCGAACCACTACGGCTGGCTGTACCAGGGGCGCAACAACTGGCTGGTGCTGGTGTTGCTGATGCTGGCCGGCGCGCTGATCCGCCACAGCTTCGTCGCCCGCCATCGCGCCCACGTGCTGGGCAGGCGCGCGCCCTGGGAGCACGCGGTCGTCGGTACCGTGATGATCGTCGGCCTGATGGCGATGCTGGCGCCGAAACCGCCCAGCGCCGAGCAACTCGCGGCCGCCAAGGCCGTGGCGGCCAAGCCCGTCGGCTATGCCGAGGTGCACGAGGTCATCGAACAGCGCTGCGCGGTGTGCCACAACGCGCTGATGCAGCAGAAGAACGTCGCGCTGCACACGCCCGAACTGCTCAAGCAGCATGCGCAACAGGTCTACCAGCAGGCCGCGATCCTCAAGCAGATGCCGTTGAACAACGCGACGCAGATCACCGACGCCGAGCGCGACCTGATCAAGCGGTGGTACGAGGCGGGCGCGCCGGTGAACTGAACGGCGGTTCGCAGGAACGGGCGGCTCGCCCCGGCGGGCCGAGCCGCCGGGACCGAGCGATCGATCGCGGGTCCGGTGAATCGGCAGCGGTGGATCGGCTGGCTCGCGCCCCGCGATTCACGAACCGCGATAAGTGCCGTAGCTGAACGGGCTGACCAGCAGCGGTACGTGATAATGCCCGTCGACGTCGGCGATGCCGAAGTCGATCGGCACTTCGTCGATGAACGCGGGCTCGGGCAGCGTGGTGCCGCGTCCGCGAAAGTACGCCGCCACGCCGAAGACGAGCCGCCAGCGTCCCTTGGCCATCGATCGATCGTCCAGCAGCGGACCGCCGTCATTCCTGCCGTCTTCGTTCAGCGTCAGCTCGCGAACGAGCTCGGCCCGTCCGTCGTCGTGCACGCGCAAGAGCCTGACCTTCATTCCGGCGGCAGGGCAGCCGTTGGCGGTGTCCAGCACGTGAGTGCTCAAGTGACCCATGAATGATGTTCCTGTCGTGAGGGTTGGGGGAAGGTTGCGGACTCGAGGAACGCACGCCTCGTGCCAGCGCGGGATCGATTGTCGGATGAACTGGCGCTAAGGATCGACGATGCCGGCTCGACCCGCGGACACGTGACAACCGGCGGCACGTTTGTTGCATCGCGCCGTGTTCCCTTTCCGGACATGAGGCGGATTTCGTGCATATCGATAAAAAGACCCTCCTCGCGGCCTGCGTGGCCGCGGCGCTGCCGGCCGCGGCCGGCGCGCAGACCAAGTTGTACGGCGTATTCGATGCGTTCGCCGGTTACCAGAAAACGAACGTGGGCTCGCGGACGCTGATCGATGCCGGCGGCATGCAGACCTCGTACTGGGGCGTCAGCGGCAGCGAGGATCTCGGCGGCGGCTTGAAGGCGGTCTTCGCGCTGGAAGGCTTCCTGCGCAACGACACCGGCGAGACCGGGCGGTACAGCGGCGACGGCTTCTTCTCCCGCAGCTCGTACGTCGGTCTCGACGGCGGTTTCGGCACCGTGACGCTGGGCCGCAACACCGCGCCGTACTTCCTGTCGACGATCCTGTTCAATCCGTTCGTCGATTCGTTCACGTTCTCGCCGATGGTGCTCCACACGTTCATCTCCGGCGGCTCGTCGTACACGTTCGTCAACGGCGACACCGGTCTGTCCAACTCGGTGCGGTGGCGTTCGCCGGTGTGGGGCGGTTTCCGGCTCGACGCCGCGTACTCGCTGGGCGCCGAGAACAACGTCGAGCCCAAGCGCGCCAGGCGCGACCTCGACGTCTCCGCCTTCTACTCCGGCGGCGCGTTTTCGGCGACGATCGCCTATCGCGGCCTGAACCAGGACACGGACACCGTTTCGGCCAAGCAGACCTCGGTGCAGGCCGGCGCCGCTTATGACCTGAAGGTTGTCAAGCTGTTCGCGCAGTACCAGCGGAGCAAGTCCGAGGCCTCGGGTCCCGAGCAGCTCGCCAAGACCTACCAGGTCGGCGCGAGCGTGCCGGTCGGCGCCGGCAAGGTGCTCGCCTCGTTCGCGTCGAGCAAGTACGAGGCATCGGGCGGCGCGACGCTGCCGTCCGGCGACAAGCGGACCAACTGGGCGCTCGGATACGACTACCCGCTGTCCAAGCGGACCGACGTCTACGCCGCGTACTCGAACCAGAAGTTCAGGAATCCGGAAACCTATTCGCGGATCTTCGGCGTCGGCGTCCGTCACGCGTTCTGATGGCCGGGGCGGGGCGCGAACGATCGGCGATGCGATGCGGTCGCTCCGATCCGGCCGGGCCTCGCTCACGCCCGGCCCAGCGCCGTGGCGCGGATCGGCGCTTCTTCCGCCACCCGCAGCGCCACCTTCCCGATCACCTCGCGCGCGGAGACGGCCGCCAACGCCTGTCGCCAATCGTCGAGCGCCAGCGCCTCGGCTTCCTGGCGGGTCGTGCCGGCTTCGCGGTCCAGCGCGTTGCGTACTTCGGGGCGATTGATGACGATCCGTCCGGGCGGGTGACGCGCGCGGCCGGCACGCCCATGCCGGCGGCCAGCTCGACGTAGCCGATCCGCGGTCCGCCCAGGTCCGTCTCGGGGTAAGGCCGGTCGCTTTGCGCATCGAAGCGCTGCCGGTAGATGTCCGGGTTGTGCTTGAGCACCCGGTACTCGCGGTTGCACAGCAGCGCGGCGGCTTCCTCGATGCCTCGCGGATCCGGCGCGCCGACGCGGAACGCGTGCGACGGCGGCGTCGCGGCATGCGTCGTCGGCTGCTCCATCACGTCGATCGGCAGCGATACGAAGACCGGTCCATGCGGCGGATCGCAGGCGGAGATGACAAGCCGTCCGATAGCGGGTTCAATCGCGGCAGCGGATCCGCGCGCCATCCCCGCAGCGGCGGCGGCGCGGCATCCTTGGATCCGTCGAAAACCAGGAGACCCCCGATGAAAGCGCCTTCCCCTCTGGTCGAGACCACCCGCGACGGCGCCGTGCTCGTCATCGCGCTGCGGCGCGAGCACAAGCGCAACGCGGTCGATCGGCATCTGGCCGACGCGATGGACGCGGCCTTCAACCAGCTCGACGACGATCCGGCGCTGCTGGCCGGCGTGCTGACCGGCGGCAACGTGGCGTTCAGCGCCGGCAGCGATCTGGCTTCGCGCGGCGACTACGACACCGAGCGCGGCGGACAGTACGGCATCATCCGACGCAAGCGCGCCAAGCCGCTGATCGCCGCCGTCGAAGGCCTGGCGCTCGGCGGCGGGATGGAGATCGTGCTGGCCTGCGACATGGTCGTGGCGGCCGAGGACGCGATCTTCGGCCTGCCCGAGGTCTGCCGCGGCGTGCTGCCCACCTGCGGCGCGCTGTTCCGCGCGCTGCGCGCGTTGCCGCCGAACGTCGCGCGCGAGCTGGTGCTGACCGGCGAGCCGATGTCGGCCGGCCGCGCGCATGCGCTGGGCCTCGTCAACCAGCTCACGCCCAAGGGGCGGTCGCTCGAGGCCGCGCTGCGGATGGCGCGCCGGATCGGCGAGAATGCGCCGTTGTCCGTGCAGGCCTGCCTGGGCGCGATGAACGGCCTGCTGGCCGCCACCGACGCCGAGGGTTGGGAAGCGACACGCGCCGCCTACCAGGCGATCGTCGACAGCCGCGATACGAAGGAGGGCGTGCAGGCCTTCTTCGAGAAGCGACCGCCGCGCTGGCAGGGCGTCTGATCCTGAAATCGACGGGTCGCCGGACCGATGACGGCGGCCGGCCGCGGCGACCGAGGGCGCCGGCCGTGCGCAGGTCCATCTGACGGAACGTCGGACGGTCCATCGCCACCCCCCTAGAATCGCACCCATCAACCGAGGAGGCACACGACATGCAGTCAGGCGAAATGCGATATCCCCACGTCCCCCGCCATACGCCATACACGCTCAATCCCAATGACGCGCTGAACGACCTGCGCATGTCGGACAAGGCGCGGCCGCTGTACGACCACGTGATCCGGTTCATCGCCGAGACCGTCGAGCCGATGACCGCCGAGTACGTGCGGCTGGGCGAAGGCAAGACCGACCGCTGGAGTTTCGCGCCCGGCCAGCTCGAGGTGCTGCAGAAGGCCAAGGACAAGGCCAAGTCCGAGGGGCTGTGGAACTTCTTTCTGCCCGACGCCGAGACCGGCGAGGGCCTGAGCAACCTGGACTACGCGTACATCGCGGTCGAGCTGGGCAAGAGCCCGCTGGCGTCCGAGTCGATGAACTGCTCGGCGCCGGACACCGGCAACATGGAAGTGCTCGAGCGCGTCGGCACGCCCGAGCAGAAGCATCAGTGGCTCGAGCCGCTGCTCAACGGCGAGATCCGCTCGGCCTACGTGATGACCGAGCCCAACGTGGCCTCGTCCGATGCGAAGAACATTTCGACGACGGCGCGGCTCGAGGGCGACAACTGGGTCATCAACGGCGAGAAGTACTTCGCGTCGGGCGCCGGGGATCCGCGTTGCAAGATCATGATCGTGATGGTCAAGACCAATCCGGACGCGCCGACCAGCCAGCAGCAGTCGCAGATCCTGGTCCCGCGCGACACCCCCGGGGTCGAGGTGCTGGGCCCGATGTACGTGTTCGGCCAGGACCACGCGCCGCGCGGCCACATGCACCTGCGCTTCAACAACGTGCGCGTGCCCCGCAGCAACATCCTGCTCGGCGAGGGCCGCGGCTTCGAGATCTCGCAGCTCCGGCTGGGCCCGGGCCGCATCCACCACTGCATGCGCACGATCGGCAAGGCCGAGAAGGCGCTGGACATGATGGTCGCGCGCGGCCTGTCGCGCGAGGCGTTCGGCCGCAAGATCGCCCACCTGGGCGGCAACCTGCAGATCATCGCGCAGGCGCGTTGCGAGATCGAGGCGATGCGGCTGATGGTGCTCAAGGCGGCCAAGGCGATGGACGTGATGGGCAACAAGGACGCCCGCATCTGGGTCAGCATGGTCAAGGCGATGGTGCCCGAGCGCGCCTGCAAGATCATCGACCAGGCGATCCAGTTCCACGGCGCGACCGGCATCTCGCACTGGACGCCGCTGGCCGAGATGTACCAGGACGTGCGTCACCTGCGCTTCGCCGACGGTCCGGACGAGGTGCACTGGATGGTCGTCGGACGCCACGAACTGGCGCTCTGAGTCGCGACCGCGGCCGTCGCGGGTGAGGGCGCTGCCACCCGCGGTTCGCCGCCCGCGTCGCTAGCCGGACCGGATCGAACCGTCCGGGCCCGGCTGGTCGATACCCGGTCGCTCGACCCGCGGCCGCCGGTCCGCCCGGGTCCGGCGATCGCCGTCCGCCCCGCCGTCCGCCCATAGGTGTGGCGCCGAAGCCGCTCGCCTTGAAGTTTCCGCACCCGTCGGTATCGTCATGCCTTGGGCCCGCGTCGTTCGCGGCGCCGACCCGGCAGGCAAGCATGACCGACGGTCTGATCTCGCTCCCTCGCATCGAGTGGCCTTATGTCGAGGCGCTGATCCGCCTGTCGCTGGCCCTGGCGCTGGGGCTGCTGATCGGGCTCGAACGCGAGCGCAGCCAGAAGGAAGCGGGCACGCGCACGTTCGCGTCGACCGCGCTGCTCGGCGCGCTGGGCGGGCTGATGGGCGAGTCCTTCGCGCTGGCGGCGATGCTGTTCACGGCGCTGCTGACCGTGTACCTGAACGCGCGCACGCTGATGGCGCGCGAGGGCGCCGAGCTGACGACGTCGGCGGCGATGATGATCACCTGCGCGGCGGGCGTGTTGTGCGGCAACGGCCATCGGCTGACGCCGGCCGCGCTGATCGTGTCGCTGACGGCGCTGCTGTCGTGGAAGCGGCCGCTGGCCGGGTTCAGCCGGGGGCTGACCGACGCCGAGGTGCGCTCGGCGATCATCCTGGCGATCCTGGCGATCGTCATCTATCCGGCGCTGCCGGACAAGCCGCTCGGTCCGATGGGACTGATCGAGCCGCGGGCGGCGTGGATCACCGTGCTGGTGATCGCCGGCATCGGTTCGGTCAACTACGTGCTGCTGAAGCTGTACGGCACGCGCGGGGCGGACGTCGCCGGCTTCCTGGGCGGGCTGGTCAACAGCAGCATCACGGTCAACGAGCTGGCCGGCCGCGTCGCCACCGGCGGCGAAGCCGCGGTGCCGGCCGCCTATCGCGGCATCCTGCTGGCCACGGCCGCGATGATCACGCGCAACATCGTGCTGCTGGCGATCCTCGCGCCGGTGTCGCTCGCGTACAGCCTGTCGTCGTTCGCGGCGATGCTGCTCGCGTGCGTGCTGATGCTGCGCTTCCATCCGCCGCCGACCGGCGCCGCGCCGATGCCGATGAATCTCGAGTTGCCGTTCTCGCTGAAGCTGGCGCTCAAGTACGGCCTGCTGTTCCTGCTGTTGTCGGTCGGCGGCACCTTGATGCTGAGGCTGATCGGCGAGGCCGCGTTCTACGCGGTCAGCTTCGTCGGCGGCCTGTTCTCCAGCGCCAGCGCGGTGGCGTCGGCGGCCGACCTGGTGTCGCGCCAGCAGATCGATCCGTGGCACGGCGCGATCGGCACGCTGCTCGCGTCCTGGGCCAGCGTCGTCGTCAACCTGCCGTTCCTGATGCGCGCGCATCATCGGGGCCTGAGCCGGCAGATCGGCATCGCCGTGCTGGTCGTGATGGTGGCCGGCGGGGTCGGACTGCTGCTGTCGCCGGCCGCGACCTCGCTGCTCGAGCTGTTCCAGCCTTAGCGAGTCGTCCGCTCGAAGCCCGAGCCGCGCCGATGGGCGCTCGGGGCGCGTCGGGCGGCATCGCCACCGCCCGCTCCGCCTTGCCCGGATACTAGGGAGGAGTATATAGTCCGGCATCATGCCGCATTCCCCCCAGGCCAAGAAGCGCGCGCTGGTCCGCATGCGCCGCATCCGCGGGCAGGTCGACGCGCTCGAGCGCGCGCTGCAGGCCGGCGCCGATTGCGCGCCGGTGCTGCAGCAACTGGCCGCGATCCGCGGCGCCGTCAACGGCCTGATGGCCGAGGTGCTCGAGTCCTACCTGCGCGAGGAGATCGGCGCGCAGCCGCCCGCCGCCGACGGCGACTCCGAACGCCTGCGCGAGGTGGCGTCGCTGATCCGCGCCTACCTGAAATGATGCCGGCCCGAACCGACCGTCCA
Source organism: Burkholderiaceae bacterium (assembly GCA_047605425.1). Taxonomy (GTDB): domain Bacteria; phylum Pseudomonadota; class Gammaproteobacteria; order Burkholderiales; family Burkholderiaceae_E; genus JAKPAM01. The sequence continues at coordinate 13,706 of JASGFT010000007.1, read as the reverse complement.
ACCCTTTCCCAGGAGATCTGCCCATGAAATCCCGAGCCGCCGTCGCCTTCGCCGCCGGCCAGCCGCTGCAGATCGTCGAGATCGACGTCGCGCCGCCCAGCAAGGGCGAGGTGCTGGTCAGGATCACGCATACCGGCGTCTGCCATACCGATGCGTTCACGTTGTCCGGCGACGATCCCGAAGGCCTGTTTCCGGCGGTGCTCGGCCACGAGGGCGCGGGCATCGTCGTCGAGGTCGGCGAGGGCGTGACCAGCGTCAAGCCGGGCGATCACGTGATCCCGCTGTACACGGCCGAATGCCGCGAGTGCCTGTTCTGCAAATCGGGCAAGACCAACCTGTGCGTGTCGGTGCGCGCCACGCAGGGCAAGGGCGTGATGCCCGACGGCACGACCCGCTTCAGCTACGACGGACAGCCGGTCTACCACTACATGGGCTGCTCGACGTTCAGCGAATACACGGTGGTCGCCGAAGTCTCGCTCGCCAGGATCGATCCGCAGGCCAATCCCGAGCAGGTGTGCCTGCTCGGCTGCGGCGTCACGACCGGGCTGGGCGCGGTCAAGAACACGGCCAAGGTACAGCCGGGCGACAGCGTCGCGGTGTTCGGCCTGGGCGGCATCGGGCTCGCGGTGATCCAGGGCGCCAAGCTCGCGCAGGCCGGCCGCATCATCGCGATCGACACCAACCCGTCCAAGTTCGACCTGGCGCGCACCTTCGGCGCCACCGACTGCCTCGACCCCAAGGATTTCGACAAGCCGATCCAGCAGGTCGTCATCGACATGACGGGCTGGGGCGTCGATCACTCGTTCGAGTGCATCGGCAACGTGCAGGTGATGCGCGCCGCGCTCGAATGCGCGCATCGCGGCTGGGGGCAATCGGTGATCATCGGCGTCGCCGGCGCCGGCCAGGAGATCTCGACGCGGCCGTTCCAGCTCGTGACCGGCCGCCGTTGGCTGGGGACGGCGTTCGGCGGCGTCAGGGGCCGCAGCGAGCTGCCGGGCATGGTCAAGGACGCGATGGACGGCCGCATCCAACTGGCGCCGTTCGTCACGCACACGATGCCGCTGCCGGACATAAACACCGCGTTCGACCTGATGCACGAAGGCAAGTCGATCCGCAGCGTCGTCCACTACTGAGCGGCATCGCCATGCAACGCCTCGAATCGCACGCGAGCTTCGGCGGCCGCCAGGAGGTCTGGCAGCACGCATCGTCGGCCCTCGGCTGCACGATGCGCTTCGGCCTGTACCTGCCGCCCGCGGCGCTGGCCGGCCGGCCGTGCCCGGTCGTCTACTGGCTGTCGGGACTGACCTGCACCGAGCAGAACTTCATCACCAAGGCGGGCGCTCAGCAGCACGCGGCGCAGCACGGGCTGATCCTGGTCGCGCCGGACACCAGTCCGCGCGGCGACGGGGTCGCTGACGCCGCCGCCTACGATCTGGGCCAGGGCGCGGGGTTCTACCTGAACGCCACGCGGGCGCCCTGGGCCGGGCATTACCGGATGGAGGACTACGTGGTCGACGAGCTGCCCGCGCTGGTCGACGCGCAGGTGGCGACGACCGGCCGTCGCGGCCTGTTCGGACACTCGATGGGCGGGCACGGCGCGCTGACGCTGGCGCTGCGTCACCCGGGCCGCTACGCGAGCGTGTCGGCGTTCTCGCCGATCGTCGCGCCGTCGCGGGTGCCTTGGGGACGCAAGGCGTTCGCCGCCTACCTGGGCGAGGATCCGGCCGCGTGGGCCGCGCACGACGCGGTCGCGCTGATCGCCGGCGCAGGCGAGCGCCTGCCGCTGCTGGTCGACCTGGGCGAGGCCGACGAGTTCCTCGCCGACCAGCTCAAGCCCGAGCTGCTGCGGGCGGCCTGCGACGCGGCCGGCCATCCGCTGACGCTGCGCCTTCACGCCGGCTACGACCACAGCTACTACTTCATCGCCAGCTTCGTCGGCGATCACCTCGCGCACCACGCGAACGCGCTGCGCTGATACGACCGTTCGTCGGCTGCTGGCCGGTCGCCGGCGCGCGCGGGTCCGCCGCCCGCGCCCATACGTCCGGCAGCGTTTGATCCGCGGCGAGCCGCCGGGCTAGAAAGGGGTCTTTCGATCTCGGCAAACGGCGCCAACGATGGACGACGGGCAAGGCTCGACCCAGGCGAACGCTGACCGCATTCGGGGTGACCAGATCCATGCGATGGAATCGAACATCCCGAAGTCGGTGGTCGGCTATCTGGCCGCCGCGGCATTCGCGGGGGCCTATGCTTACGACCAGTGGGCGCCGCTGCTGCTGGTCTGGGCGCCGTTCGCCTGCGTGATCTGCGCCATTCGCTCGGTGATCGCGCTGCGCACCGCGATGGCCGCGCCGCGACCGATGGGCACCGGCCACGAGCGGTTCCTGATGGCGGCCGCGGCGATCGTGTCCGTCGTCACCACCTCGTGCCCGGTGTGGATCGCGTTGAACAGCGAGGGGTTCACCAGCGCGATCATGATGACGCTGGCCATCAGCTCGCTGTGGGGCGGCGTGCTGGTCCAGGCCTCGGTCATGTCGTCGGCCGTCAGCTACGCGGGCGCTGTCGTGCCGGTCGGGCTCGTGAGCCTGGCGGTGATGGATCGCGTCGGCTTCGGCCCCGCGCAACTGGTGCTGCTGCTGATCGTCGCGGCCGTCGTCGCGATCGACAACGTCAAGCGCTTCGCGAAGAACTTCGAGGCGGGGCTGCGCCAGAAGATCGATCTTCAGGACCAGAGCCGTCGCCTGCAGCAGCAGGCCGACGTGATCGGCTTGCTGCTCAAGGACCACGAAGACCAGTCGGCCGATTGGTTGTGGCAGGTCGACGCCGCGGGCCGGATCATCAAACCGTCGGCGCGCTTCGTCGAGGCCTTCGGCGACGGTGATCTGGCTAGCCGCGGCCTGATCGAGCTGCTGCGCGACGACGAGGCGCCGGGCAACGCCCAGGCGATCGACCAGCTCGCGCAGGGCTTCGCGTCCGGGCGTCCGTTCCGCGACATCGTCATTCCGGGCAGGCGGGCGGCGCGGCCGCGCTGGTGGTCGCTGTCCGGCCGGCCCGTGCTCGGCGACGACGGCGTCCTCGTCGGCTACCGGGGCGTGATGGGTGACGTCACCGAGGCCAAGCAGGCGCAGGCGCACGTCGATTACCTCGCGCATCACGATCCGCTGACCGGCCTGGCCAATCGCGCGCATTTCAGCCATCGCGTGCAGGTCGGCCTCGCCCAGCAGCCGCACGAGCGCATCGCGCTGATCAGCATCGACCTGGACGGCTTCAAGCCCGTCAACGACCGCTTCGGGCATCCGGTCGGCGATGCGCTGCTGGCATCGATCGCCAGGCAGTTGCGGCGCGTCATCGATTCGATCGGCATCGTCGCGCGGCTCGGCGGCGACGAGTTCGCGATCGCCGCCTATGGCCTGCAGGCGCCGCAGATCGAGCGCCTGTGCCAGCAATTGATCGAAACGATCTGCTCGCCCAAGCGGATCGGCAATCACGACGTGGTCGTTGGCGCGAGCATCGGTGTGGCCGTCGCGCCGGCCGACGGCGGCACCATCGAAGAGCTGCTCAAGAACGCCGACGCGGCGTTGTACCGGGCCAAGCGCGAGGGCCGCGGCCAGTTCCGCTTCTTCGAGCCGGAGATGGACCTTCAGATCCAGCGGCGCAACCTGCTGCTGCAGGACCTGCGCGACGCCGTGCAGGCCGGCCGGCTGGCGCTGCACTACCAGCCGTACGTCGAATCGGCCAGCGGCAAGGTGACCGGCTGCGAGGCGCTGCTGCGCTGGAATGATCCGGCGCGCGGCGCGGTGTCTCCGGCCGAGTTCATTCCGCTGGCCGAGGAAAGCGGCCTGATCGTCGACATCGGCCGCTGGGTCATCGACAAGGCCTGCGAAGCGGCGGCCGGCTGGCCGAGCGACATCCGCGTGTCGGTCAACGTCTCGCCGCGCCAGTTCAAGGACCGCAGCCTGCCGGCGTACATCGAGGACGTCGTGCGCCGCCATGGGCTGGCGCCGAACCGCCTCGAGATCGAGGTGACCGAAGCCGTGCTGATCGACGACGCCGCCGTCGCGATGGGGGTGCTGCGCCGGATCCGCGGCATCGGCGTGAAGCTGTCGCTCGACGACTTCGGCACCGGCTACTCGTCGCTCAGCTATCTGCGCGATTTTCCGTTCGACAAGGTCAAGATCGATCGCTCGTTCGTGATCGACATCGAGTCGCGCCACGATAGCCAGGTCATCGTGCAGGCGATCCAGAGCATCGCCAAGGGGCTGGGCATGACGATGACGGCCGAAGGCGTCGAGACTGTCGTGCAGGCCCGGCAGTTGCGATCGGTCGGCTGCGACGAGCTGCAGGGCTTCCTGTTCAGCAAGGCGCGGCCCGAGTGCGAGCTCGCGGGCCTGCTGCGGCACCGCCTGCCGATCGGCGCCGACGATCCCGCGGCAGGGGACGGGCGGCGCGTGCAGGACCCGGTCGCGTCGTGAGCGAGGGCGCGGCCGCCCCGGCGACGCGCCGGGCGAAATCGTGATCCCGTACTACGAGAGCATTCCGGTGCGTTGACGGCCGGTGGTCGATGGCCGGCCGCGGCCGGTCGTCAGGCCTTCTTGGGGCGGAACACCGCGCAGAGCTTGTTGCCGTCCGGATCGCGCAGATAGGCCAGGTACAGGCCGCCGGGACCGCCGCGCCAGCCTGGCGGATCCTCGCAGGTCGTGCCGCCGTTGGCGACGCCGGTGGCATGGAACTTGTCCGCTTGCTCGGTCGAGTCCATCACGAAGCCGATCGTGCCGCCGTTACCGATCGTCGCCGGCTGCCCGTTGATCGGTATCGTGATCCCGAACATCCCGGTGCGCGACATGTAGAAGTAGCGATTCTTGTCGGCCACGCCGGGGCCGACGCCCAGCGTGCCGAGCAGCGCGTCGTAGAAGCGCTTCGATTTTTCGAGGTCGTTGGTGCCGACCATGACGTGACTGAACATTTTGTCTTCCTCTCCTGTGGCGTGATGGATCCGGCAAACGTCCGATCTTAGCGGTCCGAGCGGCATCGGGGAGCCGGCCGGCGCGGCGAATGGAACGATGCCGCGCGCGACCGACCCGGCGCGAGCACCGCCGTCGCATGCGCCGCCGCCGCGGGCATGCCGTCCGCGATGCGTGTCGCGCGATTTGCCAATCGATGCGAAAGTGCGCAATCCTCGCCATCTCCACCCGGGTTTCGCCGGATTTTTCGCTGGATATCGCCGATGAACCGAACCAGACGCCTGTTGTCGACCGCCGCCGGCCTGGGTCTGGTCACCCGCCCGTCGTTCGCCGCGCCGTGGGCGCCGGACAAGCCGATCACGTTCGTCGTCCCGTTCACCGCGGGCAGCGCCACCGACCAGTTGGCGCGCGCGCTGGGCCAGGCGATCGCGCAGGCGGCGCCGTACCAGGTCGTCGTCGAGAACCGGCCGGGCGCCAATGCGTTCATCGGCGCGCAGGCCGTCGCGAACGCGCCGAAGGACGGCCACACGCTGCTGATCGGCACCAACACCACGCACGCGGCCAACCAGCATCTGTTCAAGAAGCTGCCCTATGACCCGGTCAGGGATTTCGAGCCGATCGCGCTGCTCGCGCGCGGCGCGCAGATCCTGATCGTCGGCAACCAGTCGCCGGTGAAGAACGTGCAAGAACTGGTCGAGCTGGCCCGCGCGCAGCCGGGCAAGCTGACCTTCGGCTCGGGCAGTTCGTCGAGCCGCATCGCCGGCGAGCTGTTCAAGCAGATGACCGGTACCTTCATCGTCAACATTCCGTATCGCAGCAATCCGCCGGCGGTCACCGACCTGATCGGCGGGCAGATCGACATGATGATCACCGACATGGCGACGGGGCTGCCGCAGGTGCGTAGCGGCAAGGTGCGCGCGCTCGGCGTCTCGTCGCTCAAGCGAGTCGCGCTGGCGCCCGAGATCCCGACGATCAGCGAGGCCGGCGTGACCGGCTACGAGATGATCTTCTGGTTCGCCGCGTATGCGCCGGGCGGCACGCCTGCGCCGGTGGTCGCGCGGCTCAACGAGATCGTGACCGCGGCGAACCGCAGCGCGACGATGGCCAGGTTCTACGCCGACGTCGGCTTCGAGGCGCTTAGCGGCTCGTCGCAGACGCTGAGCCGCTTCCAGGCCGACGAGGCCGAGAAATGGGGACGGATCATCAGGAAGTCGGGGATCGAGAAGGAGTGAAGGGCTCTTCAGTCGCCAAGCCGATGCAGTTGCGTCCAGGCCCGGTTCAGGCTTGGTGAATGGCGACGAGCGTCATCGGCATCCCATTCTGTCAGGACGAAATTCGTCAAGTGATGGTTGTAGCCGGAGCCTGGCTTGTTTCGATCGGTCGTCGACACCGTCTCATCCCGGATGAGTCGCTTATTCGAGCGGGAAAACAAGGTCAGCACGAGTTGTTTCGGATCCGGAACTTCGTCGACTACATGAGGGATTTTGTTCGCGGGTATCCCAAACCATTCGGCGAATGTTGATCGATTCGCCATGGCCCAGCACTCCGACTCAGCGACCGCCAGCCGGATGATCAAGTTTGGTGTCGCCTTGGCTGGACGCCATGCTCGAAGCAGTTGCAGTGCGCAACCCCCGTCGGTATCGGCCACGCAAAGCATCGGCTGAAGATATCGCGCCTGAGTGGCGTACCGCGGAAGGTTCTTTATCAGCTTCGTGACACCCTGCGTGTTGATCGACGGACCTGCCAATGACCAGCCTGGCAGTGCCGATTTGATCAATTGCTCACCCAAGGCACAGGACAGCGCATCTTCACCTGCTACCAGGATGGAGGTCATTCCTGGAGCCCGATCCGATCGATCGTGGGCGGCCTTGCTTTAGGCAGTAACACTTCTGCGGCGTTCAAGCCGTGATCGAGCTGTTCCTGTTCGTGCGGATTGGGTGGCCTGACCGTGGATCCATTGTCGCCAGGTTCGATGAGGAGGATCTGCGCGTCGCCCGGAAGGTGTTGCAACAAGGAATGACTGTGCGTGCTGACCAGGACTTGACGCGAAGAAGTCCGCTTCTTGCGATCTCGGAGTACGCGATCAATGAGAAGCGGAAGTTGCTCGACGATGCCATCGTTCAGGGACAGCTCGGGTTCCTCGAGGAGCAGCAGCATGTTGCTATCCTGCAGCGCCCACATCAAGCCGAACAGTCTCAGTGTTCCGTCGGAGAGCTGATTCTCCCTTTGCCAGGCGCCATTGCCACGCCAATGAAGAAAATTGGCTTCCAGGTGCCACAGTCCCGTAACGGCATCCTGTTCGAATCGAAGCTTCGAGAACAGTGGTACCGCCCGCGAAAGCGCATCGGAGATACGCTTCAAACGGGCGTCCCGCGTTTTTTTTGGAGTGGATGCGATGCGTTGCATCAAGCCCTGGCCGAACGGATCCGCATCGGGAATTCGCGCGGCGATCTCATCGGCATGCTTGAGTAACTGCGGGACGAGATGCAGATAGGTCGTTCCGGAAAAGGACTCCGCGATCTGTCGGAAATCGGCATTGCTCCCGATCTGCTCGAGATGGGTTTGCGTGAGCCGATCCGGATCATTGCCGTCATGCTTGTCAGGTCGCCTGAGTAGTACCTTGGATTCCCGAAGGACGGTTTCCTCGTCGACAAGGGCGCGATGCTGACCTTTTTCTTCCAATCGAATCGATAGCGCATACCGCCAGAGCACGGGAGGGTCCTGCTCGTCATCGATCAATTCGATCTCGATACGGACGCGGTTTTCCAGTCGGGCATGTAGGCTGCGCAGCTTCTTCAAGCCCCCGCGATCGCGCAGCGCTTTTTGAAGCCCCCCCCCTTCGGACTGCGCGACCGTACGCAAGAACCGGAACACATCCAGAAGATTGGACTTGCCGGATGCGTTCGCACCGAGAACGAACGTGCGGGGCTTCAATGCGACATCGACATTCTGGAAATTCCGCCAATTGGTGAGCTTGAGTTTCGTGATCTGCATGTCGAATACCCGATCGTTTGGCGCGATAGGATAACCTCACGAGCCACCAACAGGCGATGGACTCAGGGCGCCATGCTCTTCGACGTCGCCAGCGTCGCGGCCTCGGCCGCGCAGTCGGCCTGCGCCGGCACCTTGCCGCTCGCGCGCGCGCTCGCCAGTTCGTTGCGCGCCGCGGCCAGTTGCGCGTTGAACACCGCGTTGCCCTGCAGCCGCGCGACCGTCGCCGAGCCGACCAGCCGGCCGTTCTCGATGTCGCTCTTCCAGTGCACGCCGCAGACGCCGCGGCTCTGGGCGAACGCGCGGCCGCGCTGCAGCAGCGCATCGGTGCGCTCAGGCGCCACCTGGGTCAGCACCAGCGCCCAGGCCCAGCCGATCGCCGAGTGGCCCGATGGGTAGGAGCCATCCTTGGCCAGCATGGCTTCCTCGTCCGGCGTGCAGGTGGCCGCCTTATGGACGACGAACGGCCGCTGCCGCTGGTAATGATCCTTGGCCTTGTACGTGGCCAGCCCGGCGTCGAGCAGCGTCCGGCGCAGCAGCATCGTCAGGTGCGGGGTGTCGCGCTCGTTGAGGTTCACGCCCAGCGCGCAGGCGAAGGCCTTGGGCGCCGGCGGAGACGTCAGCGCCGCATCCTCGGTGGCGAGCTTGCCGCGCGGGCCTTCGCGCAGAGCGGTCAGCGCACGCCAGGCCTCGTCGTCGTCGGCCTGCGCGGCCGATCCCGGCGCGGGCGGCGGCGGAACCAGCGCGAGGCTGTCGGGCAGTTCGCCTCGAGCCAGGTAACCGTTGGCCAGCCCGGTGCCGGGGCGGTACTCGCCGACCTCGGTCAGCGTGGTGGGCGGCGAGGCGCAGGCGCCGGTCAGTACGACGGCCAGCGAAGCGATCCAGGGGCGGGTGCGGTGCATTGATGTGTCTCCTCGTGGGTGGATGGATGACGGCGATCAGGCGCAGCAGCGGCCGTCGCGTCGATTGTGCCTGAGCGATGCCGTCCGCGGCCGCCTTCCGTGCCGGCCGCGCATCCGGGTTAAAGTCGCGGGTCTGCACGGCGCGCCCACAGGGTCCTGCGCCGGTCCTCATTGGCGGCGGCCGATCCCGTGCGACTTCAGGAGAAACGAGACGATGTCGAGCATCGAGGCAGTCATCTGGGATTTCGGCGGCGTGATCTCGTCGAGTCCGTTCGAGGCGTTCGCCGCGTTCGAGCGCTCGCGCGGCCTGCCGGCGGACTTCCTGCGCACCGTCAACGCGACCAATCCGCACGACAACGCCTGGGCGCGGCTCGAACGCAGCGAATACGATCACGCGCGGTTCGACGCGGCGTTCGCGAGCGAGAGCCTGGCGCTGGGGCACGAGGTGCGCGGCGCCGACGTGCTGCCGCTGCTGTCCGGGACGATCCGTCCCGAGATGGTCGAGGCGCTGCGCCGCATCGGCGAGCGGATGAAGACCGGCTGCATCACCAACAACTTCACGTCGAACGACGCGGCGACGCCCGGTTCGCTGTACAAGCGAGACATCATGGCGCTGTTCCATCACGTGATCGAGAGCGCCCGCGTCGGCCTGCGCAAGCCCGATCCGCGCATCTACCGGATGATGACCGACGCGTTGGGCGTGGAGCCCGATCGCTGCGTCTATCTGGACGACCTGGGCATCAACCTGAAGCCGGCCCGGCAGATGGGGATGAAGACGATCAAGGTGGGCGCGCCCGGGCCGGCGCTCGACGAGCTCGAAGCGCTGGTCGGTTTCGCGCTGCGCTGACGGGCCGGGCCCGCGATCCGCCACGGAGGAGCCCGCCGATGACCGCCGCCCGCATTCCGCCCATCCAGTCGCTGCAGGCGTTCGAGGCGCTGGCGCGGCTGCGCAGCGTCACGCTGGCGGCCGAGGAGCTCAGCGTCACGCCCAGCGCGGTCAGCCACCGGATCCGGCAGCTCGAATCGCAGCTCGGCGTCAAGCTGTTCACGCGCGTGGACTTCATGCCGAGCGTCGAAGGCGCCGCTTACCTGCTGCGCGTGCGCGAGGCGCTGGCCGCGCTGCAGCAGATGCCGGGGCAGCAGCCGAGCGCGCCGACCCGTCTGCGGCTGGGCGTCACGCCGACGTTCTCGCGGCAGTTGCTGCTGCCCAGGCTCGCGCTGTTCCGCCATGCTTACCCCGACGTCGAGCTGACGCTGCAGGTCGTGATTCCCGGCGCGAACCTGATGGCCGAGGATGCCGACCTGCAGGTATTGTTCGGCGCCGGTTCGTTCCCCGGCCGCGAATCGATGCATCTGCAGGCCGACGAGGTCTGCCCGGTGTGCAGCCCCGAATACCTGCACGAGGCCGGCCCGTTCGACGGCTTCCGGGACGAGCCCACGATCGCGCGCGCGCACCTGATCCGCACGCCGCTCGAGCCGTGGCGCACGTGGTTCCGCGCCTGCGGCATCGATCGCGCCGAACCGAGCGCCGGCGCGCAGTTCAATGATCTGGGGCTCGTGCTCGATGCGGCGGTCGCCGGCTTCGGCGTCGCGCTGATGCGGCTCAAGCTGGGCCGGAGCTGGCTCGACAGCGGCCGCCTGGTGAGGCTGTCGACGGTCAGCGTGCCCTCGCCCCACAGCTACTACCTGTGCTGGAAGCCCGGCACGCTCGAACGCTGGGAGTGCGCGGCCTTCGTCGACTGGCTGCGGCTGGCCCTCAAAGACTGACGTTACCCTGACAACGATTTCGAGCGCTCGGTGCGCGGGTTCGCATGCCGAACTTACGCGGGACTGACTTGCCGCCGCTGTCGGCTTGAAATAACTTCAAACGCGCGCGCAGCGTTTTTCATCCGAGGTTCCCGCGTTCGACCCTAAAGTGCACACGCAGCGCGGGCCTTGACTGAAAGGCGTTCGCCGCGACGCCGGCCCTCGCCGGCGGGTCGGCCGGTCCACGAGACTCGTCCGTCATCACGTCCAACCAGAGACCGGGAGACACCCGCCATGTGGCAGCAGATCTATGACCCCTTCGGCAACATGTTCATCTCGACGGCGCTGGCCGCCATCCCCGTCGTGGTGATGCTGGCCGCGTTGGGCATCTTCCACATCAAGGCGCACATCGCTGCCGGCATGGGCCTGGTCGCGGCGCTGGTGGTCGCGATCTTCGCGTACGGGATGCCGGTCGAGATGGCCGGGCGCGCCGCGCTGTTCGGCGGCTTCACCGGCCTGCTGCCGATCGGCTGGATCGTGCTCAACATCATCTTCCTGCACCAGTTGACCGAGCAGAACGGCAGCTTCGCGGTGCTGCAGGATTCGCTGTCGGGCATCACCGAGGACCGGCGCATCCAGCTGCTGCTGATCGCCTTCTGCTTCGGCGCGTTCTTCGAGGGCGCGGCCGGCTTCGGCACGCCCGTGGCGGTGACGGCGGCCATCCTCATCGGCCTGGGCTTCTCGCCGCTGGCGGCCTCGGGCCTGAGCCTGATCGCCAACACGGCGCCGGTGGCCTTCGGCGCGCTGGGCACGCCGGTGATCACGCTGGCCAAGGTGCACGGCTACGACCTGATGGAAGTGACGGCCATGATCGGCCGCCAGCTGCCCTTCTTCTCGCTGCTGGTGCCCTTCTGGCTGATCTGGGCCTTCGCCGGCCGCAAGGGCATGCTGGAGATCTGGCCCGCCATCCTGGTCACGGGCGTGAGCTTCGCGGTGCCGCAGTACCTGGTGTCCAACTTCATCGGGCCGGAGCTGGTGGACATCATCGCCGCCATCGTCTCGATGGTCTGCCTGGTGGCCTTCCTGCGCGTGTGGAAGCCGAAGAAGGTGTGGACCTCCCCCTCGCTGCGCGGGCACGACCCGAGCGCCGCCGAGGCCAAGCCGCCGCAGCCGGTGACGCGCCACAGCACCCAGGCGCTGGTGGCGGCCTGGACGCCGTGGGTGATCCTGTCGGTGTTCGTCTTCGCCTGGGGCCTGCCCTCGGTCAAGACCTGGCTCAACGGCCTGTTCGCGCCCTCGTTCCCGATGGCCGGCCTGCACAACCTGATCGAGAAGATGCCGCCGGTGGTGGCCCAGCCGACCAAGGAAGGCGCGGTCTACGTGCTGAACCTGCTGTCGGCCACGGGCAGCGGCATCCTGCTGGCGGCGGTGGTCAGCGCGCTGGTCATGAAGTACAACCCGCTCGCCATCGTGCGCACCTTCTTCAAGACGCTGTGGCTGGTGAAGTACTCGCTGCTGACCATCGTGCTGATGCTGGCGCTGGGCACGCTCACGCGCTACTCGGGCACCGACACCACGCTGGGCCTGGCCTTCGCCAACACCGGCGTGCTGTACCCCTTCTTCGGCACGCTGATGGGCTGGCTGGGCGTGGCGCTGACCGGCTCCGACACGGCGAGCAACGTGCTCTTCGGCGGCATGCAGAAGGTGGCGGCCGAGCAGCTGCACCTGAGCCCGAACCTGATGGGCGCGGCCAACAGCTCGGGCGGCGTGATGGGCAAGATGATCGACGCGCAGTCGATCGTGGTCGCCTCCACCGCCACGCGCTGGTTCAACCACGAGGGCGACATCCTGCGCTACGTGTTCTTCCACTCCATCGCGCTGGCCTGCCTGGTCGGCCTGTACGTGACGCTGCAGGCCTACGTGTGGCCCTTCCACCTGATGGTCCTGCATTGAGAATCGCCCCATGAGCGTCATCACCACCATCGAAGACCTGCGCGTGCTGGCTGAGCGGCGCGTGCCCCGCATGTTCTACGACTACGCCGACTCGGGTTCGTGGACGGAGGGCACCTACCGCGCCAACGAGCAGGACTTCCAGAAGATCAAGCTGCGCCAGCGCGTGGCGGTGAACATGGAGGGGCGCACCACGGCGGCCACGATGGTGGGCCAGGCGGCGGCGATGCCGGTGGCCATCGCCCCGGTGGGCCTGACGGGCATGCAGCACGCCGACGGCGAGATCCACGCTGCGCGGGCGGCCGAGAAGTTCGGCATCCCGTTCACGCTCTCGACCATGAGCATCTGCTCGATCGAGGACATCGCGCAGAACACCACGGCGCCGTTCTGGTTCCAGCTGTACATGATGCGCGACCGCGACGCGATGGCCCGCATGATCGGCCGCGCGCGCGACGCCAACTGCAGCGCGCTGGTGCTCACGCTGGACCTGCAGGTGATCGGCCAGCGCCACAAGGACCTGAAGAACGGCCTGACGGCGCCGCCGAAGCCGACGCTGCGCAACCTCCTGAACCTGATGACCAAGCCGCGCTGGTGCATCGGCATGGCCGGCACCAGGCGCCGCACCTTCCGCAACCTGGTGGGCCACGTCAAGGGCGTGAGCGACATGAGCTCGCTGGCGGCCTGGACCAACGAGCAGTTCGATCCGCGCCTGTCGTGGGCCGACATCGAGTGGGTCAAGCGCCAGTGGGGCGGCAAGCTGATCCTCAAGGGCATCATGGTCGAGGAAGACGCCCGCCTGGCGGCCGAGGCGGGCGCCGACGCCATCGTGGTGAGCAACCACGGCGGACGCCAGCTCGACGGCGCGCCCAGCAGCATCACGGCCCTGCCGCCCATCGTCGACGCGGTGGGCCGCCGGCTGGAGGTGTGGATGGACGGCGGCATCCGCAGCGGGCAGGACGTGCTCAAGGCCTGGGCGCTGGGCGCCCGCGGCACCCTGATCGGCCGCGCCATGGCCTACGGCCTGGGCGCGATGGGCGAGCAAGGCGTGACCCGGGCGCTGCAGATCATCCACAAGGAACTGGACGTGACGATGGCCTTCTGCGGCCACACGAACATCCAGGACGTGGACCGCGGCATCCTGCTGCAGGGGACCTACCCG
>JASGFT010000006.1:0-53199 GCA_047605425.1 Burkholderiaceae bacterium | reverse complement strand
GCACCTGGCGCGCCTCGCACGGCGGCTGCGCGTGCGCGCAGCGCGGCGCGAAGCGGCAGCCGGCCGGCATCGCGGTCAAGGCCGGCACGCGGCCCGGAATCGACGGCAGCGGCGCCTTGCGCGGGCTCAGCCTCGGCACCGAGCGCAGCAGGCCCGACGTGTACGGATGACCGGGCTTGAGCAGCGCGTCGTCGATCGGCCCGTCCTCGACGATCTCGCCGGCGTACATCGTCAGCAGCCGCGTGCAGCTCTCGGCGACGACGCCCAGGTCGTGCGTGATGAACAGCAGCGCGGTACCGGTGCGCGTGCTCAGGTCCAGCAGCAGGTCGACGATCTGCGCCTGGATCGTCACGTCCAACGCCGTCGTCGGCTCGTCGGCGATCAGCAGCCGCGGCTGGCAGGCCAGCGCGATCGCGATCATCGCCCGCTGGCGCATGCCGCCGGACAACTGGTGCGGATACTCGTCGACGCGCCGCTCGGGCGACGGGATGCCGACGCTGGCCAGCATCTCGACGGCACGGTCGCGAGCCTGCGCCTTGCTCATCCGCTGGTGCGTGCGATAGGTCTCGGCGATCTGCTCGCCGATCGTGAACACCGGATCGAGCGCGCTCATCGGCTCCTGGAAGATCATGCCGATCCGGGCGCCGCGCACCTTGCGCATCTCGGCCGCCGACAGCTTCAGCAGGTCGCGGCCCTCGAACACGATGCGCCCGCTCAGCCGCGCGCTGTTCGACGGCAGCAGCCCCAGCAGCGACAGGCCGGTCACCGTCTTGCCGCAGCCGCTCTCGCCGACGATGCCGACGCGCTCGCCCGGCTGCACGGCGAACGACACGTCGCGCGTGGCCTGGACCTCGCCGGCCTGCGTGCGGAAGTGGATGCTGAGGTTCTCGACCGACAGCAGCGGCGCCTCGCTCATCCGCGCGCCTCCGCCGCCTGCCTGCCGAAATGGCGCGGCCTGGCGTTGGCCGGCATCCGCGCCTCGGTGCCGATCACGCCGGCCTCGCGCAGCCGCCGCAGCGCCGCGTCGTCCAGGCCGAGGCGGCCGCCGAGGATCTCCTCGTTGTGCTGGCCCAGCGTCGGCGCGGCGCGGCGCACCGGCAGCGCCTTGCCGTCCAGGCGGTAAGGCGCCAGGGGCTGCGGTTGCGTGCCGATGTACGGGCGATCGACGAGCGGCCAGAATCCGCGGGCCACCAGGTGCGGATCGTCGACGACGGCGATCGGCGCCCGTACGACGCCGGCCGGCACTCCGACCGCCTGCAACCGCCGCATCGCCTCGTCGGGCGCGAGCCGCGAGGTCCAGGCCTCGATCGCCACGTCGATCCGATCGATCGCCGCGCGCCGGCCCGCCGCCGTCGCCAGCGACGCGTCACCGGCCAGTGATGCGCTGCCGGCCAGCGATCCGGCCCCGGCCGGCTCGATCACGCCGCACAAGGCCCGCCAGCCTCCGTCATCGATCACCGTCACCAGCAGCCAGTCGTCGTCGCCGGCGCAGCGATAGATGCCCTGCGGCCAATGATCCGGATGGCGATTGCCGAGCCGCGGCGCCACCGCGCCGTTGGCCGACTGCTCGACGATCCATGGCGCGACGTAGGGCAACATGCATTCGATCTGCGAGATGTCGACGTGCTGGCCACGCCCGGTCGAGCGGCGGTGGACGAGGCCGACCAGCAACGCGCCGGCGCCGTTCAGGCCGCCGACCGCGTCGCCGTAGGCGATGTGGTTCATCATCGGCGGATCGCCGTCGCGCCCGGCCGCCGACGGCAGGCCGCTGCCCTGCTCGAGCGTCGAGCCATAAGCGCGGGCCTCGCTCCATTCGTTGCCCGACCCATAAGCGGCCATCGACACCATCACCAGCGACGGGTTGACCTCGCGCAGCGCCGCGTAATCGAGCCCCAGCTTCTTCAGCACGCTGCTCGAATAGTTCTCGACGACCGCGTCGGCGTCGCGCACCAGCTCCTTGAGCAGCCGCACGCCTTCGGCCGACGTCAGGTCCAGCGTAATCGCGCGCTTGTTGCGGTTCATGATGTTGAAGCGCGGCTGCTTCTCGTAGACGCGCGCCTCGAAGTCCGCCGGATTGCTGCTGACGCCTCGCCACCAGTCGGCGTAGCCGCAGGCCTCGACCTTGATCACGTCGGCGCCCAGGTCGGCCATGTGGCGCGTGCACAGCGGCCCGGCCCAGCCCATCGACAGGTCGACGATCGTCACGCCGGCCAGCGGCAGCATCGGGTCGTAGGCGTCGGCGCCGGCGGGGCGCGCCGGCCGCGACGCGAAGCGCCGATCGGTCCTCGGCTCGAACAGCGACGGGTCGTGCGCGTCCGGCGACGGCACGCCGCCGCCGCGCCGCGGCGGACAGTCGCGCAGGTTCATCGGCGAGCCGGGCCCCTCGATCGTGCGGCCGCCCACGTCGATCGGCACGAACATGCCGCGGTCGCGGAACACCTTCGTGCGCAGCAGGCCCGCCATGTCGGGCACGATCGCCAGCGGCAGCCGCAGCGCCAGCCCGCGCTCGAACCACTCGCCGGCCGTTCGCGCCAGGAAGCGCTCGCGCAGCATCGGTTCGAGCGTGTCGGCGTGCATCAGCCGCAGCGGACCGCTGGGCAGGTAGGCCGGATCGTCGATCATCGACTCGGGCAGCCCGACCATCTCGCACAGCGACGCCCATTGCGCGGGCGTCACGATCGTCAGGCCCAGCCATCCTTCGCGGCAGCGATAGATCGCCATCGGATAAGTCGGCGTGAAACGGTTGAAGCCGCGCCTGCCCTGCGGGATGCCGGTCGCGTACGCCTCGGAGGTCTGGAACTCGCACAGCGCGATCGACGCCTCGAACACGCTCAGCTCCCAGCGTTCGCCGCCGCGCGGCGGCGGTTCGCGTGACGCGCGCTCGTCGGCCCGCCGCGCGTCGACTTGCTGCCTGTCGGCCCGCTGCCTGTCGATCTGTTGCCTGTCGATCTGTTGCCCGTCGATCTGCTGCCTGTCGAACTGCTGCTCGTCGGCCCGACGCGCGTCGCGGTCGGCGCCCGCATGCGGCGTGCGCGCGAGCACCGAGGCCATCAGCGGAACGAAGGCCGCCAGGCCAGCGGTGATCGCGGCCTGGTAATCGGGCAGCGTCAGCGGCGGTCCCTCGACCGGGCCGATCAGCTCGACGAGGCCGGCCAGCGCGCGGCAGACGGCGTCCGAGCCGGCGTATTCGGCGTACGGGCCGTCGCGCCCGAACCAGCTCACGTCGACGACGACCGGCCCGTCCGGCATCGCCGCGAGCCGCGCGGTATCGAGCCGCCACGCGGCGCGCATCGCCGCGTCGCTGCCGTCGACGATCAGGTCCGCCGACGCCAGCAGCGCATCGAGCCTGGCGAGCTGGGCCGGATCGCCCGGATCGACGACCAGGCTCTGCTTGCCGACGTTCAGGAACGCGAACCAGCCGCTGACCGGCTGGCCGGCGCCATCGCCAATCAGCGGCGCGGCCGCGCGGTCCGGGTCGCCGCCCGGCGGCTCGACGTGGACGACGGCGGCGCCGAAATCCGCGCACAGGCGCGCGCAGTAGCTGGCGGCCGGCAACGTGCCGAACTCGACGACGCGCAACGAATGAAGCGGAGCGTTGGGAATTGCGCCGGGGGCGGCCAAGCCAGTCAAAGTCGTCTCCAGGTCGCGGACTCTCGCCGCGGACTTCGGGCGAGGGCCGCGCCATCGCCAGGGAGCCGCCATGCTCGCCCGATCAAGTCGGATTGTCAACAATCAGACTTCGGCCTGTTCGGCCGACACCGCCAGTCGCGGGTTCGATCTCGGAGGAGGCGAACTCCGGCGCTCGGTACCTGACCCCGGCGTCGCGGGAGATGGCATGATCCGGGCTCATGACGCGCCCTCGCAGCACGACCCGCACCTTGCCCGAACAGATCGCCGACGAGCTCGGCGCGTCCCTGGTCGCCGGCAGGATTCCGTCCGGCCAGCGCCTGCTCGAACAGGAACTGGCCGACCGTTTCGCGGTCAGCCGCGGACCGATCCGCGAGGCGCTGCGGCTGCTCGAACGCCGCGGCATCGTCACGCTGACGCCGCGCCGGGGCGCGTACGTGCGCGAGCTGACGATGGACGCGATCGCCGACCTGTTCAACGTGCGCAACGCGATCAGCGCGCTGGCCGCGCGCCAGGCGGCGATCGCGCCGGTGCCCAGCTACGTCGAGGCGCTGAAGCGCCGCTGCGCCGAGCTCGACGCGCTGGCCGACGATCCCGACGCCGATGCCGGCGCGTTCGCCGACGTGGCCACCCGCGCGGTCCGCGCGGTCGTCAAGGCCAGCGGCAACGAGCAGGCGATCGCGCTGATGGCGCAACTCGCCGAGCACACGGTGTGGCGGATCATCTGGGAATGGCCGCTCGACTACGCGACGGCCGAACGGCGCCGGCAGCAGGCGCGCGCGCTGCGCGGCGTGCTCGACGCGATCGAGGCGGGTGACGCGGACGCGGCGGACCTGCGGCTCAGGCAGGCGCTCGAAGAATCGCGCGACCACGCGGTCCGCACGCTGGTGACGCTGCGCGCGCAGCCGGTCGACGCGTCGCGGCTGCTGCGCACGGCGCCGCGGCCGGACTGAAGCGCCGGCCGGCGAACGAGAAGACCAGCGCGAAGGCCCGCGCGAGCGAGCCGGGCGCGCGCAGCGCCGCCGAGATCAGCCGATCCTCAGCAGCGGCTGCTCCTCGCTGATCGCATCCTGCTCGGCGACCAGCACGGCGGTGATCGTGCCGGCCTGCGGCGCGTGCACCGGAATCTCCATCTTCATCGATTCCAGGATCATCAGCTCCTGATCGGCCTCGACCTGCTGGCCCACCTGGACGAGGTTCTTCCACACCGTACCGGCCACTTCGGCGGTGACCGTGACTTCTGCCATGTCTTCTGTCTCCTGCGGATGTCTGCCGCGGTTCGCGGACGCCGCCGCGGCAACGGGCCACCCGCTGCCGCCGGCCGCCCGGCGCAGCGATGTTACGGATCCGGCTCTCGCAATGTCAACGGTTGACAATCATCACCCCCGTGCTTATCGTGCCCCGACCGCCGGCCGCGCGGGACCCGGCGCCGGCAGCCGCCCGGCAGCCGGTCGTGCGCCCCGTCCCCGCGCCGTATTCCGTATTCCGGTCAACCGCCGCCCCCACTCGCCGCCACGATCCTTCCGCCCGCACTCTCGGCCCGATGAACTCGTCATTCGCCCCGTTTCCCAGGCCGCTCGCCGGCCGCGAAGGATCGCCGCCGGCCGCGCCCGCTCCCGAGCTCGGCGAAACCGGCGGCGCTGACGGCGCGCCCGGTCGCGGCGGTTTCCTGCCGAGGACGATTCCCGAGCAGATCGCCGACGAGATCAGCATGGCGATCATCGAGGGACGCTTCGCCGACGGCGAGCGCGTGACCGAGCAGGGCCTGGCGACGCAATTCGGCGTCAGCCGCGGCCCGGTGCGCGACGCGTTGCGGCTGCTCGCGCGCCGCGGCGTCATCGAGATCGTTCCGCGCCGCGGCAACTACGTGAAGACGGTATCGATGCAGGGCATCGCCGACCTGTTCAATGTGCGCAACGCGCTGTCGGCCAGCGCCGCGCGCACGATGGCGCAGCGGCCGGTCGAGAGCTACCTGCGCACGCTGGACCGGCGCATCGCCGAAATGGAGCATCTGGCCGGCCGGACGGACGACGACACCGACATCAAGGCCTTCATCCACACCTGCACGCGCGCGGTCGCCGCGATCGCCAAAGGCAGCGGCAACGACCTGCTGGCCTCGCTGCTCGTGGACCTGGCGAACCTGTCGGTCTGGAACGTCATCTGGGAGCAGCCGCTGGACTTCACGACCGCCGAGCGGCGCAGCGCGGTCAGCCGGCGGTTCCGCGACGTGCAGCACGCGATCGTGCAACGCAAGCCCGATCTGGCCGAAAGCCGCATGCGCGCGCTGCTCGAAGGCATCCGCGATCACGCGATCACGACGCTGCGCGCGCTGCGCGACGAGAACGCCGCGCCCGTCAAGCTGGCGGACGGCCAGCGCGCCGGCTTGCCGCGCTGAGCGCCGACGCCGCGCATCCCCCGGTTCGAATCAACGTAGGAGACGATGAAGATGAGTTGGCAACCCGAAGTCGATGACCTGCGCCGCAGGCAGAAGCTGGCGCTGAACCTCGGCGGCCCCGACAAGGTCGCCCGCCATCGCGCCAACGGCAAGATGACGGTGCGCGAGCGGCTCGACGCCATCCTGGATCCCGGCAGCTTCCGCGAGATCGGCTCGATCTCGGGCTTCCCCGCTTATGACGCCGACGGCAACCTCGTCGATTTCACGCCGGCCAACGTGCTGTGCGGCCATGCCCGCATCGACGGCCGCACGGTCTGCATCACTGGCGACGACTTCACGGTGCGCGGCGGCGCGAACGACGGCGGCCTGCGCGAGAAGTTCGCGATGGCCGAGACGCAGGCGCGCCGCTGGCGCGTGCCGCTGATCCGCCTCGTCGACGGCACTGGTGGCGGCGGCTCGGTCAAGCACCTCGAAACGATCGGCCGCACCTACCTGCCCGACGTGCCGATATTCACCGAGGTCATGGACGCGCTGTCCGAGATCCCGGTCGTCGCGCTGGGCCTGGGCTCGGTCGCCGGCATGGGCGCGGCCCGCGTCTGCGCCAGCCACTACTCGATGATGGTGCGCGGCACCTCGCAGCTTTTCGCGGCCGGACCGCCGGTCGTCGCGCGCGCGGGCCAGGAAGTCACCAAGGAAGAGCTGGGCGGCAGCTCGATCCACGCCAAGAGCGGCACGATCGACGACGAATGCGCGACCGAGGCCGAGGCCTTCGAGCGCGCGCGCCGCTTCCTGTCGTACCTGCCGTCGTCGTCGTACGAGCTGCCGCCGCGCGCCGAAGCCAAGGCCCCCCCGCAGGCCAGGCTCGATGCGCTGATCAACGCGATCCCGCGCGATTCGCGCAAGGTCTACCGGATGCGGCCGATCGTCGAAGCGGTGCTCGACGACGGCAGCTTCTTCGAAATCGGCAAGGCCTGGGGCAAGTCGGTGATCACCGGCCTGGGCCGCCTGGACGGCTGGCCGGTCGCGATTCTCGCCAGCGATCCTTATCACTATGGCGGCGCGTGGACCAGCGATGCCTGCCGCAAGGCGATCCGCCTGGTCGACCTCGCGCAGACCTTCCACCTGCCGGTCGTGCACCTGGTCGACATCCCCGGCTTTCTGATCGGCAAGGAAGCCGAGGCCAGCGGCATCATGCGCTACGGCACGCAGGCGATCGGCGCCGTTCGCCAGTCGACGGTGCCCTGGTGCGCGATCATCGTTCGCAAGGTGTTCGGCATGGCCGGGCTCACGCAGCGCAACGGCTCGCCGGCCTTCATGCGCTACGCGTGGCCGTCGGCGCAATGGGGCTCGCTGCCGATCGCCGGCGGCGTCCAGGCCGCGTATCGCGCCGAGATCGAGGCGGCCGCCGACCCCGATGCGCACCGCGCCGCGATCGAAGCCCGGCTCGAACGGCTGCAATCGCCGCTGCGCACAGCCGAGGCCTTCGGCGTCGAGGAGGTCATCGACCCGCGCGAGACGCGCGACGTGCTGTGCCGCTTCGCCAACATGGCGGCGCCGCTGCGCCAGGTCGGACGCCCGGGCTTCGGCTACCGTCCCTGATTGGCGCGTCGCTGGTCCGCGCGTCCGCCAGCGACGCCGCGCGATCGCCGGCTGTAGGAGGAGGCCGGCGGCGCCGTCCCGCGGACCCGGAACGCACTGATCCCCCGCGGCCGTCCACCGGCCGCCGCATCCGTCCTCGCGAACGGATCGGCGGCTGCCTTGACGAATCCGGCCATCGACCTCATCTGACGCGCATCCCGACCTGACGCCCATCCCGACGAGGAGCGCTCGATGCAACTGGTCTGCCCCGCCTGCGGCGCGAAGAACCGCGTGCCCGATGAACGCCTGCGCGACCAGCCGGTCTGCGGGCGCTGCCAGGCCGCGCTGATGGATCCGAAGCCGGTCGCGCTCGACGACGCATCGCTGGACCGCTTCCTCGCCGGCACCGAGCTGCCGGTGCTGATCGACTTCTGGGCCGAGTGGTGCGGGCCGTGCAAGGCGATGGCGCCGCATTTCGCGCAGGCCGCCGCGCAGATGCCCGAGGTTCGCTTCGCGAAGGTCGACACCGAGGCCGCGCCGCAGTCGGCCGCGCGGTGGGGGATCCGCAGCATTCCGACGATGGTGCTGACGCGGCAGGGCCGCGAGATCGCCCGCGTCAGCGGCGCGATGCCGGCGGCGCAACTGCAAGCCTGGGCGCGGCAGCAGTTGCGCTGAACGGACCTTCGGGCCCATCGGGTAAGCTCTTCGGCCGGACCGACGGCGCGGGCCGTGCGCCCTGCGCCGGTCACCACCGATCGAACCCACCCGCCCACTCCAAGGCCCGAGGAAGACATCCGCGATGAGTATCGACACCGCCCCGCTGTTCCAACCCCTGCGCGTCGGCCCGCTGACACTGTCGCACCGCGTCGTGATGGCGCCGCTGACGCGCATGCGCGCGACGGTCCCCGGCTGCGCGCCCAACGAGATGAACGCCCGCTACTACGGCCAGCGCGCGAGCAAGGGCGGGCTGATCATCGCCGAGGCCTCGCAAGTGCTGCCCGGCGGCCGGCCGGCGCCGAGCACGCCCGGCTGCCATGGCGACGAGCAGGTCGCCGGCTGGGCCGGCGTCGTCAACGCGATCCACGACAAGGGCGGCCACGCGTTCCTGCAGTTGTGGCACGTCGGCCGGCTGTCGCACTCGTCGTTCCAGCCCGACGGCCTGCCGCCGTTCGCGCCGTCGCCGATCGCGATCGAGGGCAAGGCCCGCACCGCCGACGGCCAGGTCGTCCCTTATGAGACGCCGCGCGAGATCCCGACCGACGCGATCCCCTCGTTCGTCGAGGCCTACGCGCAGGCCACGCGCAACGCGATGCGCGCCGGCTTCGACGGTGTCGAGATCCACGGCGCCAACGGCTACCTGCTCGAGCAGTTCCTGCAAGCGCGCTCGAACCGGCGCACCGACGCCTGGGGCGGCTCGGTCGAGAACCGCATGCGGCTGCTGCTGGACGTGACCAAGGCCGCGGCCGTCGTCGCCGGCCCCGATCGGGTCGGCGTGCGGCTGTCGCCGTTCGGCATCGCCAACGGCAGCGGCGACGACGATCCCGAGCCGCTGTACCGCGAAGTGATCCGCGCGCTCGATCCGCAGGGCCTCGCGTACCTGCACCTGATCGAGCCGCGCGCCAGCGGCGCCGGCCAGCGCGAGGTCGATCACCAGAACGTGCCGTCGGCCGCCGTCATGTACCGGCGCGACTGGCGCGGCCCGCTGATCGCCGCCGGCAACTTCAAGGCCGACACCGCGACCAGGATGGTCGCCGAAGGCCACGCCGACGCGATCGCGTTCGGCCGCTACTTTATCTCCAACCCCGACCTGCCGGCGCGCATCCGCCAGGGCGCCGAGTTCACGCCGTACCACCGGCCGACGTTCTACACGCAGGGCGAGGAAGGCTATACCGACTATCCGGCGCTGGCCGCCTGACCGGTCCCATAGACCTCGCGCCCGAGCTGCCGGATCGGCTCGATGTACCACGAACCCAGCGCGGTCTGCAACTCGCGCACCTCGATGATCTCGCGCGGGCGGATCGAATCGTCGCGCAGCAGGAGCTGCACGCCGACGATCGGCGGGCTCGCCTATGGCGCCGAGTCGCCCGAGGGCATGAAGCTCGCCGTCGATACGTATTTCGCACCGTTGCTCGTCGGCGCCGACGCGAACGCGGTGCCGGCGCTGATGGCGCGCCTGAACAAGGCGATCCGCGACAATCGCTTCGCCAAGTGCGCGGTCGAGACGGCGCTGTACGACGGACTGGGCAAGCGCCTGGGGTTGCCGGTGTCCGAACTGCTCGGCGGCCGGCAGCGCGACAGCCTGCCGATCGCGTGGACGCTGGCCTCCGGCGATACCGCGCGCGACATCGACGAGGCCGAGCGGATGCTGGCGCAGCGGCGGCACGAGATCTTCAAGTATGGCGGCACGATGCTCGAAGGCGCGATCGGCACGATCGCGTCGGCGCAGGTCTTCGCCACCTTCGACGCGCTGCAGTGGGGAACCGAGCTGTTCGGCCCGTTGCTGCTGACCGAGGAGATCCTGGCGACGCCGCTCGCTTACCGGGATTTCCACCTGAGCCTGCCCTCGGCTCCCGGCCTGGGCATCGAGCTGGATCCGGATCGCGTCCGGCGCTTCAGTCGCGCGCATCGTCCGATCCAGCTCGCCGTTCCCTGAACTCGCCGACACCACGATACTCGTCGACGTACTACAACAAGCTCTACCGGAGACATGTCATGAGCGCAAAGATCTACGCCACGCAGGATGTGCAGGACTTCCTTCGCCTGGCCGCCGGCCTCGCCAACGAAGGGGGCAACCCCCGCGTCAAGGCGGTCGTGCATCGCATCATCTCGGACCTGTACAAGACGATCGAGGACCTGGACATCTCGTCCGATGAGTTCTGGGCCGGCATCGCTTACCTGAACGCGCTCGGCGCGCGCGGCGAGGCGGGCCTGCTGTCGCCGGGGCTGGGCTTCGACCGCTACCTGGACATGCGGATGGACGCCGAGGACGACGCGCAAGGCGTCGCCAACAAGACGCCGCGGACGATCGAAGGCCCGCTGTACGTGTCCGGCGCGCCGGTCGAGCAGGGCTTCGCCCGACTCGACGACGGCACCGACAGCAACGGCCACCCGCTGATCATGCAGGGCACCGTCCGCGGCGCCGACGGCCAACCGATGCCCGGCGCGAAGGTCGAGGTCTGGCATTGCAACACCAAGGGCTTCTACTCGCACTTCGACCCGACCGGCGAGCAGCAACCATTCAACATGCGCCGCACGATCATCACCGACGCGCAAGGCCGCTACAAGTTCCGCAGCATCGTTCCGAAGGGCTACGGCTGCCCGCCCGACGGGCCGACGCAGGCGCTGCTGAACCAGCTCGGACGCCACGGCAACCGACCGGCCCACATCCATTTCTTCGTGACGGCGGACGGACATCGCAAGCTGACCACGCAGATCAACATCGACGGCGATCCGCTGGTCTACGACGACTTCGCGTTCGCCACGCGCGAGGGACTGGTGCCGCCGGTGACCGAGCGCAGCGACGAGGCGAGCATGAAGGCGCAAGGCATGACCGAGCCGTTCGCCGAGATCGTGTTCGACTTCGACCTGAGCGCCTTGGTCGACGGCGTCGACAACCAGATCGTCGACCGTCCCCGCCTGGCAGCCTGAATTGCGCAAGGCATCGCCCAGGTCTTCCTGGACCGCCGTCGAGCTGGCGATCCTGGCCGCGCTGCCCGGGCGCGGCCGCGACCTGGCGCGACTGCGGGTGCTCGTCGACCAGTCGCCGCCGCCGACCGTCACGGTCATCGGCAAGTACAACCACGGCAAGAGCCGCCTGCTGAACGAGCTGATCGGCAGCCCGGTGTTCTCGGTCGCGGACCGGCGCGAGACCGTGACGCTCGCCGATCATGACGGCGACGGCACGTGCTGGCTGGATTCGCCGGGCCTCGATGCCGACGTCGGCAGCGACGACGATCGCCTCGCCGAGCAGGCCGCGTGGATCCGTTCGGACATCCGCCTGTTCGTGCACGCGGCCCGCGAAGAACAGGCGCGCTCGGCGCTCGAGCGGCAGCAGGCGGCGCAGCGCCAGGCCTTCGATCGGGACCTGGACGAGGTGCTGGCCAAGGTGGGCGGCGAGCTGCGCGCGCTGGTCGACGTGCCCGGGCCGGACATCGCGCTGGAGCCGGACAGCTTCGAGAACCTTTTCAGGATCACGCCGGCCAAGCTCGAGCGCGCACGACTCCAGGTCGCTTATTCGCGGGCGTGCATCGCGATCAACGCGGTGCTGACCGGCCACGGCGTCGTCGGCCTGCCGGCCGCGCAGCGAACCCGGGTCGCGAGCCTGGACACCGTGATCGTCGCCGTGCTCGGCGTCTCGGTGAAGTTTCGCGACGACCTGCGCCGCCTGTTCTGCGAGCCGGCCGGACGGCAGGGGCTGGCGGCGGCGTTCGCGCGCTATTTCGAGCAGTCCGACGATCGCCGGGCGCTGGCGCAGCGGATCGCCGAGCATGACGCGGCCATCGCCGTCGCCGACGAAGCGCTGTCGGCCGTGCAGGCGCTTATCGCGCGAGCGGAACGGTCCGATGACTGAGGAACGAAGGTTCTTCGAAACCTTGCGAGCGGCGCCGGTCGATACGGTCGACGTCTCGTCCGAGCTGACGCGGCTCGACGACTGGCTGGCCGCGCTGCGACGCGAGCTGGCCGCCGGCATGCCGGATCGCGCCGGCCTTCGTGACGGCGGCCCGCTCGCCGCGCGGATCGAGGAGATCGAACGAGGCCTCGCGGCCGAGCAGACGGCCTGGGCCCGGCAGTGGGCGGAGCTGCAACCGGCGCAGGCACTGGCCAGCCGCTTCGACGACCGCGCGATGCTGCTGGTCTTCGGCAAGCTGAACGCCGGCAAGAGCTCGCTGTGCAATTTCGTCGCCGAACGGTGCGCGATGCTCGGCGGTACGGCGCGTTCGTTCAGCGTCGAGGACGGACGGGTCATCGACCGCGGGGCGATCGCCGCCGCGAACGGCCTGCTCAAAGAAGGCGCGACGGAAACCACCTCGCGGCTCCAGGGTGTGATTCTCGACGAACGCCTGGTGCTGCTCGATACGCCGGGCCTGCACTCGGTCACCGACGAGAACGCCGCGCTGACGCGCCGCTTCACCGACAGCGCCGACGGCATGCTGTGGCTGACCAGCTCGGCGTCGCCGGGCCAGGTGCAGGAGCTCGACGAGCTCACGCGCGAGCTGCGTCGCGACAAGCCGCTGCTGCCGGTCGTCACGCGCAGCGACGTCATCGAAGAGGACGAGATCGACGGCGACATCCGCAAGCGCCTGTGCAACAAGACCGAGCAAAACCGCCGGATGCAGGAAGACGACGTGCGCGCGCGGGCCCGCGCACGGCTGTCGCGAATGGGCGTCGATCCCGAGCTGCTGCGCGAACCGGTGTCGATCTCGGTCGCCGTCGCGCGCGAGCAAGGCCAGACCGGGACGGCGATGACGGACGCGGGCTTCGAGCGGCTGTATGCGGCGCTGACGGACCTGATCCGCCCGGCGCTGGCCTACAAGCGGCGCAAGCCGGCGGCCGTGCGACTGCATCATCTGCGAGAGAACGTGCTCGGCTCGCTCGAAAGCGGGACCGTGCCCCGGCTGGCGCGATGGGCGGCGACGCTGGAGGACGAGCAGCGACGATTGACCGAGCTGCCCGCGGTGATCGCGCTGACGGTCTGGCGCGCGCTGATACCGAAGCTGCCGCCGTGGCTCGACGAGCACGAACGGGCCGAGGGGCCGGATGCCGGGTCGCTGCAGCGCCGCGTGTCGCAGACGTTCGACGACGCGCTGAACGAAGCGCTGCGCCGGCATCTCGCGGAGGATTATCGCCTCGACGCCCCCGCGACGGACCGGACGCCGATCACCTTGTCGCTGGCGCGCCTGGACACGCTGGGGACCGACGCGTCCCGCCATGAGCAGCGCTATCTGGCGCTGAAAGCGAGCATCCGCGATGCTTTGCAGACGCTTACCCCGCTGATCGCCCCGCACCAGGCGACCGTGAGCCGGCTGCAAGCGCAAGTGGCCGACATGCGGCGGACCTTGCGAAGCGCGCGCGACAGCCTGGACCAGTACCGGCGCCAGCTATCGCCGTCCGCGTGCGAAACCGCCTCGTGACGGATACTCGGGTCCGAACCCTTCGCTTCGGGACGCGCATCGAATCGCGGGCGGCGATCGGTGGCTTCCCGATGATCGTCTTGCCTGATCACCCACCCAGGAGCCACCGATGCTGTTCATCGTGCACATGATCGTCGACATTCCCGCCACCGTGCCCGCCGACGAGGCGGCGCGGATCAAGGCCGCCGAAAAGCAGTATTCGCAGGCGCTGCAGCGCGCCGGCAAATGGCCGCACCTCTGGCGCGTCGTCGGCGAGTACGCGAACTACAGCGTCTTCGACGTCGACAGCAACGACGAGCTGCACGAGATCCTCAGCGGGCTGCCGCTGTTCCCGTACATGAAGATCAAGGTGACGCCGCTGGCCAGGCACCCTTCGGCGATCTGAACGCCATCACGACGCGCGGCCGGCGCCGACCCGGCGCAGGTGGTAGTCGGTGTTGCCGAACATCGCCTCGATCGCCAGGATGCGCTTCAGGTAGTGCCCGATCGAAAGCTCGTCCGTCATGCCGATGCCGCCGTGGACCTGGACCGCGCTTTCGCCGACGATGCGGCCGAGCCGGCTCACCTGCGCCTTCAGCAGCGAAACGTCGCGGGCGCCGCCCTGTCCGGCTTCCAGCAGCGCGGTCGTGTAGAGCAGCAGCGCCCTCGCCTTCGAATAAGCGATCTTCATGTCCGCGAGCCGATGGGCGACCACCTGGAAGCTGCTGATCGGCACGCCGAACTGCTTGCGCGTCGCCGCGTAGTCGGTGCTGGCTCCGAGCAGCGCGTGCATGGCGCCGGTCGCTTCGGCGCAAAGAAACAGCACCGCGCGCCGAAGCACCTGCTCGAGCGGATCCTCGGCGTCGTCGAGCAGCACGCCGGTCGCCTGCACGCGAACGTCATCGAAGCGCACGGTCGCCGCATGGCGACCGTCGATCGTCCGGTATCCGGTGACCGCGACACCCGGCGCCGCCGGATCCACCCGGACCAGCGCCAGCCGGTCGCCGTGACGGGCGGACACGATCAGCGTCCGTGCGTGAGGGCCTCCCAGCACGAGTAGCTTCGTTCCGTCCAGCCTCAGGCCGTCGTCGACGGCACGCAGCGTGCACGTCATCTGCCCGAGCGGACCGATGCCATGCGCCTCCTCGTGGGCCAGCGCGACCTCGACCTCGCCGGCGACCACGTCCCCCAATGCGTCCGCATCCGCCGAAGCGCCCAAGGCCATGGCGCTGCCGCCCAGCAGGATCGACGAGACATAAGGCTCGACGACCAGGTACTGCCCCAACAGCTCGCCGATCGCGACCAGGTCACTGAAAGAGCCGCCCATGCCGCCGTGCTCTTGCGCGAACGGCAGCGCGAGCAGCCCCATCCGGCCGAACTGCTGCCAGACCGCATCGCATCGCGACTCGGACGAGCGGACGTACTTCTGGCGCGCGTCGAAACCGTATGCCTGCGCGAGAAGCTTGCCGAGGCTGTCCCGCAGCATCTGCTGCTCGGACGTGTAAGTGAAGTCCATGCTTGTCCTCGTTTTTGTCTCAGCGCGCGAACAGCGCACGCGCGATCAGGTCGCGCTGGATCTCGTTGCTACCGGCGTAGATCGTCGTCGCGCGAGAATTCAGGTAATAGGGCATCGCGATCAGCTCGAAATCATTGCCGATCGGCGCCGTCGCCGAGCCGACCTTCCGCGCGTCGACCTGCATCGGCAGCGCCTGCAGCCCGGCGACCTTCGTCATCAGCACCGATACGCGCTGCGCCAGCTCCGAGCTCGAGATCTTATTGATAGATGGGGTCGCCGGATCATTGGTGACCGCCGGATAGCGGCTGATGATCAGCTTCTCGAACGCGGCGAAGGCGGCGATCTCCGCTTCGAGCTCGCCGAGATCCCGCTGCATCACCGGATCGTCCGCCAGGGTTCCGCCGTGCGGCGACAGCGTCGCGCGTGCCGCCGCCCGGATCATTTCGAGCTTCGCGTACATCGACGGACTGCTCGCCGATCCTCCGCGCTCGAACTTCAGCAGCGCCTTCGAGACGTTCCAGCCGTCGTTCTCCTCGCCGACCCTGCCCGATTTCGGCACCCGGACGTTGTCGAAGAAGACCTCGCACAGCTCCTGCGTGCCATCGAGCCCGGTGATCGGCCGGATGGTCATGCCCGGGAAATCCGTTCTTTCCAGCAGCAGGAAAGTGATGCCGTGCTGCTTGCGCCCTTCGTTGCTGGTCCGCACGAGCATGAACATCCGGTTCGCCTTGTACGCCAGCGTCGTCCAGATCTTCTGCCCGTTGATCACATAGTCATCGCCGTCGGCGACGGCCGCGCAGCTCAGCGACGCGAGGTCCGAGCCCGAATTGGGCTCGGAATAGCCCTGCGTCCAGTAGTCGTCTCCGCGCAGGATGCCCGGCAGGTGCTTGGCCTTCTGCTCCGGCGTGCCGAGCTGCATCAGCAGCGGCCCGACCATCTGCAATCCGTTCGGCAGCAGAGGCGGCAGCCGCCGTTTCGCGTACTCCTCGGCGAAGATGTAGCGCTGCTCGATCGACCAGCCGGTCCCGCCGTACTCCTTCGGCCAGGCGGGCGCCGACCAGCCCCTTGCATGGAGAATCTTGTGCCAGGCCATCGTCGTCTCGAACGGCGCGAAGACACTGGTGGTCTTGAGGCCCGCCTCGCGGATCTCCGGTGTCGGCGCGGTATCCAGGAAGTCCGCCACCTCGCGGCGAAACGCCTCCAGCTCGCTTCCGAAATCAATGTTCATGCGACCTCCGGTCGACGGTCGAGCCGGTCGACGATTGTGAGATTGACCTATGTACCATCCGATGAATCCTCGATGGGTTGGACGACGGGGCCGGCGACCGAAACGGTCATCGCATGGCGCCAAAGCGCATACGCGGCCAGCAGCATGACGGGAAGCAGCGAGACGCCGACGAGCGACACGAGTTGCTCCCCCGTGCCGAACCATGGGAACAGGTTCGGCAGCAGCAAATACAGCACGACGGCCACCCGGACGCCGAGAACGACAGCCAGCACGAGATACAGCACCCGCCAGCGGATGCCGCGAATCCGCCGCCGGGCAGCGTAACCATACAAGCCATGAACGACCAGCAGATCGATCGCGATCTGAAGAATCTGGAAGGGCCGGATGCTACCCGGGAACCGAAGGTACGGATAGATGCCCGCGACGACGACGAGCGCATAGATGGCGAGCAGCACCGCAGCGGGTTTCCGCACGGCAAGCCGATGTTCTTTCGCTGCGCTCATTGACCGCATCGGTTCCGTATCGCGTTCCCGTTTCCACCGATTTCCTGAAGCGATCATTTTCGATCGCCGCGACGTCCATTCGATGCGCGGACTAAGTTTCTTCCGCGCGGACGTACCGCATTCCGAGCCTCGCATGACGATGACGGAATGCGGCAACGTACAAGATCTTCTGCAAGGGCCCGAGAAAGGCGAACCTCGGCTCGAACGAGATTCTATCGGTCAGCTCGCAACCGCCCGGCGTTCCGGCCGCCGTCCGTTCATGCCGCCACGACCGATTGAGCCAGGAGGAGGACGTCTCCACGAACGCCGTCGGCGCGGTGAACTCGATCCTACCGAAAAAATGCCGATCGACCGGGATGATCCCCAGGAAGAGAATCCAGCTCTTCAAGGCACCCTCCCGCTTCGCCCATTCGCTGATCGGCGCTCGCAGGATCTCGGGCGACGCGGTCATCCGATAAAGCGGAAGCAGCTCCTCATTCACCGCCGCCAGGGACAGCGACTGCCAGAAGCGCTCGGGCGACACGGCAAGCTCGGATCGGAAGGTGAACTGATGGCGCATGGGTTCGCCCGGCGCTGGGCGTCATGTCTGTCGGCTGTTGGGATTGGCTGGGTCGCGTGCCCTTGCAACCGCCAACTGGGCATCGAACGCACGCCTGAACGCCGGCCGGGCCTCGCCCCGGGCGACGTAGGCGCCGAGATTCGGATGCTCGGCCAGCAGGCTCGAACCGCCCAACCTGCGCAGCACCTGCACCATCAGCAGGTCACCGGCGCTGAACGCGCCGTCCAGCCAGTCGGCGTCCCCGAGCCGATCGGACAGCTCGCGCAGCCGACCGCGGATGCGATCCTCGACGATGGGCTGACGCTGCGCGTACCAGGTCTCGTCGCGCTCCAGGTAGGCGGCGACCTCGCGCTGGACGATCGGCGGCTCCATCGTGCTGAGCGCGGCGAACATCCACATGATCGCGCGCGCCCGTGCGTCGGCATCCCGCGGCAAGAGGCCGTCGTGGTGCTCGGCGATATGGAACACGATCGCCCCCGACTCGAACAAAGCCAGATCGCCTTCCTCATAAGTCGGAATCTGCCCGAAAGGGTGGAGCGCCCGGTGCGCGGCTTCCTTCATCGCGCGGAACGAAACGAGGCGGACCTCATAAGCTTGCCCCACTTCTTCCAATGCCCAGCGAACGGGCATGTCGCGCGCCAACCCCAGGCCGCGATCGGGCGATTGTTCGAAAGCAGTGATGATCGGCCTCATCGGCAGGCTCCTGATCGTTGAAAGCCGGCGCAACCCAAAGGCGTTCCCGGCAGGGCTTCAACCGTCACGACGCATGGGCATGGCGTACCTTAGCTCCGCAAAACCGGAACCGATCCGGCGCGCGGAGATCAGGCTCCAAGGTGGCGTGGTCACCCTGCGGGGAAACAAGGGCTTGCCTTGCCCCAAGGTGACCGAGCGACCAGAATGATGGCTTCGTCCAGGAGACCCGCGTCGAAGAACTGGCCGGCGAGATCCCCGCCGCCGACGATCCAGACGTTCCGGCTGCCGGCAGCGCGACTCATCTCGGCGTGAACGGATCGTACGTCACCGTGGACGAACCGGACGTAAGCCCCCTGGATCTGCGGAAGCCGACCATGCGTGAACACCCATAGCCAACGCCCCCCGGCCCCTTGCGGCCGAACGCATGGCACGAACAGTGCTTGCGTGTTGCATAGGCAGATCGATGATCCTTTTCGGTCCCAAAGGCTTCACGGAGTATAGGCGGCGCATGGCGAATGCAAGTACAAACAAGGTCGATGGCTATGGCTGGAAGGCGCTGGCGGGTTCAGCGGTCGGCTATGCGATGGATGGCTTCGACCTGCTCATCCTGGGTTTCATGCTGTCGGCGATCTCCGCCGACTTGCACCTCACGCCGGGCCAGGCCGGCTCGCTGGTGACCTGGACGTTGATCGGTGCGGTGATTGGCGGCATCGTGTTCGGCGCGCTGAGCGACCGCTTCGGCCGCGTGCGCGTGCTCACGTGGACCATCATGCTCTTCGCGGTCTTCACCGGGCTGTGCGCGTTCGCGCAGGGTTACTGGGATCTGCTGGCCTACCGCACCATCGCCGGCGTCGGCCTCGGTGGGGAGTTCGGCATCGGCATGGCGCTGGCGGCCGAGGCGTGGCCGGCCCGATACCGGGCGCGGGTGTCGTCCTACGTCGCGCTCGGATGGCAGGCCGGGGTGCTCGGCGCGGCCCTGTTGACGCCGCTGCTGCTGCCGCTGATCGGTTGGCGCGGCATGTTCCTGGTCGGCGTGCTGCCGGCGGTCATCGCCTGGTTCATTCGCCACCGGCTGCACGAACCCGAGGTCTTCGTGCGCAGCACCGCCCGCAAGCCGTCGAAGTCGCAGGCCTTCAAGCTGCTGGTCAAGGACAAGGCGACGACCAAGATCAGCGCGGGCATCGTGGTGCTGTGCTCGGTGCAGAACTTCGGCTACTACGGGATCATGATCTGGATGCCCAGCTTCCTGGCCAACCAGATGGGCTTCAACCTGACCAAGTCGGCGATGTGGACCGCCGTGACCATCCTCGGGATGATGGCCGGCATCTTCGTGTTCGGCCAGCTCGCCGACCGGATCGGCCGCAAGCCCAGCTTCCTGCTGTTCCAGGCGGGCGCGGTCATCATGGTCCTGCTGTACTCGCAGCTCAGCGATCCGGTGCAGATGCTGTGGGCCGGGGCGGTGCTGGGCATGTTCGTCAACGGCATGCTCGGAGGCTATGGCGCGCTGATGTCGGAAGCCTATCCGACCGAGGCCCGGGCGACGGCCCAGAACGTGCTGTTCAACATCGGCCGCGGCGTCGGCGGTCTGGGGCCGGTGGTGGTCGGCGCTCTGGTCAGCGCCTATTCGTTCCAGGCCGCCATCGCGCTGCTGGCCGCGATCTACGTGATCGACATGATCGCCACGCTGTTCCTCATCCCCGAGCTCAAGGGCCGGGAGCTGGAATGAGCGCGGTGGCCGAAAACTCTTGGGACGGATCCGCCATGGCTGCCACCGCCTGCTTCCAGCGCAATGCCGATGCGGTCGCCTCGCACCGCTGCGAGGTCGCCGAGCACCGCTGGGTCAACGGCCGCTACAAGTACCTGCGGCTCACGGCCCAGGTCGACCTGGCCGCGGCGACGAAGCCCGGCCAGTTCTACCAGCTCAAGTGCCCGTCCGCCGATGAGCTCCAGCCCTTCCTGCTCAGGCCCATGAGCGTCTACGGCACGGGGCCCGAACCCGGCACCATCGAGTTCCTCTACAACGTGACGGGCCTGGGGACGAAGGCCCTGGCTACGCTCGGCGTGGGCCGCCACATGGACATCGTCGGCCCGCTGGGCAACACCTTCACCCTGGGGCCGGCGGTGCGGCGGATCATGGTGGTCGCTCGCGGCGTGGGGCTGGCCACTATGGCGCCGCTGCTGCAACTGGCGGCCAGGCGGGGCGTGGCGGTGACCGCGATCATGTCCGCGCGCGCACCGAAGGACCTGATGCGCGACGAGTTCCTGCGCGGCGCTCCGGCCGACGTCCACTGCGTGTACGACGCCGACGGCAGTTCGGCGGTGGAGGCCGTCGAGGCCCTGGTGCGGCAACTGCTGGGCGGCCAGCATCACGACGCCGTCTACACCTGTGGCTCGCACCGCCTGCTCATGCTGCTGCAGCGGGTGCTCGCCGACCACCCGGACACGCGCGGCGAGGTGGCCATGGAACAGCGCATGGCTTGTGGCATGGGTGTCTGCCTGTCCTGCGTGCGCCTGTTCGACGACGACGGTGACAAGCAATTCCTGCGCGTGTGCCGCGAAGGCCCGGTCTTTTCGATCCGCAGCGTGGTGGGGGAGGTCGAGTTTGGCTAATCTCAACGTCAGGATCGGCGAGGTAGGCCTGCGCAACCCGGTCATGCCCGCGTCGGGCTGCTTCGCGATCGAGTACGCCGAGGCACTCGACTTCAACCAGCTCGGCGCCCTGGTCATCAAGAGCGTGTCGCCGAAGTCGCGCGCGGGCAACCCCACGCCGCGGGTGGCGGAGACATACAGCGGCATGCTGAACTCCATCGGCATCCCGAGCAAGGGACTGGACTACTACCGCCGCGAGGTGCTGCCGCCCTACACGCGCTTCGACACGCCGGTGGTGGTCTCCATCTCCGCCGACACGGTCGAGGAGTTCGCGAGCGCCGTGGCGGAGGTGTCGCTGCCCGAGGTCGCGGTCATCGAGGCCAACATCTCGTGCCCGAACCTGGAGGCCGACGGCATGGCCTTCGCCATGACGCCCGAGACCACCTACAAGGTCGTGAGCGCCATCCGCCGAAAGACCGAGCATCCGGTGTGGGCGAAGCTGACGCCGAATGCCTCCCACCTCGCCGCGGTGGCGAAAGCCGCCGAGGAGGCCGGCGCGGACGCGCTCGTGATGGGCAACACCGTGCTGGGCATGGCGATCGACGTGCACACCCGCAAGCCCAAGCTCGGCAACGTGATGGGCGGCCTGTCGGGCCCGGCCATCAAGCCCATCGCCGTGCGCATGGTCCACCAGTGCTACCGCAGCGTGCGCATTCCGATCATCGGCTGCGGAGGCATTTCCACCGCCGAGGACGCCGTGGAGTTCATGCTGGCGGGCGCGACGGCGGTGCAGATCGGCACGGCTTCGTTCATCGACCCCGGCGTGATGCAGAAGGTGATCGACGGGCTGCAGCGCTACTGCGCCGAGCGCGGCGTCGAGCACGTCCGCGACCTGACGGGCCAGGTGAAGCTGGACCGCCAGTTGTCGGATCGCTGGCTGCGCTTTGCCCAGCAGTCGGGTTGAGGCTGGCACACCCGGGCCACCGAACCGAGCCATGCCATGAACATCACCGACCTTCGATCCCTGGCCGAGAAGCTGTTCTCGGATATCCGTGACCTCTCGTTCGATGGCGTCGGCGTGACGCGCGAGAGCTACGGCAAGGGCGAAAGCGCGACCGCGGACTACCTGCGGACATTTGCCGAAGCCGAAGGTCTGGTGGTCGAGGCCGACCGCGCGGCCAACCTCGTCTTCTCGTTGCCGGATGCGCCGGCCAAGGCCCCGGCCATCTGGATCGGCTCGCACATCGATTCCGTGCCGCAGGGCGGAAACTTCGACGGACTGGCGGGCGTGGTCGCCGGGCTGCTGTGCCAGGTCGCCCTGAAGCGCGGCGGTCAGGGGGGCCGCTTCCCCATCAGAACCCTCGCGTTCCGCGGCGAGGAGAGCGCCTGGTTCGGCAAGGCGTACATGGGTTCCAGCGCCATCTTCGGCAAGCTCGGCGCCGCCGACCTGGAACTGCGGCAGCGCAGCTCGGGCCAGACGCTGGGCGAGTGCATGCAGGCCTGCGGTGCCGACGTCGACGCGATCCGCGCGCAGGAGCCGCTGTTCGACCCGTCGAAGGTCCGGGCCTACCTGGAGCTTCACATCGAGCAAGGCCCTGTCATGGTGGCGCGCGAGCTGCCGCTGGCGGTGGTCTCGGGCATCCGGGGCAACGTCAGGCACAACCGGATCGAGTGCATCGGCGATGCTCAGCACTCCGGCGTGGTGCCGCGCTGGCTGCGGCACGACGCGGTGTTCGCCGTGTCCGACTTGATCATGCGGCTGGATACCCACTGGCGCGAGCTGCTCGAACGCGGAACCGATCTGGTCGTGACCGCCGGCATCCTGCAGACCGACCCGGCCGAGCATTCGATCTCCCGTGTGCCGGGCCACGTACAGTTCAGCCTCGAAGCGCGCAGCAGGAGCATGGACATGCTCGAGGTGTTCTACCAGTTGATCCAGGCCGAGGTGGCCGCCATCAGCCGCGAACGAGGCGTGCAGTTCCGCTTCGACCGGCGGCTGCTGAGCGACCCGGCCACGATGGACGAGGGCTTGTGCCGCCTGCTCGCGCAGGCCTGCAAAGACCAGGGGACGCCCTTCGAGGTGCTGCCCAGCGGCGCCGGGCACGACGCCGCACTGTTCGCCAATGCCGGCATCCCCTCGGGGATGCTCTTCATCCGCAACCGTCACGGATCGCACAACCCCCACGAGGCGATGGAGATGGACGACTTCATGCTCGGCGTGCAGGCGCTGGCGACCGCCGCGGGCCGGATCGCCTGAGGAACCGCCGATGACCGGTACGATCACGCTGCGGCAGCCCGACGACTGGCATTTGCACCTGCGCGACGGCGACGTGCTGGCGGCGGTACTACCCTACACCGCGCGGCAGTTCGGCCGGGCCATCGTGATGCCGAACCTCAAGCCCCCGGTGACAACCGTGGCGGCGGCCCGAGCCTATCGGGCGCGGATCCTCGCGGCGCTGCCTGAGGGCAGCAACTTCCTGCCGCTGATGACGGCGTACCTGTGCGACGGCACGCATCCGGACGAACTGCGCCGCGGCTTCGAGGAAGGCGTCTTCGCGGCGGCCAAGCTGTATCCCGCGGGCGCAACCACCCATTCCGAGCATGGCGTGACGTCGATCATGAAGATCCATCGGGTGCTCGAATGCATGCAGGCGCTGGGCATGCCGCTGCTGGCGCATGGCGAGAGCACCAACCCGAACGTGGACATCTTCGACCGGGAGGCGGTGTTCATCGACGAGACGCTGGCCCCGCTGGTACGCGACTTCCCGGCGCTGAAGGTGGTGGCCGAGCACATCACGACGCAGGAGGCGGTGGACTTCCTGCTCGGCGACGGCAGCGGCCGCCTGGGCGCGACTCTCACGCCCCAGCACCTGATGTTCAACCGCAACGCTCTCTTCACGGGCGGCGTCCGGCCGCACTACTACTGCCTGCCGGTGCTCAAGCGCGAGCGGCATCGGCTGGCCCTGCGCCGGGCGGCGACCTCGGGCGATGCGCGTTTCTTCCTCGGGACGGACTCCGCGCCCCACCTGCGTGTGCTGAAGGAGGCCGGCTGCGGCTGCGCGGGCATCTTCAACGCGCCGACTGCCCTGCAGGCCTATGCCACGGTGTTCGACGAGGAGAATGCGCTGCATCGGCTCGAAGCATTCGCCAGCCTGAACGGCCCGCGCTTCTACGGCCTGGCCCCGAACGAGGCGCGGATCACGCTGGTGCGCGAGCCGGAGGTGGTGGCGGAAGACGTCGCGCTGCCGGGTGGCGCGGTGATCCACCCCTTCCTGGGCGGCAGCACCGTGGCCTGGCGGCCATGGCCACAGGCATGATGGTCGTACGCGCCGAAGCCTCGACGAAGTCCTGATCGAGCGAATCGACCCGCTGATGGAGTTGCCATGAATCCTCCCACATCGAATGCCCTGGCCGAGCGCCTGATCAACGCCGGCTGCGTGAGCTTCAAGGCCGACGAGCCCTTCCGGCTGCCATCCGGCTGGGCCAGCCCGGTCTACATGGACTGCCGGCGTCTCATCTCCTTCCCGGACACGCGCCGGCAGATCGTGACTGGCGCGCTGGCGATGCTCCGCGACGCCGGCGCGCTGGACCGGCTCGACGGCGTGGTTGGCGCGGAGGCCAGCGGCATCGCCTTCGCCGCCTGGATCGCCGAGGCGCTGGACCTGCCGCTGCAGTACGTGCGCAAGCGCGCCGTCGGCCATGCGCAGGTCGAGGGGGTGCTACGCGCCGGCGACCGCGTGCTGCTGGTGGACGACCTCATGGCCGCGGGCTTGTCCAAGGCGGCCTTCCACCAGGCGCTCACGGCGCGCGGGGCCGTGGTCGAGGACGCCATCGTCGTCTTCGACTACGGCACCTTCGATGCGGCCGGGACGCTGCTTCGCAGCCGCGGCATCCGCGTGCACGCGCTGTGCACCTGGCGCGACATCCTGGCCGCCGCGCGGAGCCGGGCGCAGACGGACCCGGGTGCCCTTGATGAGCTGGAGGCCTTCATCGCCGATCCAGCCAAATGGTCGGCAGGCCACGGTGGCGTCCAGTCGTCTCCGTGGTAGGGTCGCGTGAGTTATTTTTTGAGCGCTGAGTCAATCAGATTCGCCCAGCCTTCGCGGCTACGGCGCTTACCGCCAGCACCATTCGCCGTGGTGACCGCGCTCGTCATCGGCATCTTCGACCTCCTCATCGTTCATCGAAGTCCGATTGTTCATGCTCGCGCGATACCGCGATGCAACGCCTTGGCGTTACCGCTTACCCTGTTATCGCGCTTTCGGTCAAGAAACCCGTACCGATCCGATAGCGCCGTAGCCCTCGATCGAATCGATGGTTATAGGCAGGGCGATCCGAGGCGCCTCCAGCGCCTCCCAGCGGGACCGCAGCCACTCGATCGCGCAATCGGTCAAGGCATCCTGGACCGGGAACGAATTCCGGCCGGGCTCCATCAAGGGCAAAGGCGGATCGAACCCCGTCTCCGTCATCATCGTATCGAACAGACGCGCCGCCTCCGCGATCTTCCTGTTCAAGACGTAAGCATCGGGTCCGTCGAGCCGAATCCTGATCGACAGGAACCCCTCGCCGTCCTGGTCGACGTGGACGCCCAGCGTAACGCCTCTTGCTTCCGGCGGGAGCCGGGAAAATGCGTCATGCAACCGACCCTTGATCTGATCGAGGCGGGAGTCCAGCACCGCCGTCACCTCGTGACAGTATTGCGCTTTGTCCATTCTAGCCGCGATACGTACCCGCCCCATGCGGGGCAGCCCTGAACTCGGGCAGGGACTCGGCGTCTTCCGAGAAGCGAGCAAGTCGGGGATAGGCGGTAGCCGCCACGACCTCCGGAAGCATCTGCTGTGTGAAGTGCCATGCGACGCCGATCGTCACGCCCGCTTGGCGGATCGACGAACCGTCGCCGGGAAGTCCGTTCCACGCCAGATCCTTCTCGAGCTCGCCGTAGGCCGAATGCAACTGACCGGTCACCCGCTCTACCCAGGGCTCGTGCCGTTTCTCCGCGGGCCGCAGTTCGTTCTCATAGACGAGCTGAACCGTCTTCTCCATCGCGGCGAGACCCAGCCCGATCAGGCGCAGATCATGCTGGAAAGCCTTGCGATCGGCGGGCATCAAGGTCCGCGGATGCGCGAGCGATTCCGCGTATTCCAGCATCAGGGTGGAGTCCATCAGAACCTCCCCATCGTCGCAGACCAGTGACGGCGCCTTGACCACGGGATTGATCTGCTGGAATTCCGCGAACGTGCGAAAA
The DNA here is from genome assembly GCA_047605425.1 of Burkholderiaceae bacterium. Lineage (GTDB taxonomy): Bacteria > Pseudomonadota > Gammaproteobacteria > Burkholderiales > Burkholderiaceae_E > JAKPAM01. Next base: position 27,156 of record JASGFT010000006.1, on the reverse strand, counting down.
ACCGAGAGCGGGCTGTGCTCGAACCGAAGCCCGAGAAGCTGCAACGAAATCGCGACCCGGCGGACGTATGGCGAATCCAGCATGCCGATGAGCTTCACGTTTCCTCCCGTGGTGACCAACCGAGGCCTCGACGTCGCAGAATGGCATCGAATTCGACCCTCCGCTTTCGGCGGCGGGAACCCGATTGTCTCAACCCGGTCTGCTTCGGTCCAGTGCTGACCGCACCGCGCTTTCAGCAGCCCATCGAGGGGCCGGCCGCGGTGACAGCTAGGCTCCACCCGCGCCGCGGCGCGACAGCAGGAGGCCGACACCCGCGAAGCCGAGCAGTGACGCGCACCGACTACGTCCCCACATGTCGAAGACGTGGATGTCCTGATCGTAGAGCGCGGCGAATGCATCGCCATCCTTGGCGCGTACGGCCTTCGCGTGGGAAGCGAGAGCGAGGTGGAACGGATCGCTTTCATCCACTTGCTGGAGACCTTCTTTGATGGGCAGCCTGTCGGCTCATGACGGATCGCCATCGCACTCGGGCCGAGCTTAGCCATCTGATTCGCTGTCTGATGCCTCATCGTCTCGAAGACTGGAGCGTCTGACGACGGCGCCGGGCAACAGCAATGCGCCGGGCGCTACGACAGCATTGGCTCCGATTCGAGACTGGTCACCGACCAACGCGCCGAACTTCTGGCAACCAGTGCGGCTCAATGCTCCGTTTATACGAACGACAATCTCCTTGTCAGATCGCTCGTTACGATAATTGCAGATAATGCTTCCCGCCTCCAAGTTCACCCCTGAACCAAGAACGGAGTCTCCAACGAAATTGAAGTGCGCCAACTTCGTTCCCGAGAAGACGAACGACGACTTCAGCTCGGATCCTGGCCCGAAAATGCAGCGCTCACCGATCCAACACCCTCCGCGCAGGTAGGCGCCGGCAGCCACGAAGGATTCGGGACCCAGAACCAATGGCCCCTTGAGGACAGCTCCGGATTCGATCGAACAAGAACGGTGGACAGCGATTTCATTGGAAATATTGAACTCTCGCACGGGGAGACCAAGCAGGATTTGGCGGACGACATCCTCTGACTGACTCGTGATATCCCAAGGCCTCGACGAAGACCATTTGGCCAAGGGTGATGACCCCACGTCGGCAATGTAGTTCTGGATTGACAAGTTGATGTCTCTCATGCTCTTTCCGGAGAACGCCCTTTCGCGGCGCAATAGCGATCAGACCACCTTTATTACTGCGATCTGTCATTCGACGGACGCATTCCCTCACCCGCAAAATGGCGCACGCGACATCGTCTCCCGCCAGCCTCCGCACAGACAGCTGCCGCGGAGCGCTGCATCCGGCTCGCTCATGACGTGCCGACCCCCGATCGAACGGTCCCGCACACCATCCCCCTGATCTCGGCCTCGCCGCCGTTCCTTATCAGGTCTCCGCAGACCATCCCGGCGATCGAGGCTCGTCCTCCTCGATTCACCGTCAGATTGCCTGCGCACATGCCGTGGAGATTCAGGACACCGCCATCGACGACCAAGATGCTTCCGGTCACCTGGCCGTTCAGCCAGACCTCTTCCGACACGACGAGGTCGCCCTTGATCTGACCGTTTTCTGTACGCATCGATTTTCTCCCCATCATCAGACTCCGAAGCCCGCCGGCACTTGACACAGTGGTTCGGCTACGACTGTGAGGACTCCGACGGTTCGAGAGCCCGTTACCTCGACGAGCCGGCTTTCGTCCAGCAGCGAAGAGAGCTCCGGCTCCCCTCGACCGGCTCGACTATCACGAAATTCCTGCCCTCGCGGAGCAAGGCCTGCTCGAGAGTTCGAGCGGCATCCAGATAAACGTGGAGCATTCCGGATCTCGCTAAGCGATGCGAAGGAACATACCCGCCTTCTTGGGGGGAAGCGATGCCTCGAAGCCATATCGCTCGTAGAACTTCGGCGTTCCGTGGTCGGCCATCAAGCTGACGTAGGCAGTCGAAGGCGCGTTGGCATGAAGCCAGTTCACGAGAGCCTTCATGATCATGTCGCCGAGACCCTTCTTTTGATGCGCGGGGCGCACGGCGATGTCGACGATCTCGAAGAAGCATCCGCCATCTCCGACGATACGGCCGATGCCGACAGGCTGCCCGGCATGGTAGACAACGACGCTGAAAAGTCCATTCCCGAGACCGATCGAAGCTGCCTGAGGAGATTTGCGGCTCAGACCCGCGGCAAGGCGAATGTCGATATAGGTATCAACTGCGGGGACTTCGTGTCGAAGCTCGTATGTCATGTTCAGCGAGGCCTCAACCCGTTGGCGGTGAACTGGATCTTGTCGGGCGCGATCCCGGCAATTTCCTTGAAGGCGCTGGCGGCAGCCTCGCGCATCACGGTGACCTGCCCGGCGTCCGGTTTTTCCTGCAGGCCCAGTTGATGCAACTGGAACACCATGCCGACGATGACCAGTCGCTGGTAGTACTCGATGCGCTGGGCCAATGGCCTTTTCGTCAGCGAGCTGCCCGAACTCATGGAGTTCGCGAACTGCTCGTAAAGCGGCTTGAAGTACTGATCCGGAAAAGGCTTGTTCGTATAAGCCGCGTAGGTTCCAGCGAGAAAGGCCGCGATGCCGCTCGCGCTGTCGTTATAGGGCACGTTCAGCCGGGTGGCCACGTCGTTGTACATGCCCAGAACCTTGGCGGCTTGCTTCTCGGACAGTTGCGTAGTGGCCAGGTACGGGCGAAGCGGTGACAGGTCTAGCGATGCCTGGTCGCCAAGGGCCAGCGCGGATCGGTCGTTCCGGGTCTTCGCCTTGCCGCTCGATCCGCTCTTGCCCTTGTCCAACCCGGCCATTCTGCGCATATCGGCCGTGCGCTGGTTGGTGAGGCGATTGTTGATTTGCGACCACCTCTGATTCTCGAGGAAATCGAGGTTCGACCACGGCGCCTCATAGGCGAAAGCGGGCACGCCTGTGAAGAGGGCGACGGCACAACCCAAAGCGCAGAAGATGCGATTAAACATTCTTGGTCTTGATTCCTGCTGGCGCAGTTCGATGCGGCCAGGGCGGTGCCCAGCCTTTGCCTGAGCGTTCATGGTGAACAGCTCGGTGATCGTCGTCAATGCGGGTTGGTGGCGCCTGGTTCTCCTCAGGACGGGCAGTGGCTGGCTACGCAGATCTTGTTTCCGTCCGGATCCCGGAAGTACGCGCCGTAGTAGTGCTCATGATACTCAGGCCTAAGGCCTGGCCTTCCCTCGTCCGTGCCGCCATGCTCGATCGCCACTTGATATGCCCGACGCACGGTCTCCCTATCCTGGGCGAGGAACGCGACCATCTGCCCATTTCCGGGATCGTGAGGCCGTCCGTCATAGGGCCGGCAAATCACGAAGAACGGCCTGGCCCGATCCGCGCAATGCCAACCAGCCCATGGCTTGTCGAGGTCACACCAGCGCTGCTCGACGCCCAGCGCAGCCATGAGGGGCTGATAGAAGGCAAGCGCGCGATCAAACTCGGTAACGCTGACGAAAATGTGAGAGAACATGAGCCCGTGATCCGGTTGTAGCGTCTAGCAAGGAGTTATGGCGACCGTTGACATGGCTTTGCGGCCGCGACAGCCGGCATGCGAACGGATCAAGAGCCCGTGAAACGACAACTCAGGCATCGCCGGAGGCAGGCCTGACGCCATATGTACGCAGAGCGGAATCGATTTGCGATCGCTCTGTCGTTTCATCAGGAAATAGACGATAGCTGGGCGCGACGATGGGCTCGACCCTAACGGCGCGCACAACCAGAACACTCCGTATGGGAAATCGCGGGCCAGCCTTGGCTTCCAGTGGCGCCGCCCAGCGGGCGTAGTCGGCATCCTGCTTTGTGAAGTTTCGAGCGGATCCGATCACCTTGAATCCCTTCTGGACGAAGACATCAACGAAGCTGACGCAGACATTCGCGTTCTGCTCGACATTTCGAACACTCGTGGGCGAGGCGATATTCGCAATGACCAGGTGCTCATCGTCGAACACCAGGAATATCTCCTTGGGAGAGACATTGGGTTGCCCTTTGGCGTCAACGGTCGCCAGCCAGCAGAGCACACTACGATTGGCCAGATCTTTTACTTGATCGGAGAGCATCGAATATGCGAATGAATGAAGTTCAGCACCCGAGTTAAACCGATGGTCGCCCCGAAGTCGGAGATGATCGGCTTGAACCGCCAGTACGAGCCCTGTCCCAGGTACGAAGAATGCGACGAGACGCCAAGAGATTCTTGGCCGGCAGAATGAGACCGGATTCCAGTGGTGTCAGAAAAATGGTGAACAAGATGACCGGCACCCAGCCGGCTGTCTTTGCAGAGGGATCGATTGCCCGGCACGCCTTGTGAACAGAAACCGTATAGAAGAGAACAGGCGGCACGGTCAGAAGAGTAAGCCAGAGAGAAGTTGCGACGCCGATCTGTGCTGCGTCCGACGCGGCAAACGCACAAGTCGAAGCGAACCATCCCACATGCAGGATGTATGCCTTCAAAAGCAGCGACCGTTTTCTTCGCAACAGCTCAACGAGTTGTGTCATGGATAAGATTTTGTATTTTTCGCCACCAACGATCACGTCGTGCCACGCTACGGCGCTTCCCCTACACCCGCCCCCTGAGCTTGGCAGCCAATGTGGGCGCCAGAACCGTGACGAGCAGAACGATCGGCCAGATATTGCCGCCCTTGAAGGTGTAAGACTCTACCAGGCCGGCATGTCACCGCCCCCCCGAGCGGACTACGGATCAAACCTCACTCGGTTTGGCGACGAACCCCGTCTTTCCATGCCGATCAAAGCCGGCGCCGTCGTAGAACCTGAGCGTTGATTCATCCTTGCGCCCGGTAAAAAGCATGACCTTGTAGCAACCCTGCGACCATGCGTGCTCGAGAGCTTGCTTCAAGATCAACTTACCCCAACCTTTGCCTCGATGATCCGGGTGCGTGACCACATTCTCGATGAGTCCATAAGGACGGCAGCCCCGGGTCAGGTTCGGTATCACCATGATCGTGCAACTCGAGACGAGAGCATCCTGTTCGTATCCGCCGAAGTAGCGGCAGCGCGGATTCTGCAGCGCCTCCTCCCAGATGGCGAGCACCGCGGAGCGTTCAGGTAGCGGCAAGTCGTTTACGTGAAGGTGCCGGTAGAGCGCCAGCAGCTCGTCCAGGTCCTGCTGTTGAAGCGTTCGGATGTGCATCATGTGAGATCAAACTCCGGAATCGAGCGACCGTTGACTATGGACGGCTGGGCCGACGGGCCCGGCGCCCATTGCGGCGCCCCGACACGCATCATATCGACTGGTATCGACTCGCGTTCGCGGCCTCGAGCATGGTGATGGCCGCAGCGATTCGCCTTGCCCGGGTTTCCGGTCTTCTGGCGCTTTCGATGGCGTCCAAGTGCTCCTTTTGATGGCTATAGCTCAAAGCAGCCCACCTTTTCGCGGCATGGGAGCTGGCATCGAGAGCGCCCTGCAAATCGGACGGAACGGACACTGCGCGCTCCTCGGTGTCGAGTTCGATGCACACGAGCAGGGTCTCGGTGCCATCCAGACCTGCCGCCTCCCGGTGGCTCTTTCGTAGCGGAATGCGGTGGGTGCCACCCATTGCGGCGATGGTGCTACGGTAGGTGTACCCGTTCAGCGTAACCTTGACTGGCGCCCGAATTCTGCCGAATGCGGCCTTCGGATCGAACGGCACGGGAATGAAGCACGTAGCGCTGCCTTCCCGGTGCAACTTCACTGTGACAGTTCTGGCTGCCATTCCTGATGTCTCACATCTGAATCAAGCCGAGCGAGGAGGAGGCTGCCGTCCTGGCCGACGCCGATCTTCCGGGTGATGTTCTCGAACGATTACACGTGTGTTCGCCAACCAGCCGGATCTGGACTCATCTTCGCGCTCCCCCGATACAGCCGAATCAGCATGCCTGAGCGCCGCGAAACCACTGTACGCTGAAACCGGCATCGCTGATCAGGACTGGACTTGCGCGCAGGCAGCGTCGGACCAGCTCGACGCCGAGAACTGCTAGATTGCGCGGCTCTGGTATTGGCCTCCTGTCCTTCGATGCGAAGATGCTGTCGACCCTGGAAATTCTGCTTCCCGTTTTCGGTCTGATCCTGGCTGGTTTCGTTTGCCGTCGCCGCGGCGTGCTGGGCCCCGATTCGGCCTCCGTGCTGAATCGCTTTGTCGTCTGGCTCGCGCTTCCTGCGCTGCTGCTGGATACGATGATCAGCGCGACCTGGCAGCAGCTCAACCAGCCCGGATTCATTGCGGCGTTCTCACTGGCCTGCATCGGGACCTTCCTTCTGGTTCTCGCCTTGCGCATCGCAAGCGGGAGAGCCATGCCGGACGCAACCATCGATGCCATCGCCGGTGCCTATCCGAACACGGGCTACATCGGCTTTCCCCTGTGTCTGATCGCTTTCGGGCCGGAGAGCCTGACTCCCACGTCGATCGCCACGATTCTCGTGGCGTGCGTGCTCTTCGCGCTGGCAATCGTACTGATCGAGATCGGCATTCACGCCGAGCGGTCCGCATGGGGCCTTCTGCGGAAGGTGTTCCTCTCGCTCGCCCGCAATCCGCTGGTTGTCGCGCCGGTCACGGGTATCGCGATTTCGGCCTTCTCCATCGAACTGCCGCGCAGCGCGGAAACCTTCCTGGACTTGCTCGGTAACGCGGCCAGTCCCTGTGCGCTTGTCGGGCTTGGGCTCTTTCTCGCCGAGAGTCGTCCCGCAAGCTCGGAGGGAACGGCGTCGTCGCGCACCATCGGCATGCTCGTCGGCACCAAGCTTCTGGTGCAGCCGGCACTCACCTGGTGGCTCGGATTCCACGTCTTCGGCCTGTCCTGGAACCTCGCCGCGATGGCGACCGTGCTGGCGGCCCTGCCCACAGGAACCGGGCCATTCATGCTGGCCGAATACTATCGCCGCGAAGCGCTGGTTTCGTCGCGAACCATCCTGATGTCGACGGTTGGTTCGCTGGTCACGCTTACGTTGTTACTGATGCTGTTCGGCACCCGAGGCTGATGCTTGACGCGAGTTGGCCCGCGGGCATATGGCGTTGGGTACACTAAGGCCGCTCGTGGGTATTATGTCGTTACGCATACAACTCCAGGTATCGATGTGAACAAGGGAATCTGGCTCGAAGTTGCATTGAATGGACCTTGGGGAAAGCGCGGCCAGCCGCTTTGTCCAACGTCCGTATCGGAAATCGTCGCCGACGGCGTGGCTTGCGTGCGGGAAGGCGCGAGCATCGTCCACGTGCATGCTTTCGACGCGGAGACGGACCGTCCGATCGATTGCGCCGATACTTATACGAGGATCATCGAGGGTATCCGGGAAAAGGTGGACGCGATCGTCTATCCGACCATCGCCGCCGGCGAGGATCGCTTCGCCGTCGTGGAGCAACTCGCGAAACGCAAGCTGCTCGAGTGGATGGCGCTCGATTCGGGCAGCGTCAACATCGAGCCGCTCGATGGGCCGATCCGCTCGTCGCATTCGGTCTACGCGAATTCGCCACGGGCGATCGAGCACGGCTTTTCGATCGCCGCCGAGCATGGAATCCACCCGGCCATCGCGGCCTATGAACCGGGCTTCGTGCGCTCGACCTGCTCGTGGACGAGGCGGCTGCCGTCCTGCCCGACACCGATCTTCCGGGTGATGTTCACGAACGAGTACACGTTCGGCCTGCCGCCGGATCATCGATGACCTGGCGCCGGGGACGCCGCTGATGGTGGCCGGCCTCGGCATCGATGCTTTCGAGCTGCTGCCGCAGACCCTGGATATCGGCGCCCACATCCGGGTCGGGCTCGAGGACATGTCGCGCGGCTGCGAGCTTTCGAACGTGTCGCAGGTGCGGCGGATGGCCGAGGCGATACGCGGGCGAGGAGAAGCGCTGGCGAGCGTCGACGAGGTTCGCGCGGGGCTGGCCCGATAAGTTGGTCACATGAAACGAGCCCTCGGGCCGGACCGGGCGCCATACAATGGTGCGGTCCGATAGGGCTCGGCTGGCGTCCGGCCCTCATTCGACGCATAGGAGACTCCCATGACCCGGCAATTCGATCTGATCATCCGCGGCGGCACCGTCTATGACGGCAGCGGCGGAGAGCCCTTTGTCGCCGACGTCGCCATCGACGGCGGCAAGATCGTCGAAGTGGGCGAGGTGACGGCCCAGGGTCGCGAGGAGATCGACGCCCGCGGCCAGATCGTCACGCCGGGCTGGGTCGACATCCACACCCATTACGACGGCCAGGTCACCTGGGACCAGCGGATGACGCCGTCGTCGATCCACGGCGCCACCACGGTCGTCATGGGCAATTGCGGCGTCGGCTTCGCGCCGGTCCGCAAGAGCGATCACGAGATGCTGATCCGGCTCATGGAAGGCGTGGAGGACATCCCGGGCGCAGCGCTGCACGAGGGGCTGACGTGGGAATGGGAAAGCTTCGGCGACTACATGAACGTCGTCGAGCGGCTCGAGCGCGACATCGACGTGGCGGTCCAGGTGCCGCACGGCGCGCTGCGGGTCTACGTGATGGGCGAACGCGGCGCCAAGCGCGAGCCGGCGACGCCGGACGAAATGCGCCGGATGGGCGAGCTGACGCGCGATGCGCTGAAGGCCGGCGCGATCGGCTTCTCGACCACCCGCACCTTCGTGCACCGCACCGCCGACGGCGACCTGACCCCTACCGTGGGCGCGGCCGATGACGAAATGATGGCGATCGCGCAAGGCATGAAGGAAGCCGGCGCCGGCGTGCTGCAATGGGTATCCGACTTTCGCCACATCGACCACGAGTTCGGACTGATCAAGCAGATGGTGAAGGCCTGCGGCCGTCCGTTGAGCTTTTCGATGGTGCAGGCCGACGTGATGCCGGACCAGTGGCGCGAGCTGATGCATCGCCTCGACGCCGCCGTCGACGAAGGCCTGCCGATCAAGGCGCAGGTGCAGGGACGGCCGGTGGGGCTGATGCTGGGCCTGCAGTGCTCGGTGCATCCGTTCGTCACCCGGCCGTCGTACGAGGCGATCGCCGACAAGCCGCTGGCCGAGCGGGTGGCGATCATGCGCGATCCGGCCTTCCGCGCCCGGCTGCTGGCCGAGGAGCCGGCCAAGGGCCACCCGTTCGTCAATTCGCTGGCCGGCGCCTACAACAAGATGTTCGATCTGGGCGACCCGCCGAACTACGAACCGGGTCCGGAGGACAGCATCGCCGCGCTGGCGCAGCGCACCGGCCAGAACCCCGATGAGATCGTCTACGACGCGCTGACCGCCAACGACGGCAAGGGCTTCCTGCTGTTCACGCTGCACAACTACACCGACTTCAACCTCGACAACACGCTGACGATGATGCGCAATCCGAACACCTTGTTCGGTCTGTCCGACGGCGGCGCGCACGTGGGCGCGATCTGCGACGTCAGCGTCCCCACGTACATGCTCACCCACTGGTGCCGCGATCGCACCCGCGGCGATCAGTTGAACTTGCCCTTCGTGATCCGCAGCCAGACGTCCGACACCGCCCGCGCGGTCGGCCTGCTCGACCGCGGACTGCTGAAACCCGGCTACAAGGCGGACGTCAACGTCATCGATTTCGACCGTCTGCAGTTGCGGCCGCCGCGGATGGTCTACGACCTGCCATCGGGTGCCCGCCGGCTGATGCAGGAGGCCGACGGCTACACGGCCACGATCGTCAGCGGCAAGGTGATCTACCGCGACGGCCAGCCGACCGGGCACCTGCCGGGTAAGCTGGTGCGCGGTCATCAGCCGGCGCCGCAAAACCCGCAAGCACCGGAGGCTCCGCTGGCCCGGGCGGCCTGATACCGGAGCGAAGCGGATTACCCTCGTTACGGCGCCGTACGCGGCGTGACGATGTCGAACGACAGGTCGAAGCTGTCCAACATACCGAACAGCTCGGCCACGGTGGCGGGGTTGCCGTCGATCTTGGTTGCTCGCGTCGGGCCGGCGGTCGCGATTACCGAATTGGCTTGTCACGATCCGCCGAAAAGCTGATGGATCTATGGCTTGTGTACCCAAGGCTCCGGCCGCGCCCATTCGCGCTGTGGTTGCTTACGCAGTGTGTTGATGCTCACGTGAGGCCAACGGATCAGCCCGGGCGGCATGTCCAGGCGCGGAAAGAAGTCCAAACTTACGTCCTGCAGATACTGAAGCACATACTGCGTATCACCTTCTGCATCCGGCTCCACGAGTTCGTGGATCCAGAACGTGGAGGCCATCTGCACGGCATCTGCCTGCCTCTCGATGAAAGGGATGTTGGAGATCCCAGCGCTTTGCACCGTGGTGTCGAGTGCCAGCACGGTCGTCTTCTTGATGTTCAGCCCTTGAAGGGCAAACTTCAGGAGCTCGCTAGGGCGAACTGGGTCGAAGCCCGGGAAGCCTGGAACGGTGATGTTACCCATGAAGGGCGCACCACCAACCGCTGTGGCGCTAAAGCGCCTATACGGCCTCAACCAGAAGTGGGTGTTGATGTCAGGATTGGGACCGATTCCTGTCGGCAGGCCGCTAATGTCGGGAATGAGTGACGCTTTGTCAGGCGCATCTAGAATCTTCGATGTCCCCAGCGCTAATACCGAATTTCCGTGCGGAATGCTCGCGAGACGCCCGATGTCGATCGCGTCGTCATCCTGACCGCTAGGGTTTTCCACATGATTCGTCATGAACAGAAACAAGCCAGGTTCGTGGTGAATGGCGCCACCTGGCACGCCAGCGTCGCCACTCACAGGTTCGTCCACCGCAGCTACCTGCTCAATGCTCTGCTCATAGTCTAGCGTGACGATGAATTGATCTTTCTTGCCATGAGGAAGCGTCTCGGTGACACCTCGATTCGCCACCTTCTCGTCGATGAACGTGAATCGCAGCGTTTCTTTGTATTGGTTCAGTAGTAGACGGAACGGCGGACCGGCTGGGTTCGAAAACGGCAGCGCAATCATGTTCCAACCTGTCTCTCCGCTAGTCCACTTCCCCGGAAGGTTCTGAAGTGGGCCGAGATCCACGCCAGGAGGAAGAACCGGATAGCGATGAAAGCGGCGGGAAGGCAGGGTTTCGACTTTTCTTGCACTGGCAGCTCGTTCTACTTGCTTCATGCTGACGCTCCTCAATTTGGAATGGCCAAGTCTGAGCCGAGAACGACCATTGCACATCCACATTCTTGATGATGTTTTGCATCGCTCACTTAGAACTAATGTCGCTTGCCATCAGCATGCTGATCGAGCAGCCCGACGGCTCTGTGGCCAAGCACGCTCGGCAGTTCAGCGGCTTCGAGCGCGACTGCCGCGCCTTGGCCGTCTGGCTGTCCGAGCCGCGGGTTCAGCTCGTGATCATGGAGAGCACCGGCATCGACTGGAAGAGCGTGTACTTGCGCCTGGAGAGCGCCGACGCTCAAGCCCGGGTGGTCAACGCGCATTTCATCGAGCATGTGCCGGACCGCAAACCGATATGCTCGATTCGCGATGGCTGGCGGTGCTGGCCCGCTTCGGCCTGGTGCGCGGCAGCTTCATCCCGCCGAAGGATCTGCGCGAGTCGCGCCTGGTCTCGCGTTACCGGCGCAAGCTCAGCGCCATGAACGGAGCATTCCAGATTTGGCCGAGATCGTCGCGTCCTTGAAGCCCCCTACAACTCCAACACCAACCTCCCACCCCTAGCCCGCGAACAACAACTCATCATCCGCTCCCCTTCCTCCCTCTCCGCCCGCGTCAACACCCGATCCCGGTGATCAATCTCCCCCGCCATCACCCGGACTTCACACGACCCGCAAAGCCCTTCCTCGCAATCGCTCTGCACGTCGATATTCGCCGCCCTTAGCGCCGCCAGCAGCGTCTGATCCGCACGCACCGGCACGGTCAACCCCGAATCCTTCAACTCGACCTCGAACGCGTGCTCGCGCGCCGGATCCAGCGTGCCGAGCGTCGATTCGAAATGCTCGACGCGCAGCGTATCGTCGGGCCAGTGCGCGCACGCGGCTTCCAGCGCGTCGAGCAATCGCATCGGACCGCACGCGAAGACGCGCGTACCAGCGTCGGGCGTGGCCAGCAACGTGGACACGTCCAGCCGGCTGCCTTCGTCGCTGAGATGCAGATGCAGCCGCTCGCCATGCAACGCGCCCAACTCGTCGACGAACGCCAGCCTCTCGCGACTGCGACCGCAGTAGTGCAGCGCATAGTCGATGCCCAGCTCGCGCGCCCGGCGCGCCATCGCCATGATTGGCGTGATACCGATGCCGCCGGCGATCAGCACGAGCCGTCGTGCCTGTTCGTCCAGCCGGAAATGATTCCGTGGCCCACGGATGCGCAGCCGATCGCCGGCCTTGACGTGCACATGCAGCCAGGCCGAGCCGCCACGGCTCTGCGCTTCGCGCAGCACGGCGATCTCCAATGCCTGGCTGTCGGCCGGATCGCCGCACAACGAGTACTGGCGCGACAGTCCTTCGCCACCCTCCCCCGCGTCGCCGCATTCGACGTCGATGTGCGAGCCCGGAGACCAGCGCGGCACGGAGCGACCGTCGGCGGCGACCAATCGCAGCTTGACGATGTCCTGCGCGACCGGCGTTACGCTCTCGACGATCATCGGCCGCGTGATCGCATGCGCCGACGGTTCGCCGATGCGGACGGCGGCGCGCGCATGGTCGCGCAGCGACGGATCGCGCCGCTCGGGGTTCCTCACCGGATCCCATTCGACCCACAGATGCTCGGGCCCGCGGAACGAGGTATTCGACACATAAGTGAACCGCTGCGGCACGAGCTTCATGTGCGGCAGCCGGCGAGTGAACTCCTCGAGGAAGATCTGGATCTCCATCCGCGCCAGGTTCTTGCCCATGCATTGATGCGAGCCGTAGCCGAAGGTCAGGTGGTCGCTGGCGTTGTCGCGCCGGATGTCAAACAGGTCGGCGTCGGCGAAGTGCCGTTCATCGTGGTTGGCCGACGAGGTGACGATCAGCAGCCGCGATCCGGCCGGGATCGCGACGCCGCCGACGGTGACGTCCGTCGTCGCCAGCCGGCGCCAAGCGGCGACCGATCCGTTGTGGCGCAGGCATTCCTCGACGGCGTTCGGTATCAACGCCGGGTCTTCGCACAGGTCGCGCCACGCGGTCGGGTGCTGCAGCAGCAGCTTCATCGCGTTGGCGATCGCGTTGGCGGTGGTCTCGTGCGCGGCGACGATGCCGGCCATCATCATCGAATGCAGGTACGAGTCGGTGACGACCTCGGGCAGCTCCTGCTGCTTGCGGATGCCGTACTGCATCCAGCCCGGCGCGTCCGGGTTCTGTCGCATCTTGGCTAGCACCTTGCCGGCGTACTGCCAGAAGTTGCCGACCGCGTGCGCGACGGCCACCTGCTCTTCGGGCTTCGGTCTACCCCAGGTGTTGACGGTGTGCGCGATGCTGTAGCGGCGCAGCGTGTCCATGTCTTCTTCGGGCACGCCCAGGAAATGCAGCGCGACCGTCAGCGGCACCTCCCACAGCATCTGGTCGACCAGATCGGCACGGCCGTCGTCGATGAAGCGGTCGACGTATTCGCGCGCGAGCCGGCGCACCAGCGGTTCGTGGCGCTTCAGGTGCTCGGGCGTGAACGGTTCCATCAGCGCGCGCCGGCGCGGCATGTGCGCGGGCTCGTCCTCGTTGACCAGCGTCCGGTTCAGCGCGAAACCGTAGCTGGCGAGCACCGCATTGGCCTCGGGGCCGGTCGGCGTGATCTTCTCGAGCGCGATCGACGGGCTGAACGTGAGGTTGTCGCGGAAGATCGCCTTGATGTCGTCGAAGCGGGTGACGACCCAGTAGTCGAGCACCGGGCTGTAGAACACCGGCTCCTGCTCGCGGGCCCAACGCACGTACTCGGGCGGATCCTGCTGGTAGCCGTCGCTGAACGGATCGAAGGTCGCGGCTCGCGCGCTGACCGGGCGGCCGGTCGGCGATCGCGCCGCGGCGGCATCATGCGCGAACGGGCAGCCACCAGTCGCAGCGGCTGCGGGGTCGCGGGAAGCGGCTTCGCTCATCATCGTCTCCTTCGTTTGCCCCGACTCGCCTCCGTTCGCCCTGCCCCTCCTCGTCCGCTCGGACCCACCTCGCCCTTAGTCCAGTGATATCCGCAGATCGCGGATCAGCTTGTGCCAGCGCGTGGTCTCGCTCTTCAGCAGATCGGCGAACTGCGTCGGCGAGTTGGCGACCGGCTCGATGCCGAAATCGACGAGCTTGCGGTGGACCTCGGGAGAATTGATCGCGGTGACGACCTGCTTGTTGATCGCGGCGATGACGTCCGGCGGCGTGGCCGACGGCACGACCAGGCCGACCAGCGCGGCCGCCTCGACGTCGATGCCCATCTCGGCGAAGGTCGGCACGTCGGGCAACTGCGCCAGGCGTTTGGCGTTGGCGACGGCCAGCGGCCGCACCTTGCCGCCCTTGATGAAGCCGGCGCCGGCCGCCAGGTCGACCATCATCGCCGGCACCTGCCCGCCGGCGACGTCGGCCAGCGCCGGCGCGGCGCCGCGATACGCGGCGTGCGTCATCTTCAGGCCGGCCTCGGTCCTGAACAGCTCCATCGCCAGGTGATGCGGGCTGCCGGCGCCGGCCGACGCGTAGTTGATGCCGTCGGGGATCGCCCGGACCTCGGCGACGAAGGCCTTGACGTCGGCGGCCTTCACGCCCGGTCCGACGACCAGGATCATCGGGAAGCGCCCCATCAGCGTGACCGGCGCCAGGTCCTTGCCCGGGTTGTACGACAGGCTCTTGTACAGCGCCGGGTTGTAGACCAGCGTGCCGTTGTCGGCCGACAGCAGCGTCTCGCCGTCGGGCGCCGACCGTGCGACCTCGGAGGCGGCGATCGCGGTGTTGCCGCCGGGCTTGTTGTCGATGATGACCGGCTGGCCGATCTGCGTCGACAACTGCTGTCCGATGTTGCGGGCCAGGAAGTCCGAGCCGCCGCCGGCCGGATACGGCACCACCCATCGCACCGGCTTGGCCGGCCACGGATGCGTTTGCGCGTGCGCGGTCAGGGGAGCGCCCAGCGCCGCGACGGCGAACAGGCAGGCGGCAAGCAGAGGCTTCATCAAGGTCTCCTCGAACGGGTGGATGGCATTGATCCGCGACGCGTATCGATGCGTTCCATTCTTCTCCGCGCGGCCCCTCGCCGGGATCAGGTCAATCCCGTATCCGCTTCGCGCGCTTCTCCCGTCCCCGCATCAGCCGGCGCGCGGCGCCGGATACAGGATCATCTGCGTGCAGCGGAACAGCACGAGCGTCTTGCCGGTCTCGCGATGCGTGACGACGGCGTCCCAGACCTGCGTCGTTCGGCCCAGGTGCGCGGCGGTGGCGACGCAGTCGACCGTGCCGTCGCGCGCGGTGCCCAGGTGGTTGGACTTGAGCTCGACCGTCGTGAAGCCGGTCGCGCCCTCGGGCAAGGTGGCCAGGCAGCCGCAACCGGCCGAGGTGTCGGCCAGCGTGACGAGGCTGCCCGCGTGCAGGAAGCCGTTGGGCGCCATCAACTCCTTGCGCACCGGCATCGTCGAACGCACTTCGTTCTGGCCGACCTGCGTGATGACGAGGCCCAGATGTCCGGGCAGGTTGCCGACGGTGCGCGCGTTGAATTCTTCGACCAGGCTCATCGGTCTTCCAGGTTCGTTGTCGTTGCGTCGACACGTTCCACCGCGAGGTGGAACGATGCGAGCCAGCCCGCGACAGCCCATCCGCATGAGCACATCGTCATAATATATGGAGGAAGACGGATGTCGAAGGCCGCATGGCGTTCGCTCGGGCTCGCCGCGGCCCTGACCTTGGTGGCATCGCCCGCACTCGCGCAATCTGAGCGGGCCGGTCAAGATCGGCATCCTCGACGACCAGTCGGGCTCTCGGCCGAAGAGACCTTCATGCCGGTATCGATCAGCGATACCCGCTACTCAAGCAATAGGCGCGATACGGATCTCGACACAGTCGGACCCGCAAGCGCCCGGCGTGCCGGGCTGCGCCGACGAGGCCGCCTGCGCGGGCCGGTGCAGCACCGCGCGCGTCGGCGCGATCCGCACCTGGTCGGCGACGACGCTGGCCTGGCCGTCGACGATCAGCGAATAGCCGGACGCCGATTCGGGCGGCCAGACCAGACCGACGGCGGGCCGCGCGAGCGCGTTCTCGCGGGTGCGGCGACCGACACCTTCGACGACCAGCAAGCCCTGATCCAACACGACCGACACCGCCGCCGCATGCGGCGCGCCCTTGCCGCTCGTCGTCATCAGGTAGGCGAACCGGTAGCCCGCCATCGCTTCCGCCAGGCCAGACGGCTCCACGGTAATGCTCATCGTTGGTTCCTGTTCGTCGTCACGGTCTTCGTGTTTCGTCGAATGCGCGAATCACGATACGCCAGGCGACGCACGACTGACAAGGACGAACGACCCGATATCGCGCATCGTTCACCAATTGCCATCATGGTTCGTTCGACGCGAGAATGCCGCGAAAAAGGAGACGTCCGATGAACTTGCCCGACATCGCCGCGATCGAGCCCTTCGACGAAGGCGTCCCGTTCGATCTGCTGGCCGAGGTGCGGCGCGCCGCGGCCCGCTTCGGCCTGGCGCCGGAGACGACGATCCGCATCACCGCCCGCACGCATCGCGAGACCTTCCTGCCGGTCGGCGAGCGCATCACGATGTGTGGGCGGCGGGGTGAGCCGCGGACAACGATCGCCCCTGCTGGCCCGACCGATGCGGGAATTCGGACGGTATGGCTTTGTTGATCAGACAGTATATGATGTGATGTGTATGAATCCACTCGGAAACACACATTGTGCGAACGAATATCGTCATCGACGACAAGCTGATGTCCGACACCTTGCGGGCCACCGGCCTGAAGACCAAACGAGAGGTCGTGGAGCTTGGACTGAAGACACTCCTGCGTCTGAAACGACAGTCGGAAATCAAGAAGCTGCGCGGACGAATCACCTGGGAAGGCGATCTTGATGCAATGAGGCGAGACAGATGATCCTGGTCGACTCCAGCGTCTGGATCGACTATTTTCGCGGCAATCCGACTGCTCAAGCGAAGCTTCTGGACGGGCTGCTGGATTCGCAGCGGCTTGCGATTGGCGACCTGCTCCTCACGGAGGTTCTGCAGGGCTGCAAATTCGGCAAGGAGTTCGGCGAGGTACGTCGGCTATTGAGCCGTCTGGATCTGATCGTCCTGGGCGGCGAGGACGTTGCAATACAGGCAGCCAAGAACTACAGGAAGCTCCGTCGACTCGGCGTAACGGTCCGCGGAACCATCGACATCGTCCTGGCGACGCGATGCATTGTCAGCGGTCACTCCCTTCTGCATAGCGATCGGGACTTCGATGCTTTCGAGGAGCACCTTGGCCTATCGTGCGTCGGACCTGACACGCCGTGGCTCGCGCTCCCGCAGATCGGCCCCTAGTTCGACGTTCCCCCCCCCCGCGTCCAAGCTGATCGTCGTCGCGTTCAGGTACGGGTTCGTCACGATCGCGATCCGATCACGGATCCGCATGGTCGATCCTCCAATAGGGGTCGGGTAGAAAGGTCGGGTGATTGGGGGCGGCACGAACCATCGCGCCGCCGCCGAGTCGGCGGTCAAGCATCTGGAGCGGAGGCCAGCTCATTACCGTGCCGTCGCGGAACACCAGCCGAACCGGTCCGCGCTGCGATCATGTGTCGAAGGACAATCGCCGCAGCCAGGCTCGTTCGCTTGCGTGCAATGCGGCTTTGCCGATCCTGGCTCGCCGAGCGCTAAGGTGAGGCTGGAGAGGATGTCAGCTCACGGTAGTTCTTGCGGCCGCCCATCGGCCGCCACGAGCCGGCGGCCGCGACGGCGGCGACAGCGACCAAGCCCCGGGCCGAGAGCGCCGAAACTCGGCGCAAGGCGGCCGACGGAACGGGTAAGGCGGCCAAGGCGAGGCCCAAGGCCGCGAACGGACCGGCGAAGAAGACGGCGCGAAAGAATTAGCGTCAGCGCCGCCACGAAAGCCTTGGCCGACGCCCAGGCCGGCGTTCGAGTCCCCGTGAACCGGGGCAACCGCTTCTCGAGGAAATGGGTCAGCCCCTCGTCGAAATCATCGCGAACGACATCCGCGAGGGCTTCGGTAGTCCGAACCACGCAACGATCTTTCTATTTTTGCCAGATTTATAAGTTGATTCGAAAACAACCGGGCACGTCCAGGTCGCCCGCCAGCGCGGTGATGAAGCACCGGTCGTCGGCTGGCGTGCCGCTGTCGTCGCGCGAGGATCGGGCCGCGAGTCCGTTCCATCGGATACTAGGTTGCGCCGGACCATGGCGCTTCAGGCATCAGCGGTATTCCACTTGGCGGAACACGGGTGTTACAACTACCTGACTGAGCGTCGCGGCTCCACACCGAAGCGGAGAAGATCGGCATCGGTGCATTACGATTACACCCCGGGATGGCGCTGGCCACTCGACCGAGCGTGCCGTTGCGTCTCGGAAATGCGCCGTAACGATCCGAATGCAATCCGTGCTCAATCTCGACCAGCAGACCCTGTTCATCGTGAACGCGTTGCTGCTCGTCGTGTTCGCCGTCGCGTTCGCCTTCGCCGGCGTCGTGCAGAAGGACCGTCGCTATTGGTCGTACCTGGTCGCGTCGAACCTCTGCTTCGCCATCGCGTTCGTGCTCTTCTCGCGCCGGATCGGCGGAGCCGCGGAGGTCCTGCTGCTGCCGAACGCCCTGCTGGTCATCGGACTGGGCCTGAGGTGGCGGGCGATCCGGACCTTCTTCGGGCATCGCTCGTCGTCCACCTGGTTCATCGTGCTGAGCCTCGTCATGGTGCAGGCGCTGGTGTTGTCCGAGCGGTTCGGCAACGACTTGGTCTTCGGCTCGACCAATGCGCTGATCGCGGCGCAGATCATCGTGATCATCATCGCGATCGCGCGCGAACGCGAGCCGCTGCCGTCGCGCTGGGGATTGATCCTCGCCTACGGCGCGGTCGCCGCCTCATCGGCGCTGCGCGCGATCCAGGGCTGGTTTCTCGAGCCGAAGATGGGCAGCCTGCTGCCCGCGGACATCTTCCTGGACATCAATCTGATCGCGGCCGTCGTGCACATCGCCGCCAGCGGCGCCTTTTCGCTGTCGATCGCGTACGAACGCAGCGTCGCCAAGCTGCGCGAGACCGCGCTTCGGGATCCGCTGACCGGCCTGTACAACCGCTGGAGCATCGAAGCACTGCCCAGGATCGACAAGCGCCGCGGCACGCGGGAGATCGCGACCCTCGTGCTCGTGGACATCGATCACTTCAAGAACGTCAACGACAGTCATGGCCACGCGGCCGGCGACGCGGCGATCCAGCACTGCGCCGACCTGATCCGCCGCACCTTCCGCGACGACGACGGCTTCATCGCCCGGATCGGCGGAGAGGAATTCATCGTCCTGCTGCCCGGCAGGAACCTGGACGACACCCGCGAGCTCTGTGAAAACCTGCGCGCGGCCGTCGAGGCCGAACCGCTGCGATTCCAGGGAAAGCGCATCGAGCTGACCATCAGCATCGGCGTCAGCCACGGCGCGATGGACGCCGATTCGTTTCCGCGCCTGCTCGAGCTGGCCGACAAATGCCTGTACCGGGCCAAGGCCCGCGGGCGCAACCGCATCGAGATCGGCGATCCCAGCAGCGGAGCGATGATCGGCGCGCTCTGAACGAAGCCGCTCCGACCGCCGCTCGCGCGTCGGCGCCGGTCATCACCGCCATCGGGTCGCCGAACGACGACCGGACATCGGTTCGGCCTTGCGGTTCCGGTTGGGACAATGGACAAATGCTGGTAAGGTCACGCAAGATCCGCTCCCACCATCCGGCCCCGTGTCCAGATCTCGCGACGTCGCCCGCGTCACCCTCACGCCTCGTTTGGTGAACCCGGTTCGGGAAGCTGACGATGGTCACGTCGCCGCCGACGCGGCCCCCGCGTTCCGGACGACGTCTCGCGCCGCGACGACGCCGGCGGATCCGGCCGGGCCCGGAGCCTGGGACTGGCTGCTGGGCCGGGAAAAGCGCAACCGGGTGCGAGTCCAGCATTCGGCCATATCGTTCCTCGCCTACCTGACCGGCGGCGTTGTCGTCGCCTGGGGCACGTCGATCGGCGGCGTCCCGGGATCGCTCTATCTGCCCTGGGCCATCACGCTGGCGATCGTCTGCCTCGGGTTCTTCGCGCTGGCCCGCAGCCGGATCGGCCTGCGTATCCACGACGCGACATTCACGGAGATCCAGATCATCTGGGGCCTGATCGTCATCAACTGGGCCTACGCGATCTGCGGCGCCTGGCGATCCAGCGCATTGTTGCCGATGATCCTGGTCATCAACTTCGGGACCTTGACGCTGAGCGGCCGCCGCCTGATGCGGGTCACGATCATCGCCATCCTCTCGCTGGCGGCCACGATCGCCTTGCTGCATCATCGCGGACCGCCCAGGCACGCGGATCTGTGGATCGACCTGGCCAATCTCGCGTTCGTGATCGCCATCACGCCGTGCGCGGCGCTGCTGTCCGCCCGCGTCGGCGGCACCCGACGGCAGCTCAAGATCCAGCGGCTGCAGTTGGAGCGCGCGCTGGCGCGGATCGAGGAGATCGCGATCCTCGACCCGCTGACGGGCTTGCCGAACCGCCGTCACATGCTGGGCCTGATGGCGGCCGAAATCGAGCGGCAGGCGCGAGGCGGCGCGCCGTTCACGATCGCGCTGATCGACCTCGACCGATTCAAGCAGGTCAACGACAGCTACGGCCACGGTCGCGGCGACACGGTCCTGCGCGGCTTCGCCGACATCGCGCGCACCGAGATCCGCGAGAACGACGTCCTCGCCCGCTGGGGAGGCGAAGAGTTCCTGCTGCTGGCGCCGAACACCGACTGCGCGAGCATGCGGATCCTGCTCGAACGGATTCGCGCCGCGCTGCGGACCACCGCCTACGAAGGCCTGCCCGCCGACTTCCACCTGACCATCTCGGTCGGCGTGGCCAGCGCGACGCTCGGCGAGCCGACCGAGCGACTGATCGAGCGGGCCGACGAAGCGCTCTACCGCGCCAAGCGCCTGGGGCGTGACCGCATCGAGGATGCCGGCGAGTTGCCCGTCAGCGAGGCGGCATAGCGCGATCGATGGCGGCGTCAGCCGTCGTGCGACGAATAGGCGTAGGTGGCGACGCCGATGATCAGACAGATCAGCGCGATGATGTCGGCCATGATCACGCGGTTGACCTGCGAGTTGTAACCGCCCGTCGACCAGGCGAGGACGAGAAACGACAGCACGCTCGCGAAGCCGGCAATGAACGCCCCAAGCCGAGGCGGACGCTTCCGGGCACGCCGGACAGGGGCAGCAAATGGATGATGCCGACCACTACCAGCATTGCTGAAACGAGGTGGCGCATGATCGCTCCCTTAGAGGTCAGACCGCATCGACAGAGGCCCCGGGCTCGCCGAGGAGGGGCCAGCGTCGACGATAGCTGGCGACCTTTTCGGTGAACAGCTCGGGGTAAGGCGTCAGCGGATTGGGCGAGAGCGTGCCGGCGTAGATGCCGGCCAGGCCGAACGGGGCATGGCACTCGCCCGGGCGAACGCCAACGCATGTCTCCAGGACGAGAAAACGCTTGATCCCATCCTCGACGGAGCCGAGCTTCGGGTAGGGGCGGCCGAAGTAGCCCGGATACCAGTCATGGACTCGTGCCTGGTTGGCGACCTCGATCGTGACCCCGAGGTCGGAGAACAGGGCGTTCGCCTTTGCCTGGGCTTTTCGTTCGCCGGATTCGCTCGGATCCGAGGCGTCGAAGTAGAAGATATCGTAGTCCTTGATGCCGAGCTCGGGAGGACGGCCGGCTTGCAGGTTCCAGATCGTCTGGAACAGGCACCCGGCGACGAGCCAGGAATTCGCAAGATCGAGCGCATCCCAGCGCGCGAGCATCGCCGCGTTTGCGGGGTTGAGCGAAATATCGCGCAGAAAGCTTGCCTTCATCAAGAATGACGTTGGGTGGGAGAGGCGGCGGCCGTGCGTGGCGCCCACGCCCGGCGTGACGCGAAAACGGGCCCGCTAGCCGACTCTCACGCGATACGGCTGCCCCGCGAATTGGAGAGCGGCGGACTCGATTTCCCTGATCAGAGACAAGCAACGCGCCGAGCATTCATCATCCGCGCTTTGCAAATCGAATACGATTCTCTCGAGCTCCGCCTCGATGGCGTGCCACATCGTTTGAGCGGTTTCGTAGATGATCAGTTGCTCGGCGTCGTCGGCGACTGGCTGACCCTCGGTCCGGCGATCCCGCTCCGGTGTTTGTTCGGTACGTTCCGGTTCGGAACGAGGCGCGCCTCCCGCCGTCGCGGGCTTCGCCGCTACCGCAGCCTGGATTTTCTGATCGACGTCCGGCCACGATTGATCGAAGGCGTCGCTCAGCACAGCCTGCTCGAGGCGGTGCTCGCCCAGGTTGTCGTTCAGCGAAGTCAGCAGACGAAAGCAGTCTTGCCGAATCGGCCGTGACGCCGGGAATTGCGCCAGCGGGCCGCTGACATCCGTCGGCTTCAGGTCCAGCAGAAATGCGGCGACCCTCGATTTTCCGATCCTCGACAGCGATCCGGCTTCGAACAGGATCCACGGCGACATCGAGTTCTCCGACGTGAGAAAAACGATCCCGAATCCGCTGCGCTCGAGCTCGCCGCGGATTTCGTCGCTCCAGCCGGAACCCTTGCTCGTGTCATCCAGATTGCGATAAGGGCGGACGTTCGGCATCAGGCGCGACAGCCAGTCACGAAATATCTTCGCCACCGCGCCGCTTCGCTCGCCGGACCAGCTCAGAAAGACACCAGGCCCTGCATCGGGTTTCGTTACCATGACATCCGTCCTCGTGATGAATGGCGTTTATCTGGCGCCCTCTCCTGCTCGGTCTAGAGACGCGGCACGATGGCTCGAGACGAACCTCGTTGATCCAAACCGCCGTATCAGACGGCCACAGGGGCAGTGTAAGTTTCCGCCCATCCCGGGATCAAGTCGGCGCCGCGGCATCGACGACGTCTTCGAGCATCCGGTTCCACGCATGGCGAGCTGTCTCGCCGAATTCCCTGATGCCGAATGCCAGTTCATTGCCCCGATGGGAACGCCAGCAGGTACGCGCCCGCAGGCGGCATGGAGGCGGTCGATCTGTCGAACCCGCGTTTCGATCTGCTATGCGGCGCGGCCCGCCATATGTTCGGCGCGGCCGCGGTGACCATCCGGACCTCGGTCGAGGATCTGCTCGGTTATACGCCGGAAGAGCTTGTCGGGCGCCGAGCCATCGAATTGACGCATCCCGACGATGTGCCGGCGCTCGCGGTGCTGATGCAGAAGATAAGGGCCGGACGGCTATGCCGTCTCGGTACGCAACATCGGGCATCGCAAGCAGTTGGAAGCACAGTTGAAGCGTCTGGCGGAGGTGGTCAATCTGACCGGCCCGCCGAACCGAACCTCCTTTTCCACCAGTCTGGACTTGGCCACCGAACGGGCGCGCCACGAAAGCGAAAAATTCGCGCTGCTCTACATGCATCTGGCTCGATTCAAGCGGGTCAATGACACGCTCGGGCATGCGGTGGGCGATATGGTGCTACGCGAAACCGCCGTGCGCCTTTAGGCTTCCCTGCACGCATCGGATCGTGTCTTCCGCCTTGGCGGAGACGAGTTCACCGTGCTGTCCACCGGATTGGACGGCGTGGAGGCCGTTGCGCTGGCGCGGGGGCTGATCGCGGAAATGGCGCTGCCGTTCGACGTCGATACGGCCCGCATCTCCATCGGGCTGAGCATCGGGATCTCATGCGGGCCCGAGCACGGACAGCAAGCCGACCGACTGCTGGAATGTGCCGACCAGGCGCTGTACTGCGCGAAGAAGGCTGGCAAGAACACCGTCCGCCTCCACGGAGTCGACAGCAGCGCAGGCAACTCTGTCAGCAATTCATCGGATCTTCATCGGACCGACGAGGCAGCAAGCCGGCTGAGAGGGTCAGGTCCGCTGCCGGTAGAGCGCCGCGTGTTCGAGCGTGTACTCGCTGAGCGGTCCTGAGCGCACCTCAGTCGCGACATAGTGCTGCGGCTGCTTCAGATATGCGAAAGCGGCGACCACCTTCGTCTCGCCCGCCGCGCTGGACTCGACTTCCACGACGATCCTGCGATAGCCGTCCGGTTCAGTGATCCGTTCCAACCTGTCCATCGCATCGAGCGCGGCCTGATCGACCTCGAAGACCTGCCCGAGGATCCGCTCTCCCTCACCAGGCAGATTGATCAGCCACGGTGAATGACGCTCTCCTACGAGATAGAACGGATACCGCTGTCTGGTCAGGAACACGCCGGGCAGTCTTTTCCCCATGTTCGTGGCGAAGTTCGGGAAGCCTTCTTTCAGCGTTCCGAATACGAAAACGAGCTGCTTCATTGGATAGCGGGACAACTTATAGCTCAACGACGGTTGACGCGGATGGCAACATGAGGCCGCGCGGGGACTGAGTCGACCATCCGTTGGAGCGGCCAGCCAGGCATCGATATTCTTTACATGAACATCGTACTGTACGCGACGATTCACCTACAGCCGAAGCTCAGCCGCATCCGACGAAAACGGCCGCGCGCGGGTGACAGGGTCGAATGTCTGCTGGAGTGATGGCTAAGTGCGGTTACTGCGCACCCAGCGCCAAACAGAACCGTCCGCGCCGTGATCCACGACCCGCTCGAATACGAATTTGGACTTCGAGAGTACCGCGTTGGAAGCATTCTTCTCGGGCAGCGTGTGCGCGACAACCGACTGGACCGCAGCATGTTGAAAAGCACGTTCTAGAATCAAATGAACTGCGCCTGTCGCATACCCCTTGTTGCGGAACGCGGGAGCGATCTCATTTTTCGGATTCTCCGCACAGGCAGCCCGAATGTCGGGAGTGATGGGAACAAGCTCTACTTTCATCTCTTGACGACCTCCATCCGCACGTGACTCCAAAGCTCCGCGGCAGTTGATGCCCAAATCGTCGCCTGGCATGTCGGGACGTCAGCGACGCTCCGGTTCGAGGTTGGGCACTATTGGCCCGAAGAATGGGTCGGATAGCTCATCGACCCGGCCGTTCATGATCCGATGCACTCGGAATACGTTTCCGGAAATCTCGGATTCCTCGTCGTCGTTGACGTAGAAAAGCCCGTAACTGCCCGGGCCGTGCTCCGCGATCCATTCGAGCATATCCCAGAAAGGCGACGCCCTGTGGTTTCTCGACAGGTACACCTGAAGCATGCCTTGGTGGTTGTTATGTTGCTCATGCAACGTCCACAGCAACCAAGGGGAGCCCTTCGCCGCCATCCACTCGCGGAAGGACGCCCACAATCTGGCGTCAGCCTCATCGATGGCTTCGTCGATGATGATCGCGTCCGCGTCACTCATGTGCGCATACGCACTTCGAGAGGTACGGAGAACACACCAGCCGATACCGACGATCATCGTGCAGCCTCTTGCGACCTAGCTGAGCAACATTTTACGCAGACGTTTCGCCGGGGTTGATAACGGTAGGCAGTCGTGCGGCGTACCGGTCAGGAGTGAACTCGGATAGTACGTATCGAGCGACATCGCTGTTGATGCCTTCAGTGGCATAAGTGTGCAACCAGACTTGCGTTGCCAGAACCGCAAGAAGGCTGGCATCTTGCGGCAGGCCGTGCCGAATTCGAGGACTATGACGCATGACGTTCGGCATGCGTAGCGACGACGGGTGACGAGACCAGTCGGCGGACGTCAGCGGGGTGGCTGAGTTAGGCGTCGGGGCGTTCAAGCGCGTGCTCCGTTGGCGCCGGCCTGACTTCTGGAGGACGAGGATCATCAAAGCATCGCCGAGGCATGGCGTGACGAGATTCGCCGCCGAAAGGAAGACATCGAAGCTGGCAGGGCTCGTCTTGTTCCGTGGACCGAGGTTCGGAACCGCCTTCTCGCATTGTGAACCACCTTCCTGTACGGTTCAGCGAATAGGCTGAAGTCGACATCATCGAATCGTTCAAGTGGTACCAGACTCGGAGTCGCAAGGCAGCAGAATCCTTTCGTACCGAGGTCCTTGACGCCATCGACCGCCTCGCTTCCTCGCCTGCCTCGTGGAAGACCAAAGATCTGGCCGAAGACCCAAGCATCAGGAAAGTGGCGTTCCCTGATAGCCGCAATCTCGTACCACTCCTCCGGCACTGCCTCGACGCACTCGATACCGACGCAGCGATCGGCAAAGCTGACAACGAAATCTGGTCTGTCGCGATGCTGAGCCGTTCTTCCCTCAGTGATATGCGGCACCGTGATGTCTCGGGCAGCGAGCCGATTCCGCAGAACGAGTGGGGGGGGTCTGCTTTGATCGACAGCGATGGTCGGTTCATGACGGCTAACGTTTGAGCTGAGCGAACGCCGCCGGTCTGGCACGGCGAGGCGGATAGTAGTCAGCGAGAGCCTCGCGGCGCCATGCCGGTAGAGGTCCGCGCTCGAGCGAAGGGTTAGGCCGCATTCTCATGATGGCGGGGCAGCAAGGCGAGCACGGAGAGGATGGCAAGGGCCATAGCGCCCATGGCAGCCAGGCTGCGCACGATATGCCACTGCCACCACAGATCGCGCAGTTGGAGCCACTGCGCTGGTGGAGACTGCGTGCTCCATGTGATGACGCGAGGCATCTATGCAGCGGCCTTCGATGCGCGACGCGAGCGCGCCTTCTGCTTGAGTTCGGCAGCGTCCCACGGCTCGCCTGGGCCACTCTCCAGTCCCTTGCGGATTTCGCGACGCAATTCTTCCAGCTTCAGTTGACGAAGACGGTCCTGCTCTTCCATGAGACGTAGAGCCTCACGCACGACCTCACTGGCCGAGGTGTACATGCCCGAACTGACTTTAGCCCGGACCATCTCTTCGAGTTGGGGAGTCAGATTGACGTTCATGCCCATGGTGCGACTCCTAAAGGATGGGAGAAGTCTGTCAGAAAATGTCAAAGATTGACATCGCCGAACCGGCGGCAACCCTCTCCGCCACGAACTCTTGCGGTGCTCGTTTGTGCTCGCTAATGCTTGAGTTCAGGGCGCTTGACGCGGCCGTGCGTTCGCGGCAGCGGACGCGCGGACGGGTCAAGCGTCCGCTGCAACGATGGGTTAGACTGAAGTTCCGACTGAGTTATTGCGCATTTTACCTGTAGATCAATAAGTTGCGTCGAAACCGAGCTTTCGTTTCTGTCTACATGCGAATGGCGCGCAGCA